>CAZVTW010000054.1:0-19779 GCA_964629805.1 uncultured Bacteroidales bacterium | reverse complement strand
AAGTGGATATAAAACTTAAAGGATATTACCTAAATTTCTAAAATGTAATCGTAACAAAACACTGAAATGTGTTTTGAAATTGCGAAGCGCATCAAAAAAAAATATCGCAAGCGTAGCTATTGTTACGGTGAGATATTTTGCAGAGAGCATTCTCAATAGCAATGTGCAGTTCAGTGTTGCAGTAGATTTTCGTTTTAGAATTTTAGGTATTATGCAATCATGAATCAATGGATAAATTGGATCATCAGAAAGTCTGATTATTCATCACAACAATATCCTTTACATTTGTGCCGGTTCTTTCTGCCATAACTTCACATTTCACGGTTAATAAAAAGAAAATATTTTTATCCTTTACATTTACCAGCCCTTCCAAATTTCCCTGTCCTTTTGAAATAATTAAATCAGCTTTTTTGTAAATATTTAAAAATTCATCAGAACACTTTTCCAACAGAGTAGATGGTGCATTGTGGCCATTGTCTATAATTCTGGCAATCTTATCCATGCCTGTAAAGTGAGCATCTTCCCTGGTTGCATCATTCAGAGCAGGGTAACCTCTCACAGCAAAATAGATATCAGAGCGTGCGGTTGTTTCAATAAATAATCTATCAGTCACAATTTCACCACAATTATCCCCAAGATAAAGAACATTTTTTGCTGTTTGAAGCTGTGAGAACAGAAGCTCTGAATGATCAACAGCCAGGTGTTTTCTGGTCACTCCTTCCATCTCTTCAATGATATTGAATGTGTGTGATGGCCCCAAATCAATAATATTTCCGGCCAGAGCATATCGTAAGGCCTGATTGAGGGGATGACCGGAAGTATGTACCTTGTGCCTGAGTTTGTTGTACAATTCCAGAAGCATACGATTATGACTTACTTTTTCTTCTTTATATAAGTCATTCACACCGGTTGCCTCAGTTAACAACTCATGAATAAATC
The DNA here is from genome assembly GCA_964629805.1 of uncultured Bacteroidales bacterium. Taxonomy (GTDB): domain Bacteria; phylum Bacteroidota; class Bacteroidia; order Bacteroidales; family CAZVTW01; genus CAZVTW01. Next base: position 18,840 of record CAZVTW010000054.1, on the reverse strand, counting down.
CTGCAAGTTCGGGGGATTTAAGATTTTCCAGCCCGGTTTCAGAGATTTTCCGGGAAAAATTTTGTACTATTATATTTTCTTGGTCAGCGCTCAGATCGAATTTCCTGATCAACTTTTCAATCATTCTGACAAAACAGAAATAACAATTTACCGGCATAATAAAAATTAATGATCACATGCATTTATACCGGTTTCCAGCTTATCAGCGATAAAAGCCGAAACAAGCTCACGTGCAGATTTTTCCGGCACCCCGGTTTTAACATCGATGTTTTGTTGTTGAAATAAAGAGATTGCCTTATGTCCCATACCTCCTGCCAGAACATGTGTTACACCCTGTGTAACAAGCCACCGGGGATAAGCCCCGGGCTGATGTACAGGGGTAGGATGAGTTGTTTCAGCAACAATTTCATTTTCTTGTATTTCAAAAATGGTAAAAGCCTCACAATGGCCAAAATGAGAACATAATGTCCCATTTGCAGTCGGAACAGCAACTTTACAATTCATACATATTTATTTTTGTTATTAGGCGGGCAAAGATAATACTATTTTTCTTTACCCTCAATCTCATCTATTCGATTTTGGATATTTTTTCTTGCATTATCCAAATCTTTGGATTGTGTACGAAGGGACTCTAATTCTTCTTCTTTAGACTGGTATGGCCTTCCGCCTGCCCAATAATTCAGAAACTCGTTCATTGCTGAACCAAGAAAGCCCCATCCGGCTCCGCCACCCATTCTGCGGCCATATCCTCTGCCAGGACCGTATCCTCGACGAAATCCGCGTCCATAACCAGCTCCGTATCCTCCAGGGCCTTTTGTAAATCCCGGGCTGTCATAACCTTCGCAATAACCTAATCCTCTTCCGGTACGGGAACCTTGCCCCCATGGTCCGGTTCTGTCTCCTGATGCCATATAAATTTTCTTTTTTGGTTGAACATTTATTTTTCTTTCACAAAGATAATAAAAAATTATGAACATATGCTCTAAATAAAATATTTTTTTTGGCATGAATTTATGCCATTGAACAAGAATCCGATTGTCTTTGTTAATTTCATAAAAAGGAGGAATAATGATTTTAACCATAATAATAATTAGCATACTTATTTTTTCTATTGCACTTATTGGGCTTTCGATTAATTTGTTCCTGAAAAAGAATGGTTCATTCTCAGGAGGTTCGTGTCGTTCAAATCCTAAACTTGTCGAAAAAGGAATTGTTAGCTGTGAATGTGGCGACCAACCTGGTCATTGTCAAAACAACAATTCATAAAATAAAATATTTTATTTAGCAGGTTTTTGATATATACATTTTATTTGGCACTTTTAAATATTGAAATGATTAAATTTGTTTTTAAAAAGTACCATGAAAAGTATATACGTTTTTTACCTGATAATCTTCTTTTTCCTCGGTTGTAACAGGGAAACAGAAAAAAAAGATATTTGGTATCCTTTTCGGCCTGAAGAGGATTTCTCTGGCAGTTCAATTGATATGTCCGACTGGCTGGACAAACCGGCAGGGAAACATGGTTTTGTTAAAGTTGTTGATGATAAACTTGTTTTCGAAGATGCAACACCGGTTAAATTTTGGGGCACAAATATATGCAGCGCCCGGCCTTATTCTGATAATGAAACAGTTGATAAATGGGTCAGGTTTATCACAAAATATGGGATGAACGGTATTCGGTTCCACAAATTTACTTATCACGGATTTACAGGTGATGTATCCACAAAAATTGATTCGGGATTATTTGACAATTTTGATTATTTTCAGAATGCTTTACGCGAAAATGGAATTTATTACGGCTGGTCACCTATTTATGGACATAAGCCCCGCCCTGGCGACAGTACAAAACTGATTGCTTACCAGGAAATTGTTCATGCTGATATGGATAGTCATCTCAGCTATTCGACCATTGGCCTTGTAAATTTTTCGGAAGACCTGCAGAATCTGCATATTGAGCTTATTATGAATATGCTCAGGCATAAAAACCCTTATTCAGGAAAAAGATATGCTGATGATCCGGCTTTATCATTTATTGAATTACAAAACGAAGATAATATTTTTTTCGCCACAACAGATAGGATGCTGAAGTTATGTCCGACATACAAAAAACAATTAACTCAAAAATTTACCAGGTGGCTTGTTAAAAAATATGGTAATCATCAGGGATTAATGGATGCCTGGGGTAAGGAGGCTATTGATTGGGGAAAGGAAGTCAGGGGAGTTGAATGGAACCTGAATGAACGAAATATTTGCCCTGTTGCCAGTCATGGTATATATGATTATGAGTATAATAAATATGCAGACAAAGATACCACGATGCCGCGTTTTTTGCTTGACATGGCCAGATTTCTTTATGAGCAACAAATGAACTTTTATAACCGCTTTAAAGATTCTGTCCGGTCGACAGGTTACAGGGGACCTGTTATTGGATCTTGTTGGCAGGCGGGCTCAGGGCCAACTCATTATTATAACCTGCATACTGACTATAAAATGGGTATTATTGATCGCCATAATTACTTTGGCGGTGGAACCGGCCATCGTCTTGTCCCGGGTAGGTTCAAAAACAATGCGATGGTCTCAAAACCTGGGTCGGGCCAATTATCAACAGGTATTCAGCAAGTTAAAGACCGTCCCTTTGCTTTATCAGAATGGATGAACTTACCTCCTAATGAGTGGATTGCTGAAGGAGCGCCAATTGTTGCCTGCTATGGCTTAGGATTACAGGGATGGGACGCATCATATTCATTTGCCATGGATAATCAGGAATTCACAAATACAATACACACACCAGGTGTTTATAATGTGACATCTCCTACACAAATGGCACTTTATCCGGCTTTAGTCAGTACATTATACAATGGAGATCTTAAAGAAGGAAGGCTCATACATCAGAAAAATGTCCTTATTAAGGATTTAATATACGGAAAACTGGGATTCAGGGACAAGATAAAGCAGGACCGGGACCAAAAGGTATTTGAAGGTGAAATTCCAATTGAAGCGCTCGCAGTTGGAAGGATCGCTGTTAATTTTACCCGGAAGTTTCAAGAAACAAGCACACCAGACATTTCGGAATACCTGGACACTCTGAAAAAACAGGTTAAATCTACTACAGGTCAATTATTTTGGGACTTTTCCGGACAAGGGTACATGACTGTAAATACACCATCTTTGAAAGGTTTTGTCGGTTTTACAGATAAAAGTACCCATGAATTGAATGAAATAAGTATTCGTGTTCTTACACCATTTGCTGTTGTTCTTGTGAGTTCCCTTGAAAAAGGCAAGGCATTACTTGAGACAGGAAAAATTTTAATCACAACAGTTGCCAGAGCAAAAAATTCAGGTATGAAGTATGATGATAACAAAACAAAGTTGATAGAGGTTGGAGAGGCTCCAATACTTATGGAACCTGTTGATGTGGAACTAATCTTTAACTATAGAACACCAAAAGAAATATATATTCTTGACCATGTCGGCAGGAGAACCGGGAATCAAATCCCTGTAAAGGCTAAAAAAATTAAAATTTCAGGAAAAAAATATAATACCCTCTACTACGAAATGGTTTTTTAGGGTGTCCAATAAAATACATGACATACATATACTTTGTTTTTATCTGTTATTCGGAAAATCATGAAAATATATTGTAAAAGTTATACTATACATACCCTTAGAGCACAAAATCAGTTTTTTTTTTTGATATATTGATTAAGAAATATATCTTTCGGTTTTCCTGAAAATTTTAAAATATGATGAAATACCTTCATTTTACATTATTCCTGTTAGTCATTCTGTCTTTTAACGGCAATTCGCAACATGCCGAAAATAAATTAATTAATGAAGCCTACATAGAAGCAATTGGAGGATATGATAAGCTTAAATCGGTAGAGACAATCGAAATGACCGTTATTTCTATAATAAACGGAAAAAAGCTTACGATGATCAGCAAGATGAAATCTCCTGACAAGGCGCGAATCACCAGAAAAATGGATTCCAATACTTCAGTCTCTGTTTACAATAATGGAAAAGGTGTGATGGCGGCTGGCGATAAAGTTGTGCCAATGAAGGAATCCGAGCTTAATTCAATGCGTACAAATGCCCTCATTTTCCCTGAGTTGTATTACAATGAACTTGGTTTCAGTCAGAAATATAATGGCATAACAGCTTATGACAAAAACCTGAACTATCATGAAGTAGAAATCCGGACATTAGATGGCAGAAGATTTTTTAATTTTTACAACACAAAAACAAACCTGCTGGAGATGCAGATTGATGAGGATAAAAGTATTACATATTTTCAGGATTACAGGGAAGTAGATGGAATTTTATTTCCTTTTATTTTAAAATATCTTTCAGATAACTCATCAATTGTTTTTGAAGTAACAGATATCAATATTAATCCGGTTTTTATGGAGGATGAGTTCCAGGTACAGGAGTTATTACCTGATAATTAATTTCATTCTCAAATTTTCAATTCAATTCAATTCAATTCAATTCAATTCATACCAATCAAATGAGCCTGAAACTTGATGATATCGTTCTAATAGGAAGGACATTCGAAGAATATTGTATGATGTTCAACCTGCATCCGCAAAAATTAAAAGGAAAGTATGTAATTGATATCGGCGGTGGTGTTAGTTCCTTTTGTGCAGAAGCCAATAGAAAAGGAATTCACGTATATTCTGCTGATCCTGTTTACCGGTTAAGCGCTAAGGAAATTAAGGAGCGATGTGATTATGACCTGAATGAAGTTTTGAATCAAATGCATGCATTGAAGAGACTTTATAAATGGACCTATTTTAGAAATATAAAACAATTAAAAATCAGCAGGGAAAAAGCGCTTGACATATTTATGAAGGATTATATCAGATATCCTGAAAGATATGTATACAGTGAATTTCCTTATTCGAATTTCAGGAATAAACAATTCGACATTTCTCTTATTTCTCATTTTCTTTTTTTGTATGAAGACAAAATGGACTATGATGCCCACAGGCGAATCATAAGAGAATCTCTGAAAACTTGCAAAGAAGAATGCCGCATTTTTCCACTTGTCAATCTAAGCGGCCGGAAATCCAAATATCTTACAGATTTATACCGTGATTCACTGTTGCCGGGTTCAAATTTTCTTATCAGTCCGGTAAAGTACGAGTTTTTAAAGGGTGGTAACGAAATGTTGGTCATAAAAAAAGAATAAAAAAAACCCGGCATGAATAAAATGCCGGGTAATTCTGCTGTTTTATGAAATCTATAAATTAAAGCGATATTTAAAACTGTTTAAGTTTTTCTTTTTTTCTACGAATTTGTTTCCGTAGCGCTTCTACACTCTGGTCTGTTGCCTGCTCAAAAGTAGATGCCTGTTTTTTGGCAAAAAGTTTGTTACCTGGCATCTCCAGCCTGATTTCAGCAATTTTGTTATCATTCGTTTGTGGTTTCACAACACGAAGGAAAACCTCTGCTCCTAAAATTGTATCAGAAAATTGTCCTAATTTTCCTACTTTCATCTTAACAAACTCTTGAAGTTGATCAGATGCATCAAAATGTACTGAATTAATTTTTACTTTCATAGAGCTACCTCCTATAATTTTATGCCCTTGGATGGGCCTGTTCATAAATGGATTTTAATTTTTCGTATGTCGTGTGTGTATATATTTCTGTTGCTTTTAAATTGGAATGGCCAAGCAATTCTTTGATAGCATTTAAATCGGCGCCATTATTCAGCATATGGGTTGCAAAGGAATGACGTAATATATGCGGACTTTTTTTGTTGATCGTTGTCACATGTTCCAAATAAGCTCTGACAATGTTATAAAGCAATTTTGGATAGATTCTTTTCCCTTTTTTGGTGATAAAAAATGCATTTTGGTCATGAATCTCGATAGAATCCCTGTATTTTTGGTATTGGTCTATACATTTTTTTAGTGAGGGTGTAAAAGGGATAATGCGCTGTTTGTTTCTTTTTCCGGTAACTTTGATGGTACATGTTTGAATATCAAGATCATTATTATTTAATCCGATAAGTTCAGCAGAGCGTATCCCGGTCAGGTATAAAAGTTCGATCATGAGCCGGTTACGAAAACCCTCAAAATTGTCCGGGAATACTTCAGTAGCATCAAGCAACATATTTATCTCCTTTTCTCTCATAAACAACGGAAGGACCTTGTTGGTTTTCGGTGAAATTATTTTTGCTAAAGGATTGGATGTTATTTTTCTTTCTTTGAGTAAATATTTAAAGAAGGTATTTAGGGTGATCAATTTTCTGTTGATGCTTTTGTTAGATATTCCTGCATCAACCAAATGAATGAGCCAGTTCCGAATATTCGGATGAGATATTTCCCGGGTTGGATATTCCGAATTACTATTATAACCCAAAAAATCGAAAAATTGACCTAAGTCTGTTTTGTAGGCCTTTGTGGTGTGAGGAGAACACCTCTTTTCATTTTGTAGATACTTAAGAAATGCTTCTATCCGCATATATTTTTATTATCGCGAATGATAGAATAAAAGGATTAATAAACTCTTATAGAATGAGGCAAGTAAGTGCAATCTGACATTATGAATATAATATCCGAATGCAAAGAAGTAAGTATGAAAACTGAATGCAAAAAGCGTTAAGACGAAGATTATGTTTTACATATTATCTTCTTCCTCTTGTAATTTCTGAATGTATTGTGCCTTTTTTATTGTGTCCCGCTTTTTTTCAGAAGGCTTTTTATAAGCTTGTCTCTCTCGCAGTTCTTTAATGACACCTGTCTTTTCAAATTTCCGCTTAAATTTTTTCAGCGACCGTTCTATATTTTCTCCTTCTTTAACTGGTATTATAATCATAATTGCTCCTTTTAAAAAATGAGCTGCAAAATTATTAATTCGTTCTACATATACAAAAATTTATTTTAGTTTTTTAATCTTGAATTTTTATATAAATATAATAAAAAAAATATATTTCTCATAATACATATAAAAAAATCTTTTATTATTAAAAAGAAATATAAGGTTCTAAGTCCTGAGATAGACTATCTGGTATCAATTTGTTTTCAATCATTTCCTGATAAGAATTAAATGGCCCGTTTTCAGACCTGTAATCCAGAATATTTCCTGCCATTTCATAATTGATGTAAGGGTGTCTGTATAACTCTTTAAAATTGGAAAAATTAATATTGATTTTATTTATTTTGTCACTATCAATAAAAGTACATTTATTTAATAATGATAATTGATTATTATCTATACCGTATACGTCGTAAAATTGCTTTTTGTTTGAAAATCCTCCAAGTAAATTTCGGTATTTAATAATTCTTTCCGACATATAACGAGACAAACCTGTTTTTTTATGTAATTCTGTATGGGTTATTGAATTTATGTCTAATTGTGGTAGCGTATCAATAGCCTTTTTATCATTCTGGTTATCAGCTTGATGAGAACTATCAATGCTATTGGTAGCGGGATTTTCTTTCTTTTTATATTTGGTCTGTTCTTCAATTTGATTTGCATGATAACGTTTTTGTAGCGGAATAGTGATAAATGATTTGATTGCATTGTATTGCGAATCTGAAATACCGTATATCTTTTTCAAATCACTCTTTTCATAAAAATGGCCACCCTTGTTTAAATAATTACTGATGATTTTTATTTGCCAGTTATCAAAACCAAGTTTTTGCCATGCTTCTTTAGATGTTTTGTTTGGGTTGAAATGAAAAAGTGTTGTGGTGTCAGGATTTAATTTTTTTTCTTCTACAATCCTGTTTGCGTTCATTTTCGCGATGAGGGCATCCAGCTTTTGGGTGTTTAGTGTTGATGCCGGTTTCCGGGTTTTAAAGTAGAGATTTAATGACAGAACAATCACTATGAGTATAAAAAGCGCCAGGATTCCACGTTGCTCACTTTTCGAAAAGGACAAAAAATCTTTCCACATGAGGATTTAATTTTTCATTCTTGAGTCAACTCCCAAAAATTATTTTTTTTATATCTGTGTCGGGACAAATTATGAAAAGTTTGGCAACAAACTGGATATTAGGAGTGGACTCAGAAATATGAGTTAAATTTAAACAAGAAACCGGATATATACTGAGCGTGCCTAACATGACTTTTTAAAACAAAATAAATTGCTTATTTGCAGTCGGTTATGGTTTTTTAAAAACGCAGGTTCTGCCCAGTCGAAGTATAAAAAAGACCTGAGGGAAAATCCAACAGGTCTTAAGATTCTTTTAGTCGTGCGTTTTTTTAATTTCTGTTCATACAATTCAGGTTATCAAAAGCAACTTTTAATCGTTCAACCATTGCTTTTTCGCCTTCGCGTAACCAAACACGAGGATCATATTTCTTTTTGTTAGGTTTGTCTTCTCCTTCCGGATTTCCAATCTGACCTTGCAGGTAATCATGGAATTTAGCTTCGTATTGTCTGACACCATTCCAGAAGGCCCATTGGGTATCAGTGTCAATATTCATTTTTATAACACCATAGCTAATGGCTTCGCGAATCTCTTCCTGAGTTGATCCGGACCCGCCGTGGAAGACAAAATTAACCGCTTTTTGTTCAGTATTGTGTTTTTCAACGAGATAATTTTGTGAGTTTTTGAGAATGACCGGGGTGAGTTTCACATTTCCTGGTTTATATACACCATGTACATTACCAAAGGAAGCAGCAACAGTAAAATTTTCACTTATTTGCATAAGTTCATTATATGCAAAAGCAACATCTTCGGGTTGAGTATATAACTGAGAATTATCAATATCTGTGTTATCTACGCCGTCTTCTTCTCCACCGGTTACACCAAGTTCGATTTCAAGTGTCATTCCGATTTTACTCATCCGTTCCAGGTATTTTTTGCAAATATCAATGTTTTCTTCCAGGGATTCTTCGGACAGATCAAGCATATGAGATGAAAACAAGGGTTTTCCATATTTTTCGAAATGAGCTTCACCCTGTTCAAGAAGCCCGTCTATCCATGGAAGCAGCTTTTTAGCAGCATGGTCAGTATGAATAATGACAGGAACACCATACAACGGAGCTATTTGATGAATAAACCTTGCACCTGCGGCGGCCCCTGCAATTGCAGCCTGATAATTATCATTCGGAGCGCCTTTTCCGGCGAAAAATTGCGCTCCACCGTTTGAAAACTGAATGATAACAGGTGAATTAACTTCTTTTGCTGCTTCCAATACAGCATTAACTGAGTTTGTCCCGACAACATTTACACCAGGCAATGCAAATTGCTGCTCTTTAGCTATATTTAAGACGGCCTGAACGTCTTTACCAGTGATTACTCCTGGTTTTACTGTATCTAATATTTTTCCCATATTGATTATATTAAAATGTTGATAACTAATAACTTAATTTATGTTTTTTTGAGTATATTTCGTTATTTCATGCAAAAGTAAAAAGAATATCTTTAATACAAAGTATTTCATTGTTAAATGATTGTATATTAATTTTTATTCTTTGTTCAGTTTTTAAAATCAAAAAGGATAACCTATACCAACATTGAAATTCCAGTCGCTGCGATCATATTTTCTGTGGGTAAAAATCCATTTGTTTGGAGCTGTATGCTCGCTATAATCAGATTGATTTGTCCGTATTGAGGGGTCTCTGAGTTTAAGTCCGATATCAGCTCTGAAAATAAAAAATGAAAAATCCAGCCTAAGACCTAAACCACTACCTACAGCAATATCTTTATAAAAAGAATCCAGTCTGAAGAGAGCGTTTTCCCTGTCGTCACTGGATTTTCTAATTGCCCAGATATTTCCGGCATCAACAAAAAAGGCTCCCTCGAGTATCCAAAACATCCTGAAGCGGTATTCAAAATTAGCCTCGAGCTTCATATCTGCTGTTTGATTTAGATATTTTTGTTGTTCTTCCTCATAATATGAGCCTGGCCCCAGTGATCGGACCTGCCAGGCTCTGATACTGTTTGCCCCGCCTGAATAATATTTTTTAACGAACGGAAGTCCTTTTTTTGAATTTCCGTAAGGATATGCATACCCATTGAATAGTCTGAATACCATTTGGTCCTGACGTTCAAGACTTTTATAATATCGCAGGTCAAGATCTAATTTTGCATATTGGGCATATCTGATGTCAAATAGTCTGTATGAGCCGTTATTTTTTGTTTCATCAGCGAGGACACTATATAAATGAAGAATATTTCCGGCTAATTCAGCCATACCACGAATATACATCTTATCCTTTTCATTTTTCAGGGGAATATTGTCAAAAATAATGGTATAGTTAGATGCAGAAATCAGTTGATTGGTGTAGCTATATCGAATGAATCTGTCTTCCATATAATCCAAAAAATTTTGTGACTGATCAGTCACGTTAACTAAATTAAATTCGAAAGGATTAAAGAAATTTTTAATGTTTCCTGACCGCTTACTTACCCAATAATACCCGATTTTTGCTCCTCCAAGCGTTCTGCTATAATCCGACCTGTTTTGATAATTATATGAAAAAGAAAAAAGTGTTTTCAAATCATAAATTTTGGAATAATATTCGGATTTGAAAGGAACCATAAATTTAGGAAAGTCAATACTCGTCTCTACACCATATTCATAAGTGTTAAAAACTTCATTTCTGCTGTCTTCAGCACCCGGGAAGACATCTGTTTGCGCTTCTCTTGCTCCTCGGAGGCGCAGATGAAAATTTTCACCACCTTTGTAAAGATTCCGGTGGCGGTATGTCAGGTTTCCGGCAACCCCCCAGTTGCCTGAGGCATTTGAACCTTCAAGTTCAAGTGTGTAGGATTGTCGGGTGAATGGTGTGAGCTGAACATGGCAGTTAATAATACCGCTGTCAATATCTGATATGGACTTATCCTCATAATAAATATTGATTAATTTGTAGGCCTGTAAAGAATTTAAATTCCGGTAAGTTCTGTCTGCTTTTTGTTTATTGTAAATATCGCCGGGAAATAAATAATTTTCGCGCAATATAGTCTGAGGTTTTATTCGAAATTCTGAACTATATAACATAATGATTTTGGATGTATCGGAAACCTGTCGTTCAAAACTATTGAGATATTTTTTCCTGTTTTGTAAAGATAATTTTGGATCAAAATCTGTGTAGAAGTAGATACTGTCAAGGAAATATTTTTTATGAGATACCAGAGAGTCAGTTCCGTTTTGTTTATGAACCGGATTCTGAATACTTAATGTTATTTTTACACTATAATCTGACGCAGTGCTATCCGCAAGATAATGAATGTATTCTTTAGAAAAAGCAAAATATCCTTTACTTTTAAGCAAATTGGTTATTCGCATTCTCTCATCCTGTAAAATATTAACATCAAAAAGGTTATTCTCTTTGATTAGAGAGTTTAAAGTGTCTTTTAGGACATTGGTGGCAATATCCGGGTCTTTTATCCGGTATTCAATATCGGAAATCAAATAAGGTCTGCCGGGATTAATGAAATATGTTACATCTGCTTTTTTTCTCTGGGTCTCAACAATTGTTTGTATTTCAGCATTATAAAAACCTTTATTTTTTAAATAAAGATGCATTTGCCTTTTAGTTGCATTTGTTTTGTGCTCATCATAAATAACAGGTGGTTCACCTATTTCCTGAACCCATTGTGTAATATATGTTTTAGCCTTTGGCTTTTTTCCCTTTTTTCTGCGTTTTCGATTTATTTCCTCAAGTCTCTCCTTTCTTTTTCTTTGCCTGATTTGTTCTTTTCGCGGATCAATAAGGTTATAAATGGCAAGGTGAAGTTTAAAATAATTAAAAATTTCATGGTTTGGTTTCTGTTTTACCAATGTATTTAATTCATCTTTAGTTAGATATGGAGATTTTTTTTCAAATTTAATTGAATAATCCTTAAGAAGATATTCATTTCCCGGTATATATTTTGTTGTTTTGCAACCTGTTAATGCAATCATTACAAAAAAAGAATATATACATAACAACCGTGAAATTTGTGTTCTTTTTCTGCTCATTGGTAAATGCGATAAGATATGGATATTTGAAAAATGTAAAAATTATAACTATCTTTTCGACTTCAAATATACAGAGAATAATCATGTTAGGAACGAATAAAATAAAATTTATTACATCTTTATCTGTTAAAAAATACCGGGATAAGCATAAATTATTTATTGCTGAAGGTTCAAAAATCGTGAATGATGTAATCAAATCAGGATATAATATTCATCAGCTTATTGCTGCACCTCAATGGATAGAATCTAATAATGATCTGACAGAAAGGGTGAATACCCGAAATCAATATGTTGCTGACAGCAAAACATTAAAAAAAACCAGCCTTTTAAAGACACCACCAGAGGTTATTGCCATCGTCCGTCAACCTGAATATGCATTTCGGGAAAAGAATTATTTAGATGAGCCGGCACTTATTCTTGATGGTGTGCAAAACCCGGGAAATTTGGGCACAATTATCAGAATTGCTGACTGGTTTGGTGTTCCTACAATCATATGTTCTTTAGGTTGTGCTGATGTTTATAATCCTAAAACAATACAGGCTGGCATGGGATCAATAACAAGGGTGAAGGTATTTTATTTTGACCTGGTTGAATTTTTTGATAATACTTCAAAAAAGGCTGATTCCTTTGTATATGGCTGCGATATGCATGGTGAGAATGTATACTCTTTGCGGTTAAAAAATAACGGAAAAATTGTATTAGGCAGCGAGGGACAGGGTATTTCCCAGGAGATAATGAGATATATTGATCAGTATATCACGATACCATGTTTTTCGAAAGCCCTGAATAAACCGGATTCATTAAATGTATCTACAGCCGCGGCGATTTTTTGCAGTGAATTGAAGCGTGATTAAAATTTTTGGTTCGCAATTGCAACAGCAATCTTTACACCATCAATTGCTGAGGACATGATACCTCCTGTATATCCTGATCCTTCGCCACACGGGAATAGCCCCCTGATATTTACATGTTGCATCATTTCTTTATCCCTTGGTATTCTTACAGGAGATGAAGTTCGGGATTCCACTCCCAACAGGATGGCATCTCCTGATAAAAAACCTTTCATTTTTTTATTGAATTCCTTAAAGGCTAATTGTAAACGTTTTGAAATATCGCCAGGTAACCAAAAATGAAGTGGTGAAGAGACAACACCCGGCAGGTAAGAACATTCGGGCAAACCAGACGAAAGACGTGAGTTTACAAAATCAGTTAGTTTTTGTGCCGGCGCCCGGGTGTCTCGTGCGCAATTCTGAAATGCCAGATGTTCAATGTGCTGCTGATAATATAATCCGCCTAGTGGCCCGTAATTTTTAAATTCACCAATGTCTTCAGGAGATATTTCTACAACCATGCCTGAATTTGCATATGGCGAACTTCGTTTCGAAGAGGACATTCCATTAACAACGACTTGATTATGGGCTGTTGCGGAGGGAACAATCATACCACCCGGACACATACAAAATGAATAAACGCCTCTGTTTTCAATTTTTGTGGTTAAACGATATGCTGCTGCAGGGAGGTAATCACCCCGTCCATATGGTTGATTGTATTGTACACTGTCAATGAGCTGTTGGGGATGTTCAACCCTGACACCCAATGCAAATCCCTTTGCCTGCAACAAAATCTTTTTATGATTTAATATTTCGTATATATCTTTGGCAGAGTGACCTGTGGCAAGGATGCATGCTTTTGCTGAGTATGTTGAACCATCATGAAGAACAATATCTTTAAAACAGTCATTTTCAAACCGGATATCTGTTACCCGCGAATTAAAATTTATCTGTCCACCATAATTAAGAATGTCTTTTCTTATATTTCTTATAATGCCGGGTAATTTGTCAGAACCAATATGTGGATGAGCGTCATATAAGATTTCTTCTCTGGCTCCATAAGCATAAAAAGCATTCAGTATAAAATTTGTATCACCACGTTTTTTAGAACGGGTATATAGTTTACCGTCAGAAAATGTTCCGGCGCCACCTTCCCCAAAACAGTAATTTGACTCAGGATTTAACTTATCCGCACTGTTTAAGAGTGCAATGTCTCTTTTTCTTTCTGAAACCTCTTTCCCTCTTTCAAAAATAACGGGTTTATATCCGAGCTCAATAAGTTTCAAAGCAGCAAAAAGGCCTGCTGGTCCGGAACCAATGACAATGATTTCAGTTGAATTTATAACATCCTGTAAATAAAAGGGATTAACCTTATTTACATGATTTGGTTTTTCTCCTGAAAATACAAGGAGTTTCAAATTTATTTTAATATTCCGTTGACGTGCATCAATTGATTTTTTGAGAATCCGGACATGTTTTATGTCAGTTTTTTTGATCTTCAGCTTTTTTTCAATCAAGGGAAGGTAGTATATTTTATCAGAAGCTTGCTTTGGCGATATTGTGAGTAATATTTCTTGTTTCATGGTCTGACAGGTTATTTATTTTTTTTGTGGATAATAATGTTGCATACTAAAAGTGACTGAACTTTAAAAGTTATAAATACTAAAAATATCTGAAAGTATGATTATTGCTTAAATAAAAAATTAAAGTAATTACCCCTTTAAAGTAAAAATCCGGTTAAACCATCATAAAGTCATGAGTTATTAACATCATTCTAAAATGATGATGAGATAACAGAATTCGCTTAAATAATGGGGTAGTGTATGAGATATTTTTCAGGTTTCCTTAAATAGAACCTTCAAAGTGGAATGATAACATAATCACCTTTGAATTCATTCGGTCAATTGTTCTTGTATATGCCGTATTATCATAGTTCACAATATTTGTTAAACCGACAGAATAAGATAGTTCAGTCGAAAGTTTGAAATACGGAAGGTAAAAATCAATACCGAAACCAATCTGATAATAATAATCTATCGGATTAAGGCGTATTTTATCACCTTCGTCTTCCTTTATCTTTTTTTGAGCAGCCAGATCATATTTAATAACCCCTCCGCCAATTAAATAGGGCCTGTAATTATTAATGCGTTTTGATTTGTACTTCATGAGTAACGGCATTTCTATGAATGTAGACTCAATTTTCATGGTATGCTCAGGAATATCATCCCTGGAATTTACGGTAACAGTTGTATCTTCTAATCGTTTATAGATTAAATCCCGTTGTCCGAATGTTAAAATGACAAGTGCACGTGCGTCAAAATAATCTCCTAATGTATAACTGACAATCGGGCCAAGATTAAATCCGGGCGTAATGGCATTTTCTATGGAGTAGACTGAATCAGAATTGAGAAATTGCTCATTTTGATGAATAGCAAAATCCATGTAGTTTAAACCAACAGTAAAACCGAAATGAAGTTTTTTTTCATCGTAATATCTGAGATTCTTTACGACTTTTCTCTGGGCTAAGGAGATATTCATTGCCATGAGAAAAACAATAGATATGAGCAATACGGTTTTGAAATGTTTAAATCTTTTTTTCTTCACAATTAAAAGAGTATTACATTATATTATGTCAGGCCAAAAATAGTAAATTTTTCAATAGACTGAATATTTGAAGATTAATAATATCCTTTCATTTTTTGTCCTTAGAACGGCTAAATATACTTTTTTATTTTATGGCTGAATAAATTGAAACAATTCCAAATGTCATAGCTTCAACTGATACATATTTAAAACCGGCATTTTTCAAATGTTCAGCAAATTTTTTCCCTGAAGGGAATCGATTAACTGATGCAGGCAAATAGGTGTATGCTGATTTAGAAGCGGAAAATATTGCCCCGATTTGTGGAAGAATGTAATAAGAATACCACCTGTACATCTTTTTTACAATAGGATTTTCAGGTGACGAAAATTCAAGAATGATACATACCCCTTCTGGTTTCAGGACACGATAAATTTCCGAAAGGCCACAATCAAGATTTTCAAAATTTCGCACCCCAAAAGCAACTGTTACTGCATGGAAGGAGTTTTTATCGAATTCAAGATGTTCCGAATCGCCTATTTGGAAAATGATACGGGATGTTAGTCCTTTTTTTTCAACTTTTGATCTGGCAATTGAAAGCATGTTTTCTGATATATCCACCCCTGTGATCTTCGAATCGCTGATTTTAGCTGCCTCAATTGCAAAATCCCCGGTTCCTGTGGCGATATCTAGTATATGTATCGGTTTTTTTTGTTTGAGATTTGCAATAGAGCGTTTCCGCCAGTATTTATCTATTCCGAGAGATAATAAATGGTTGAGAAAATCGTATCGGTACGCTATTTTGTTAAACATACCGGCAATATTTGCCTTGCTTTTATCTCCGGAAAATGATTGTCTATTGTCCAATGTATCAATGATAAATCGTTTATTCTCCTGAATGAAGCAGTTTAAAAAGAGAATTTTGATATTCTTTCTTTGCGTCTCTGACAAATCCAAAAGATTCCTCATCAATACGCATTTCTCCCTTCGTCACATGCCCAAGTGTTAAAACTGAAACCTGACTGGCCATCATATAATCAATAAAATCAGCTTCGCAGGCAGGAGAAACACTTACTACCAGTCTGCCCTGTGCTTCACCAAAGAGAAAAGCATCCGTCCTGATTTCCGAGTCTGTTGTAATATCAAATCCCAATAAGTTCGTCATTGAAGATTCAAGCAAAGAAATAAAAAGTCCTCCTACTGAAACATCATTAATTGAATTAATAAGTTTTTCTTTCAATAAGTGTGGTATTATCTCTGTTAGCGCTTTTTCAAATACCAGATCAAAAGAAGGAGGCGGTGAATATTCCACATGATGAACACTTCTGAGGTATTCTGAACTCCCGATATCATTTCTTGAATGACCAATTAAATAAATCATATCACCTTTTCTCTTGAATCCAATGCCAGTTAAATCCTTATTTTTGCCGGATATACCTGTCATCCCGATAACCGGGGCCGGGTCAACAGAATATTTTTTCCCATTCGTTTTATAAAAGTTATTAAAACTGACGTTTCCTGCGACAACCGGGATATCAAGCTGCTTACCTGCTTTGCCCAGTCCATTAATCGATTCAATAAATTGCCAGTATACCCCCGGGTCCTTTGAATTTCCAAAATTAAGGCAATTAGCAAATGCAAGCGGTTGTCCACCGGCACATAATATTTTTCTTGCTGCCGAGGCAACAGTAATTGCAGCGCCAATGGCAGGGTCAGCTTTAACGTATGCAGGATAAGAACAGAAAGCAGCAATCATTTTTTTATTGCTCCCAATAGGTTCAAAAATGTAAGAGTTTGAAGGTAAGTCAGAAAATTCAACATTTTTTTTATCCGTTTGCTCTTGGGAATATGTTATTTTTCTGGCAATAATATTTGGATTTTTTATTAATCCCCATGCTATTTTGTTCAGATTAGATGGTTCCTTAATCAGCGATAAATCAAATTGCCTTACTTTTGATAAATAATCGGGTTCGGAATATTTATTTTCGCAGACAGGAGCGCCATATCCTTTTGACAAATTTCGCGGATCAAGAGTAGCCAATGTCTTGCCATCCGTTACTATATTTAACATTTTATTGTCATCAACCTGACCTATTTTATGACAAGTCAGGCTATATTTTTCAAAGATGTCAACAAGATTTTTTTCATCCGGCTCATCCACGATGATTAACATCCTTTCATGTGTTTCTGAAAGGAGTATTTCAAAGGGTTCCATGTCCGCTTCACGCAAAGGTACAGAGGATAAATTAATATTTGCCCCAAAATTACCCTTAGCAGCAAGCTCTGAAATTGCACATATAATACCTGCAGCATCCAAATCCTGCATTGCTTTCACAATACCTGATTGTGTTACCTCACTAATTGCTTCGATCAGCTTATTACTCGTCTCCGGATCTGCAGGCTTACGAAATGGCATTGAATCTTTGTAGTTTTTAAAAATGTGCCGGGACGCATAAGTGGCGCCGTGAACACCATCGTTACCTGTTCTGTTACCAACAATAAAAACCGAACCTTTATCAATTGATTTTGAAGTTGTAATAACTTTTTCTTTATCTACAATGCCAATACCAAAAGAATTTAGCAATGGGTTGTAATTATATGCAGGATGAAATAAAAAATCATTTCCGTTCATAGAAGTGTTTATTCCGGATACAAATATCTTAAAACCATTGAGTATTTCTTTAAGGATATTTTGGGTCAAACTTCTTTTTTCATCTCCAAGTTTGAGCGACTGGAACAGAGCCACCGGTTTTCCTCCCATTGCCAGTATGTCGCCAATCAATCCGCTCAAAGAAGCCAGGGATGCATGATAGGGTCTGACAGCGCAGGGGTGGTTTTGGGAATGTAGTTTTAAAATGCATAACTTTCCATCGTCTAAGTCTACAACGCCGGCATTTTCCCTTCCTCCTTCAATGGCAACTTTCCCTCCTTTGAGTGGTAAGGTCTGAAGCCATCTGTAGGAATTTTTATATGACACCCTTTCAGACCACATGGCAGCATAAATATGTACAATGGTCTGATTTATCTGTCCACCGGTATTTTGGTGAATTTTTTCATATTCCTCAGCCGACAACCCAAGTTCTTGTGCGAGTTTCAAAAAATCTTTTTGTTGATTCATAATTTCTCATTTTTGACAATCAATAGATTGTACAATACAAATCAAATATACAATTTCTGTATTAAAAAAATGAATTTACAGGTTTTTAAATTTTCTAAATTTGTTTTATAATATAATCAGTTGTCTGTATGTCAGTGAGTCGGAGAAATTTTTTATTCACCTATTCGATCTGAATTTTTTGTGATACAATATGATTTTTCATGAAATGATTTGAACATGCAAAAATAATTAGCATTTCTGTTTATGAATGAAAAAACATCACTAAAAATTATATCCTTTTAATTGTATTTGTATAATAATTGAAATATCATAGCCGTTATGATACTAACTATTTGTTGTTTTGATGTTATTACAAAATTCAATCAGTAAACAATTCGAATCAATAC
>CAZVTW010000053.1:0-19835 GCA_964629805.1 uncultured Bacteroidales bacterium | reverse complement strand
TCCATTGCTAAATTTGTGTGTTTTTGTGATTTAAATAATCGTGTGAACGGTTACCGAATTTTTTTGTTTGATATACAGAAAAATTTTTTCATGGAATTTCATGCTTTTTTCAGGTTTATGGTGATGTTTTAAAGTTTGTTCTATCATTTCCTCAATTAATGGTCTGACAGAGTTTAAAATGAAATAGAAAACCTCATTTTTAGAGGCCTTGGCAATGGCCAGGTGAAAATCAATATCTGCTTTCACATATTCTACTGTTGAAGATAAATTGTTTTTTAATGTCAAGAGGTGCTTTTCTATTTCTTCAACGTCTTCAGGGTCTGCATTTAATGCCGCAAGTTCTGCTGTTCTTATCTCATTAACGTATCGCACATCTATAAGATCCTTCATGGTAGATCCTTTTCTCCTGAGCATGAGCTGAAGCATCTCAGAAGCTGCTTTGTCACTTTCTTCTACAACCATCATACCTATTCCATGCCTTTTTTTTATATACCCTTGTAACTCAAGTGTTTTTATAGCCTCTCTCAACGTGCTTCTGCCAACACCGAGCTGCCTGCATAATTCCATCTCTCCCGGCAAAAAATCACCGGCTTTGAGTTCTCCATCTGTGATAAAGTCCCTTAGCGCCTCAATGGAATGCTCTAATACCGTTTTTTTTTCTATTCTTTTTAATTGTGTCATAATATTTAAATGTATGATGTGAGATGTCTGATGACTGACAAATATAACGGGTTTTTTTGGACATCAAAATATTTTTAACATTTTCTTGTAATAGAATGAAAAAAAATTTGCAAGCATCAATAAAATATTGTATTTTTGGTAAACCAATTTCCAAAAACCAATTAATATAATATTATATGGATAATTTATTTCATGTTGAAAACAAGGTTGCCTTTATCAGCGGCTCAAGCAGCGGATTAGGATTTTTTTTTGCGAAAGGACTGGCTCAAAAAGGAGCCCGGATAATTCTCAATGGCAGAAATAAAAATAAACTTAGTAAAGCTTTTGAGCAATTAAAAACTGAAGGGTATAAGGTTGATGCTTTTGCATTTGATGTGACAAACAGTTCAGAAATAGAAAATGCAGCACAGCAAATACTTCAAAAACACGGCACACCGGATATCATTGTGAACAATGCCGGTATACAGCGTCGCCATCCTTTGGAAGACTTTCCCGAAGCCGAATTCGACGAAGTACTAAATGCAAATCTTAAATCAGCATATTTAGTTTCAAAAGCTTTTATAAAAGGAATGATAAGCCGTAAATCAGGCAAAATAATAAACATCTGCTCCCTTCAAAGTGAGTTAGGGCGTGCCACAATAACACCCTATGCTGCTTCAAAAGGCGGCTTGAAAATGATGACACGGGGAATGGCAACAGAATGGGCAAAACACAACATACAGGTAAATGGTATTGGCCCCGGATATTATAAAACTGAAATGACAAAAGCACTTTATGAAAATAAAGAATTTGATGCATGGCTGTGTAACCGAACCCCGGCAGACAGGTGGGGAAATCCCGAAGAACTCATCGGTACGCTCATATTTCTGGCTTCCCAGGCAAGTAGCTATATAAACGGACAGGTAATATATGTAGATGGAGGCATTACAGCTTGTATCTAAAAAATCAATAATTGTAAATTTTATGAAAAATCTCACAGAACCACAAAACTGGAAATACGAAAGCCCTGAAAGTGAAGGCTTTCATGAAGTGATTTCACCTGAAAATTCGGCATGTAAAATCACCTGGATTTATCGGCTGAACCTAAAAAGAGGGAATAATCATACCCTTCAGGATGAGAAACTGGAAATGAATGCTGCCATTATTTCAGGAAAAGCAACATTGACACATAAAACCGGAATCTCGGAGCTAAATACCCGCGATTCATTTTATCTGCCCAGTGGCGATGAATTACAAATTGAAGCAAAGGACGATCTGATAGTTTTTATCGGTGGAAGCCTGTATGAAGGAATAGGAAACTATTTTGTAAGAAAATACGATTTGGATTTGCCAATAGGCGATATTCATCAGATTCACGGGAAGCCGCCTTACCAGCGAGAAGTTTTTTTAACCATTGCACCACAGGATAAAGGTTCGCGTCTGATTTGCGGGATTACTTTTGGTGAAGACGGAAAATGGACAAGCTGGCCTCCGCACCAGCATACTAAAGATTTGGAGGAAGTCTATTGCTATTTTGATATACCGAAACCACAGTTTGCATTACATCTCGCTTCACGCAAAGCCGGTGAGGTCGAAGCCGTACACCCGGTATCAACCGGCGATTGTATAGTTGTTCCGGAAGGGTATCACCCTACGGTAGGCATGCCCGGAGCAAAAAGTTGTTATTTTTGGGTGATGGCTGCACATTCGCAAAAAAGCAGAAGATACGATTTGGCAGTAAACGACCCTCATTATGAGTAAAATTTTGTCCCGAATGAGCAGAATATCAATTACTATACTCATCATAAGTATATTTTTGGGCTGCTCAACTAAAACTGAGGTTGCAAACCTGCGACTCGGACACGGGCATGAAGTCTCCCATCCGGTACATATTGCTATGCTTCATTTTTCGGATGTTATCAGTAAAATCTCCGGAGGTAAATTAGCTATTCGTATTTACCCCTCAGCCCAGTTGGGCAAAGAGCGGGAGATGATTGAACTACTGCAGATAGGGAGTCTTGATTTCACAAAAGTTTCAGCTGCTGTAATGGAGAATTTCAGTAAAGAATTTGAGATATTCAGCTATCCGTACTTGTTTTCCGGAAATGCTCATTACCAAGACTTTTTGCAAAGTGATGTCAGTGATCATATCCTGTTGAAAACTGAAAAATTCCGTTTGCATGGTTTATGTTTTTTAAATGCCGGAAGCCGAAATTTCTATACTCGCGATGTAAGAGTTCGTGAGCCGCAAGATTTGAACGGAATGAAAATACGTGTCATGCAATCAAACACCGCTTTGCGTATGGCAAAATCGCTTGGAGCATCACCCACACCAATACCACAGGCAGAGCTATATACTTCTATTCAACAAGGAATTGTAGACGGAGCAGAGAATAATCCTACCACTTTTTATTCAAAAAAACACTACGAAGTTTGTAAATATTTCATTCAATCGGAACATAATTTTGTGCCTGATGTGTTTTTAATGAGCAATAACACTTACAAAAGGTTAAGCGATAGGCAAAAACAATGGATAAATGAGGCAATCGAAGAAACAAAAAGGTTTTACAACGATTTATGGGATAAACGCGAAAAAGAGATTATGGGTACACTTCAAAAAAAAGGCATTCAAATTATCAATCCTGATAAGAACGCTTTTATAAAAAAGGCAAATTCGTTTTACACTTCAATAAAAGACAATGAATTAGTACAACTGGTTGAAAAAATAAAGGCTCTGCAATGAAAAAATTGATAGACAAAATTCTTGAAATAATTATGATAGCAATGGTTATAACCATTACTATTGCTGTGGTTTGGCAGGTTATGTCGCGATATATTTTTAATGCCCCAAGTTCTTTTACCGAAGAACTGGCCAAATTTTTACTCATCTGGATAACATTTCTTGGTGCTATTTACACTTCAAACAAAAAATTGAATATTGCTATTGATTTGTTGCCCGGCAGATTAAAACCGCCTTTTTCAAATTACCTGAAAATTATTATTCACTCATTTGTCATTTTATTTAGTCTGGTTGTGATGGTTACAGGAGGTTCTAACCTGGTATATTTGAACTGGATACTGGGACAACAAACAGCCGCTTTGCAAATACCCATAGCACTGGTTTACCTGATTCTACCTGTTAGCGGAGTATTGATTATTTTTTACGAAACGGCTTATATCTATAAAGAAACGCAACAACTTAAACCAAAAAACACATGGAAATCACCAGTATAATTATTCTTATTCTTTCATTTATTGTTCTAATTTCAATAGGCGTGCCCATTGCTTATAGTCTGGGGATTTCAGGAACAATCACACTTCTAATTGAAATGCCTGCTCTACCTGCAATAACGACCATTTCGCAGCGAATGGCTACCGGTATTGACAGTTTTGCTTTGCTTGCCATACCGTTTTTTATTCTGGCCGGACAAATTATGAACAGGGGAGGCATTGCCACACGATTAGTCGATTTTGCCAAATCAATTGTTGGCATATTTCCCGGAGGATTGGCTTATGTAAACATTTTGGCATGTGTTTTATTCGGAGCTATTTCAGGTTCAGCATCAGCCGCAGCATCGGCAATTGGTGGTTTTATGGGCCCCTCAATGAAAAAGGAAGGATATGATGAGGGCTTTTCGGCAGCCGTAAATGCGACTTCTGCCACTACCGGATTGCTTATTCCTCCGAGTAACATTCTCATTGTTTTCTCGTTGGCAAGCGGAGGTGTTTCTATTGCCGCACTTTTTATTGCAGGCTACATTCCGGGCATACTAATGGGCTTGGGACTAATGGCAGCGGCCTGGATATGGGCAGTTATAAAAAAATATCCCCGGGGCGAATTTGAAGGATTCAAAAAAATTGCGGTTACTTTTTTTCACGCATTACCATCCCTTTTCCTTTTAGTAATTATTATGGGAGGGATTGTTGCAGGTATTTTTACAGCAACCGAAGCATCGGCAATAGCAGTTATTTATACCCTGATTCTTGCTCTGGCTTATAAAGAAGTTACCCTAAATGATTTACGGGCTATTATTTTGGATACCATAGCCACAACAGCTATTGTGATGTTGTTGGTGGCAACCTCAATAGGCATGTCGTGGGTCATGTCAGTTCAGGATTTGCCAAACCTGATCAGTGACTCGCTATTAACTGTTTCTGACAATCCGGTGGTTATAATATTGCTCATGAACCTGATATTGCTTTTTATCGGAATTTTTATGGACATGACACCGGCTGTACTGATTTTTACGCCAATATTTCTTCCGGTAGCACAACAAATAGGCATTGAACCTTTGCATTTTGGAATAATGGTTATTATGAATTTGTGTATCGGTCTGTGTACGCCGCCGGTCGGAACAATCCTTTTCGTGTCCTGCTCGGTAGCCAAAATAGGCATAGGGAAAATTATAAAACCTTTATTACCTTTGTTTCTTGTTATGCTGATTGTGTTAATGCTTGTCTCCTTTGTACCTGAAATTTCGCTTTGGTTGCCCAATCTATTCGGTTATTGATATATTTTAATGAACAAAATAACTAATATGATGATAAAATACATTTTTTCTTTTTTGCTTTTAACAGGAATTTTTAAGGTGAATGCCCAGTTCTCCGAAGCTTTTACAAAAATAGCCGCTAAGGAAGACACTTGGGTTAGTGGAAAGGAACCTGACAAAAACTTTGGGAATAAAGATTTTATGAGTTGCGCCTTCAATGATAATGAAAAATATAACTATGTAGCGTATTTAAAATTCAATATTACTGAATTTCCAAAATGTGACTCTGTAACCTTCTCTTTTTGGGCTGATTTTAGAGGACATAATGATTTGCCTTTTAAACAAACGAAATCTCTGAAAATAAATCTGGTTGAATTGTTGGATACAATGTGGAGCGCAGATGAAATTTCCTGGAATAATCGTCCCAAATCATTTGGTAAAGCAATATTAACCATTGAACTAACAAAAGACAAAAAAAGATATGAAGTTTCGTCAGAACAATTTATTAATTATGTGCAGAAAGCTAAAAAACAGAAACAAAAGTACATTTCGTTTATAATAAAAAGTCTTGAAAAAACACCTGATTATAAAGTTGTTTTCGCTACCAATAAGTGGAATGCGCCTTCGTTGAATTGTTTTTATAAGCATTCAAACGATTTAACCGTTTCTATTTCGCCTGATGCAGACTGCTACAAGAGAGGAGAATTTCAGGTTGAAATAATAGCAAATGAAAAGTCAGTTATCCATTATACAACCGATGGCAGCACACCATCATTAAACGCTCCGGTCTATAACAATCCCATAAATATTAAAAAGGATACTGAAATACAGGCATTTGCCGTTCAGGGTGATAAAAAAAGCCATTTTTACAGTAAGTTCTATCATGTAAGAGACGAAAGAACTCTTGCTCTGACAGTTAACATGCAAGCAGAAAAAAAGGTTTTGCCCAAATTCTGGAATACCACCGGATTTACACCTGCAGAAATTGCTCTACGTCCTGATATGCAACAAACATGCGAATTTATGGGTGCTATCCCACATAATGGTCTTGTTTATGTAAGACCGCATTATCTTCTTAACCTGCTTGCTGTGGAAGGTATAGAAACCAATACTCCCAGATATAACTGGACAAAATTAGATTCGGTGCTCGACCTGTTTGTGCGAAACGGATTGAAGCCCGTTTTTGAGCTTATGGGCACACCGTCTTCATCGTTAAATAAATTTTCTACCGGGTTCGATATAGATTATCAGGCTCATACCGGGGACTGCGAAACTTTTTTCACCAATTTTAAGGAAAAAGAAAAATTGTATGCATGGAAAAGACTTGTAAAAGATATTGCATTACATTACATCGAACGATATGGACGGGAAGAAGTCAGATCGTGGTATTTTGAAACCGTAAATGAACCTAATTTATTTAACTCCTGGAAATATACGCTCCCTGATTTTTTGAATTATTACGATGCCTGCTCTGAAGGTTTAAGAGAAGCCGACCCGGAAATAAAATTTGGTGGTCCCGGACACGCCGGCGGACTGGGTGATTATTTTGAAGAATTAATTGCCCACTGCGACACAGGAATTAATTATTTTACCGGTGAAAAAGGGGTCAGGATAGATTTTTTTACTGTACATATAAAAAACAATCCTGATAAAATGTTAGAATCAGAAGTTAAAGTTTATCAGTATATAAAAAAAAACCATCCCCGGTTTGCCAATGTTCCATTAGGAAATGATGAAGCAGATCCAACTTTTGGCTGGAGATCAGAACTTTGGTGGCGTCCTTTACCCTGGTACGCTGCTTTTGTGGCTCAAAGTGCGAATTACCACTACCAATATTTTATTGATTCACTGAATGTAAATTATGGAATATTGAGCAATGATAACGCGTTTATGGGTAAATGGTATAACCGCACCCAACTGGCAAGATTTGCAGATCCGGAAAATCCTGCATGCTTTTCAATGGTGAAAAAGCCATGCTTTACAGTGAATACGATGCTCTCAAAGTTGGGGAGCAGGGTTATAGATTGCAATGTTCCTGAACAATACAAAAAGCACATAGGAATAATACCAACATTACACACCGACGGGAAAATAGCTGTAATACTATATAACAAAACGCCAATAACAATTAAAACGAAAGAAAAAAACCAAAAGGATAGCATAAGTTACTTATGTAATTCAAAAACAATAGATCTAAAACTTCAAAACCTACCCTTGAAAAATTATACCCTGGTTGAATATAGAATTGATCAGGAAAATGCGAACCCATACAAAATGTGGGAAAGTATGGGGATGCCAGACAAACCAACAACAGAACAAATAGTAAAAATGCGGGAATCACAGGAAATTGCACTTAATGGTAGTCCGGTTGATATTGAAATCAATACGGGTACATTTATAAAATCTGTAAGTATGCCAAGTTCGTCTGTGGTATTGCTTATGCTCATTTCAAAAGAAAAAACACTTCCCCAAAAACCATCGGGAATAAGAATCAGCTCATATTCAGGCATAAATAATGAAAAAGAAGTAATGATACGATGGAATGACCTGAATAATTATTGTATCAAAACATTTGAAGTTTGGTTTTCGGAAGATAATTCTACTTTTGAAAAAGTAAATCTTACAGATTTTATTGATAACGGATATTTATACACCATGAAGGAAGCTTTATCTAATGGGTATGTTAAAATTAGAGCTGTAGATTTTTGGGGTAGAGAAGGAACTTTTTCCGAAGCCTTGTATTTTGAATAAGGTTATGCAGAAATACACTATAATTTACGGTTGATAAAAATTTAATTTATGAATACAATTCTTGATAAAATAGAACCGGTTTCGATACCTAAACCATCAGATATTGTTCTAAAGCAGATAAAAAACATCATCGGTTCAGGAGAATTGAAACCCGGAGATAAATTACCACCGGAAAGGGTGCTTGCCGAACGCTTTGGAATAGGCAGAAGTTATATACGCGAAGCAATCAAAAAACTGGAATTCTACGGCATTGTAAAAACCCTTCCGCAAAGCGGAACTGTTGTTGCTAATTTGGGGGTTAATTTAATTGAAGGTTTGATTGCCAATGTGCTGCAATTGGAAAAAGATGATTTTGAAGCCCTGATTGAAACCCGATGCATTCTCGAAACCGATGCTGCACGCCTGGCAGCGGAACGATCAACTGAGAAGGGGATTGAAAAACTTCGTGAGGTTCTGGAAAATTACAGTCAAAAGATACGAAATGGAATTGATGGTTTGGAAGAAGATTTGCTGTTTCATTTACAAATAGCTGAATTGTCTAATAATTCCGTATTGCGCTCTATTTTAACGCTTATCACTCCGGAGGTAGTAAATCTCTCAAAAAAACTGGATACCTGTAAGAATGACCGCCCTCAAGATGCATTGTCAGAGCATCAAGCCATTTTTAAAGCCATTGCCGAACACAATCCGCCACAAGCTGAAGCAGCTATGATGCAACACATGAAAAATACAATGAATACTGTTAATTATTAATTCACGAATAAAATATGACAATCATGACAAAATATGCATTAACCTTTTTGTTTATAATAAGCACGCTAATTGCGAATGCACAGTTTTCGGAACCTTTTGCAAAAATTAAAGTGAAGGATGATACCTGGGTTGGAGGAAACGAACCCGATAAAAATCATGAAGGTGAAACTGGTATGAGCTGTTCATGGAACGACAACCCTGAAATATCTTATATGGTATACCTGAAATTTGATTTATCGGGTATGCCGGAGTGCGATTCTGTAAATCTTTCATTTATTGGTGGTTTTTCAGACCACGAAGGACAAAAAACCCCGGTTGACCATTTTTTCATCAACTTAGTAATACTTAACGATACAAGCTGGAACGAAAATGAAATAACCTGGAACAAAAGGCCAAAAGATTTAGGTGAAGTTCTATCCGAAGTTAAAATGCTGGATGGATCATTGTATTATGATTTTGCTTCATCCAAACTATCAAAGCATGTGTTGGAGGCTAAAAAAGCAGGGAAACGATACATTTCGTTTGTTATGAAAGGAAAAGAAAAAACCCCGAAACATAAAGTATGGATTTGCGACAAAGGATGGATTGCTCCTACACTCGAATTTTTCTATAAACCTTCGGATAATCTGAAAGTAGAGATTTCGCCTTCATCAGGCTGCTACAAGAACGGTGAAATAGAGGTAAAAATGAAAGCAAACAAGAAAAGCACTATATATTACACCCTGGATGGCAGCATTCCATCGAAAAAATCACCAGTCTATAAAAAACCATTCAGCATTGAATCTCCAACCGAAGTGAATGCTTTTGCCATTCGTGGAGATGAAAAAAGCCATTATTATCAGGAATATTATTCCGTGAAATCAGAAAAAGCAGTAGATTTATCAGTAGATATGAATTCGGAAAAAGATATTCTGCCAAATTTTTGGAATTCCACAGGCTTTTCCCCGGCAGAAATTCTCCTGCGTGCTGATATGCAACAAACCTGTGATTTTATGGGTGCCATTCCCCACAAAGGAATTGTTTATGTCAGACCTCACTACCTGTTGAATCTTGTTGCTGCCGAAAATATTCATACCAATACCCCGCAATACAACTGGACAAGAATGGATTCGGCTATGGACATCCTGATTAGAAACGATTTGAAACCCATCTTTGAAATCATGGGAACCCCGTCTTCATCGCTCAACAAATTTGACGCTGAATTTGATAAATACTATCAGGCGCAAACCGAAAGCCATGCGACTTTTTTTACAAATTTTCACGAAAAGGAAAAACTTTTTGCATGGAAACGACTGATCAAAGATATGGCGCTCCATTTTATTGAAAGATACGGAAAGGAAGAAGTCCGTTCATGGTATTTTGAAACCTGCAATGAGCCTAACTTAAAACAGTTCTGGAAATTTTCGCTGCCCGAATTTTTAAACTATTACGATGCCTGTTCCGAGGGGCTGAAAGAAGCAGATCCGCAAATCAGGTTTGGAGGACCAGGTTCGGCCGGGGCTTTGAGTGGTTTTGTAAAAACGCTTGTTGCTCATTGCGATACAGGAACCAATTATTTCACAGGCGAAAAAGGTGTAAGAATTGATTTTATTTCCGTGCATGTAAAAGCAAGGCCTGATAAAATGATTGCTTCGGAAGCAAAAGCAATAGAATACATTAAAACCAATCATCCACAATTGGCAGATGTTCCTTTTTTTAACGACGAATCAGACCCCATTGTAGGCTGGGGCAGAGAGTATTGGTGGCGTCCGACTCCCTGGTATGCAGCTTTTGTAGCTCAGAGTGTTGATTATCATTACAGGTATCTTATTGACACTCTTGGTGTTAATTATGGTATTATGAGCAATGACAATGCTTTTATGGGCAATTGGTATCATCGTACTCAGTTGGCACGTTTTGCTGACCCGGACAAACCCGAAGATTTTTCAATGGTAAAGAAACCATGTTTTACAGTGTTTTCAATGCTTTCATTGCTGGGAAAAAGTGTTGTAAAAACGCCTGTCCCGCAAAAATATATTGACCATTTGGGGATTATTCCAACATTGCATGCCGATGGAAAAATTGCTGTTATGCTCTATAATAAAACACAAATTCGTGTGCCAAACAAGCAAAAAGGAGAACGCGAAGATATCCTTTTAGCCTGCGGTGATGAAACAATTGATTTACAGTTACAAAATTTGCCTTTAGATAATTACACATTGGTCGGGTACCGTATTGATCCTCAACATGCCAATCCATATAAATTGTGGGTTGAAATGGGAAAACCCGATAAACCAACCACCGAACAAATTCTGCAATTGCGTAAAGTTCAGGAAATAGCCTTACAAGACCAGCCGGTAGAAATTTCTGCAACACAGGGGATGTTCTCAAAAACAATTGATATGCCGGCATCGTCAGTGGTCTTGCTAATGCTTCTGCCAAAAACTAAAGCAATGCCGCAAAAGCCGGAAGCACTCCGGGCATACACATATTCAGGCTTTAATGAAGAAAAGGAACTCATGCTCAGGTGGAATGATTTGAATAATTACTATATAAAAACATACCAGGTTTGGTTTTCACCTGATAATAAAAAGTATAAAAAAATAAATCCCGCAGAATTCATTGATAACGGATATTTGTACACATTTCCCAAGGATGTGACAAAAGGGTATTTTAAAGTCAGGGCTGTTGATTATTGGAACAGAAACAGTGAGTTTTCAGATATCCTTTACGTCGAATGAAATTCCTTTTCATTCACTACCCATCTTAAACCGGACATTATAATCACAGAAGAATTGAGCATTTTTTTGTCAGTCGGATGAATGACATGCGGATAAATGCGGAGATACAAAATTCCTGTCCAACATTAGTCGGGTAGTCCATTTTTTGTATCTTTGCATTTGTTTCCAAAATAAACTGCTGCTTATGCAACGAACGTTTTCGTCTTACGGCCCTGTTGATTCCGAACTGAATTATTATGTTCCGCGAAACGATCTTATTGATGAAGCCTACCATCAGTTGTTAGGTGAAGCTCCGGAGAAAAGCGGACATTATTTCACAGTTTGGGCACCGCGGCAAACCGGCAAAACATGGATTATGGCCAATGTACTCTGGCGAATCCAAAAAGATAACCGGTTTTATGTTGCTAAAATTAATCTGCAATCTGACGATTCGGAGACCCCGGAAATGTCAATGAATTTTATTGTTCAGCGATTGAATTTACAACTGGGGTTGCCTTTAATCGAAATAACCGGTAAAAATGATTTCTTTACCTTTTTTACAAGCAAATTCGTTGACAAACCCCTGATTCTTATCCTTGATGAATTCGATTCACTTTCGCCCGAAGCCATACACGAGATTGTCGCTGTATTTCGCGATATTCATGTGAGCCGAAAGGAAGAAGCAGCCAAAAACACCTTTGAAAAAACGTACCTTTTGCATGGCGTATCCTTAATTGGAGTACGCAGTGTGCTTGGCATAGAAAACAAAAAAGGCTCGCCGTTTAATATCCAGCGCAGTGTGCATATACCCAATCTGACCTACAACGAAATGCAGTCGATGTTCACTGATTATACCAAAGAAAGCGGCCAGGAAATTGAAAAAGCAGTGCTGGACAAACTCTATTACGAAACAAACGGACAACCAGCTCTTATTTCATGGTTTGGGGAGTTACTGACTGATGTGCATAACCATCACCATGAAAAAACTATCACCCTGAAAAACTGGGATGTAGTCTTAAAAAAATCATATACCATACCCAACAATACCATCATAAACCTTATAAGCAAAGCCAACGAAGAAGAATACAAGCCCAAATTATTTGAATTGTACCGGACGGATAAAAAAACGGAATTTACTTTTGATGAGCCAAGTCTCAATTATCTCTATATGAACGGTCTGATAACATTTGACAAAGACAATTATGTGCGTTTTTCAGCGCCTTATATTCAGCGGCGGCTATTTAATCGTTTTAGCAATGATATATTTCAACATATAGGTTCTGTTTACAAACCCTTTGAAGATTTGTCGGATGCGATTACGGAAAGTTCAATAAACCTGAAAAATATCCTGCAACGCTACGAAAAATATCTGCATGAAAACCGCAACTGGCTGCTAAAAGATGCTCCGCGTCGTGTAGATTTACGAATCTACGAAGCAATTTCTCATTTTAATTTGTATCGTTTTCTTGTGGATTTTCTTTACGGATACGGAACGGTTTATCCTGAATTTCCGACCGGTAACGGAAAAGTAGATTTCCTTATAAATTGTCATGATCACTTGTATTTAATAGAAGTGAAAAGTTTTACAAATTTTCCGTTGTTTAAGCAGGCACTTAATCAATCGGCAAAATATGCCCAATCTTTGAATTGTAAAGAAATAACCTTAGCCATATTTGTTGAACACATCCCTGATGAAGCCCGCAAAAAATACGAACAGCCCCAATTGCACGAAGAAACCGGAGTAACGGTTCAGCCGGTTTTTATTGTTACCGGAAATTAAAAAAACATCCAATTCAAATTAGAAGATAAATGATATTAAATGATTTACAAGCTAAACCTGCAACAGACCCGAGCAATTTGATAAGGCTGAGGGACAGTATTTATGCAGCCGATTTATTAATTACAGCAATCGGACACTATAATTTTTTTACCTGGCTTAACGCAAATCCATCAAACATTGAGACAATCATTAAGAACCTAAATCTGGCATCACGACCAACCGATGTGATGCTTACTTATTTTACGGCACTTGGACTAATTGAAAAGAAGGAAAATATTTTCTATACAACAGAATATGCTAATGAGCATCTTATTGACAATGCTGAATGGAACCTTATTCCATATTTTTCGACACAGACAGAAAGACCTGTTGTTAAAAAAATGCTAAATGTGTTAAAAACCGGACAGCCTGCGAGCTGGAGCGGAAAAGAAAATGAAATTGATTGGGAAAAAGCAATGCTCCGCGATGATTTTGCAGATATGTTCACAGCAGGAATGGATAGCAGAGGCGCATATTTTGCTCCCGGACTTGCAGGCAGCTTCGATTTTTCAAAATATAACTCAATAATTGATATTGCCGGAGCATCGGGTATCTATGCAGCATGTATAAAATCGCAATATCCTGATATAGAAGCTGCTTTGTATGAAAAGCCTCCGGTAGATAAAATTGCTTCCCTTGGTTTAGAAAAAAGAGGAATCAGGGAAGATATCAGAGTATATGGCGGAGATATGTTTAAAGATGATCTGCCAAAAGGTTTTGATATTCACTTATATTCTCATGCATTTCACGACTGGGATATCAATTTAAATAAAAAATTAGTCAGAAAATCATTCCATTGTCTTAATTCCGGAGGTTTGCTAATGATTCATGATGCCCATATAAACAGAAATAAGACAGGCCCCTTATCAGTTGCAGAATATTCGGTACTTTTGATGTTTTCAACAACCGGAAAATGTTATTCGATAGCTGAATTGGAAGAGCTACTTTTATCAGAAGGATTTAAAAACATAAAATACACCCCGACAATTGGAAACAGAAGTATAATAACAGGTCAAAAAGTATGAAGTCTGGTATTGATTATTACCGAAAGTTAATGAATTAATAATATACTAATATTAAAGAATAATGAGAAATTTTACACAAGCAAGTTGCTTTTTAATTATTGCTCTGTTATTGGCAGGGAACGTATTTTCACAGCAGAGAAGCAGGACTAAATACACGATTAACAGTAACTGGAAATTCACGAAGCGAAAATCTAATTTACAAACAATTAACCAGTTACAAAATTCAGAATGGAAGTTAATTCAGCTTCCACACACATGGAACGATAAGGATGTGCTTGATGATGAAGATGGTTATTACAGGGGAACAGCCTGGTATAAAAAAGAATTACATATCCCCGATAAGCAGCCGGAAAAGCAGGTTTTTATCTATTTTGAAGCTGCAAACCAGGTTGCAAAACTGTATGTCAATAATCAGTTTGTAGGAGAACATTCCGGAGGGTATTCAGCTTTTGCCTTTAATATTACTCCACATCTAAATAAAAACAATGAGCCAAATCAACTGCTTGTTGAAGTGAATAATGAGCATAATTTGGATATTCCTCCGCATAATGCAGACTTTACATTTTTTGGTGGCATCTACAGAGATGTGTACCTCATTATTACCAATGACATTCATTTCGATGTAACAAATTTTGCTTCTGACGGTGTATTTATTTCTACACCAACTGTTACGAACAACAAAGCAGTCGTAAATGTTAAAGGAAGTTTTATTAATCAAAGCAAACAAAAACAAAAGCTTACAATTGTAACAATTATTCGTGATGCAAAAAATAATGAAGTTATCACCTTTAACAAAAAAGTAAAAGTTAAGCCGAATAAAAAACAATCTTTTTTGCTGGAAAGTCCGGAGATAAAAAATCCACAACTATGGTCGCCCGAAAATCTATATTTGTATTCCGCATCAACGCAAATCAGGGACAGGGATAACAATCTGCTTGATGAGATAATTTGTCCCCTTGGATTCCGATATTTTCGCTTTGATGCTGACAGCGGATTTTTTCTAAACGGAGAAGCATGTAAACTCATCGGAACCAGTCGTCACCAGGATTTTGATTTGATGGGTAATGCTTTACCTGATGAGTATCATTACAGAGATATGAAAATGATTAAAGAAACAGGGATGAATTTTGTCCGTATCTCTCATTATCCGCAAGACCGGGCTGTGATGGAAGCCTGCGACCGGCTGGGTTTGATTAATGTGGTAGAAATACCACTGATTGGTGGTGTGGTAAAATCCGATGCTTTTTTTGAAGCGTGCAAAAATATGCAACGCGAGATGATCCGTCAAAATTATAATCACCCGTCCACTGTGATGTGGGCTTATATGAATGAAGTGCAGTTCACTCCTCCGGGCGGATTCAAAGATTATTCATTGTATACCGAAAAAGAACTGGAATATTTTAAAAATATTAATGAACTGGCTCAAATATTAGAAGACCTTACACGCAAAGAAGACCCTCACCGGTATACCAATATCCCGATGGCAGGGAATTTTGAACGGTTTCCGGTTGGTGTAGAAAGTGGCATCTGCGACATACCTATGGTCGTTGGCTGGAATCTTTATAATGGCTGGTATTTTGAAGGCTTCGATCAGTTTGATGTGTATGTGGATAGTCTTCACCGGAAAGATTTAAAGCATAAACCATTTTTTGTTACCGAATATGGCGCCGGAGCTGATCCACGCATACGCTCAGAAAAGCCCCAAAGATTCGATTTCTCTGTAGAATGGCAGAACCTCTTTCATGAACATCACCTGCAGGCAATATTAGACAGGCCTTATGTTACTGCCTCGGCTGTATGGAATTTTGCCGATTTCAACTCCGAGAGCAGAAAGGATGCTGTTCCGCACATTAATAATAAAGGACTGGTAACCATTGATCGCAAACCTAAAGATTCTTATTTTTATTATAAAGCTGTATTATCCGATGAACCAATGATAAAAATTGCTCCTGTAAATTACAGTCTCAGAGCTGGAATAGAAGAGAACCCTGGCGATAAATTTTGTAAAAAAGATGTTTGGGTTTATAGTAATGCTGACAAAATTACACTTTACCATAACGGAAAAAAAATGGAATCCCGAAATGTAGATCAGGCAAAAGAAATATTCCGTATTCCCTTCGTAACAGGGCTGAATACCCTGGAGGCAGTTGCGAAAACAAAAAAAGGTATACACAAAGATTTCCAGGAAGTTGATTTCATCCTCTATCCCAAAGACCTAAAAAATGCAAAAGTACCCCGTAGTATTAATATTAATGTTGGCGCACCATTTTATTTTACCGACAATGCCGGCAATTTATGGCTTCCTGACAAACCATATGAGACGGGAAACTGGGGATATGTGGAAGGAATACCTGTTTCACGGGAAAACTGGGTTGGCAAACTGATTGGTGTTGATGACAATATACTTGCTACTGAGGATGATCCATTATTTCAGACACAACGAATAAACCTGAACAGCTATAAATTGGATGTGCCGGACGGTGTATATAAGCTAAAATTATGCTTTGCAGACATACTCACACCGAAAAATCGCAAATTATTACCAGAAGACGTGAAAAATAACATTGTTAAAAAAAGGGAATGCCAATTTAACCTGACAATTAATAAAAATAGCTTTGTGAAAAGCATTGATGTTGGAGAGGAGGCAGGATTATTAATTCCTCTGATTTATGAAACCGAAGTAGCAGTATCGAATGGAGAAGGTTTAAATCTTTCATTTACCAGTACAGACGGAATAACAATTCTGAATGCCATCAGGGTCATAAAAATGTTTTAATGTATTTTGATAAACAGAAATTCCGTTCTTAATAAATATTTTTTAGTTTTGAAATGAAATATTTCACATAAAAAATCATTAAACACGAATCTCATGAAAAACAATACTTTACTTTGTCTCATAATAGTGACTGTAATAGGAATTTCGGGATGTACACAACAATTATCTGAGGATATCTCTCTCATGAGAGTCTTTGGAGACAATATGGTATTACAGCGTAATCAGGAAATTATTATTCAGGGCAAAGCCACCCCTCTAAGAAAAGTGAAAGTTGAATTTAATAACCAGGAATATGAAACAAAAGCAGGTAAAGATAGTATCTGGAAAACCAATATTCCGCCCATGAATGCAGGGGGGACATATGAACTCACAGTTACAGGAAAAGACACAAGTATTCTTTTAAAGAATATTATGATTGGAGATGTATGGATCGCATCCGGGCAATCAAATATGGTTTGGAAGATTGGCTATGGAATTAAAAACACTGAGAAAGAATTGAAAGAAGCCAATTATCCTGAAATAAGAATGTTTACCGTAGAATCCGATTACAACAGAACACCTTTACCGGATGTAAACACCGGGGAGTGGCTCGTTTGTTCACCTGATACTGCCGGCTATTTTTCTGCTGTAGCTTATTTCTTTGCGCGTCATATACACAAAGAAAAAAAAATCCCTGTCGGGGTCATTGTCTCTGCAATCGGAGGAACCACCATAAAAGGCTGGATAGCTGAAGATATCGTTAATAAAAACAAGGAAACAATCCCTGTTGATGTGGATACTTCTGCGATATTTCCGGAATATGATGATGAAGCATGGACAGAAATGAATTTACCCTCTCACTGGGAAAACAAGGGATATACTGACTATGACGGATATGCCTGGTTTAGGAAAAATATTATTATTCCGGAGGACTTCACCGGGAAGAATCTTCAGTTACATCTCGGCAGGATTGATGATAAGGATGTTACCTGGTTTAATGCAAAGCGAATTGGTGCAGGGGAACCATACAATTACCTGAGAAATTACCCTATAGATAAAAAACTCATAAAAAAGGGTGAAAATTTAATTGCAGTAAGGGTACTGGATGGTTCGGGAAAAGGAGGTTTTTGGGGACCAAAGGAGGAGATGTATCTGGCAGATGATTTAGGAAACAAAATTTTGGATTTGTCGGGAAAGTGGAAGTTCAACAATACGATTAAACCTCAATTCCCTGTTGATGATATTGTTCCGGCACAAACAGGTGTTATGTTTAATGCGATGGTTAATCCTTTTCGGGTTATTCCTGTAAAAGGAATTATTTGGTACCAGGGAGAAGCCGATGTTTCCATTGCTGATTTGTATGAAGAAAAAATGAAAAACCTGATTTCGTCCTGGAGAAAAAAATGGGGAGCCCCGGATTTACCTTTTCTATATGTACAGTTACCATATTACAAAGAAAAAACAGACAGTGCAGTCCAGCTATCAAGTGATTGGGCGAAACAACGTGAGGCTCAGTTATCTGTGCTTTCTGTGCCATATACCGGAATGGCAGTTACTATTGATGTTGGTGAAGCCGGTGATGTTCATCCCCGGAATAAGCTACCTGTTGGCAACAGGCTTGCATTAGCTGCCCGGAAAATAGCTTATGGTGAAGACATTACATGTTCAGGCCCGCTGTATGATTCACATGTTATTCATGACGATACAGTAATTATTTCGTTTAAACACACAGGTGAAAGTTTAACCATTCACGGTGATACATTAAGCGGTTTTGCTCTGGCCGGCCCCGATGGCACATATTACAAAGCAGGGGCATGGATTCGTAATAACAATGTTTATTTGATTTCTGATAAAGTTAGCGAACCGGTTTCAGTAAGATATGGATGGGCAGATAATCCTGATTGTAATCTGTATAACAGTGAAGGGTTGCCTGCATCTCCGTTTCGTACAGAAAAGGAATAATACCAAACCACTTTCATGGTCGAAAGCTTGCCTTTACAAGGTGGAGGATTCTAAAATTAACTGAAAGCTTTTTAATTCGTTTACCCTGTGAAATAACTTTAACGATGAAAACAATTTCACGGGGTAAACCCTGTGAAATATCTATATGAAAGATACTTATTTCATGTTGTTTGCCCTGTGAAATGTATTGAAAATTCAGACTTTATGGATGGACACTACTTATTTCGCAGAGTAAATTCGCGGACAAAAAAAAATCAGTGCAACATTTAAACATATAAAAAACCAAAACATAATCATGTATGTCTCGTAAAATGGTCTATATTAAAGAGGCTGTTTCTAATAGGAAGATTTTCGTATCTGATTAGTGCCAATAAAGAACGTCAGGCTCAAGACTTTTTATCCCGATTCAGTTGAGATAAACCAGATTCCTGACTGAGTCGGGACAAAGTAACGAAGGATCCGGCAATAAGCAGACTTCTGTGAGCAGACTTATAAATCACATTTTGATAAATACTTATACGATGAATAAATATCTTTTTCTGACAATTTTATTTTATATCGGCATATTTTCCATTTTTTCTCAGTCGCCAAATCTTAAATTTTCCCACATTCAACTACCATCAAAAGTGCAGACATCATCAATAAAAGCCATATTTAAAGACAGTCAGGGTTTTATGTGGATAGGAACACCAGACGGACTATATAAATACAATGGGTATTCATTTACGAAGTTCACTTACAATCCGATTGATACGACAAGTCTTGCAAACACCGATGTTTCAGATATTAAAGAAGATAAAGAAGGGAGAATTTTAGTTGCCGCAGGGAATTCTTTCTGTATTTACTCACGCGAAAAGAATAATTTTAAGAATTATAATTATTCCCTTTCCAAATCAAAAGGACTGACTGCTAAAATGATAA
>CAZVTW010000052.1:0-20179 GCA_964629805.1 uncultured Bacteroidales bacterium | reverse complement strand
TTGATCAGAGTTCTGAATTAGTTGTAGTTACAAAAATCCAATGGAATTTTGGAAGGATAGTTAAATTTGTAATAGTGATTTCCAAAATATTCTTTGTAGCGCTTAATGCTTTTTTTATCAAACACTTTGCCCATATCATGATTACCTGGTAAAAGATAGCAAGGCACATTTAATTTCTCGATAATACTCTTAAACTGTGAAAAAGTGCTATCGCTGGCATGATGCACAAGATCGCCACAAATGATTACAAGATCGCCGTTTGAAGTATTGGCATAGTCCACCAGTTTGTTCAGCCTCATCTTTTCTTCGGAAAATTTAACCATGCCTAATTGGGGATCTGACATTTGCAAAAAAATGCCACTCCTGGCCCAAAACCTGGTAAATGGGCGTACCGATACACAATAGTATAATAACAAGGATGCGTATCATTTATCAAAAGTTAGATTAATTCTCTGTTTTTCACACCTTCGTAATGTACTGAACCCTTATCTTTTAGCCATTCCAACAGGTGTTGCCGTAACTCTTCTGCTTTATCCTTATATTTTTCTTTATCAGGGTTTTTACCGATGAGATTATTCATTTCATACGGATCTTCGTTCAGGTTATACAGGGCATTAATAACTGTTGATGCAGTGGAATAAGGAATCATCATTTTCCAGCCGTCTTTAACTATCATGTAGTTCGGGCTAACATCTCCACGATAATCCCATTCGGTAACCACATATTGCCCGTATTCCTTATCGGTGCCTTCAATTAGCCCTCGCAGGCTTTTACCATCACATGGCTGTGCTTCAACATTGAGATAATCGAGAATGGTAGGAAAAAGATCGATAAGTGAAACATATTCATCAACAACCACATTTTCTTCAACCTCTCCCGGGAACCTAATCATTAATGGAATATGCGATGATTCCTCATAAAACACATTTTTTTCACGCATTCCATGCGAGCCAAGCATTTCACCATGGTCACTACAGAAAATCACTATGGTGTTATCATCTATATCCAGTTCTTCCAGCTCAGCTAATATTTTGCCTACCCAATCGTCAATTTCCTTCACCAGGCCATAATAATTTGAAATCATGTATTTTATTTTTTCGGCATCGGCATACTCCGGGTGATTCAATCGGCCATTGGTTTTCCGGTAGGGTGAATTCAGCATATCATCAGCAATACTTGCTGGTGGAACCATATTCTCTGCCGGATACATGCTATAATAGGGTTCCGGTGGCAAGATGGGTGCATGAGGAAAATGAAATGAACAGGTAATGCTGAATGTTGTATCTTTTAGTCGCTCTATGGCTTCCATAGTTTCCCGCGCCTGAAAGGCGGTGAAACTGTGTTCTGCCGGCACCATTAGTTTCCCATGCAAGTCGGGCTGTATTCGTTTGGGATCCAGTTCCTCAAATTCTTCGGGACTTACACCATAGTGCGTATCCAACGGATCAGTTTCATATGGACGTTTGGTGAATGTATCGTAGAGTTCATCCGGTTTAAGTTCCCGTTTTGGAAAATTTTTATTGATGTAGTCCATATAAACATGGTTTTGCCCTCCGTGGTCAAATACTGAACGACCATTTTCGGAAGCTTGCTTCGGATTTTTATAAATTGCAGTATGTGATGACTGACTGTGCCATTTGCCATAATACTCACAATGATATCCGTTTTCTGTAAGGATTTCATCAAAAGTGGGCATGGTCATGAGTCCTTCTTCTTTGTAATGATACGCTTTGGCATTTGTCTTCATGCCTGTGTTTTCCACTGTATGCCCCGTAAGAATGGATGAACGGGCCGGTCCACAAACGGCACATGGCGTATAAGCATTTTTAAAATAAGCGCCCTGACTGGCCAGCTTGTCCAGGTTGGGAGTTTCCAATACTGAATTGCCGGCAATGCTTAAGGCATCATAGCGTTGTTGGTCGGTCATGATAAACAGCAGGTTCATTTTTTCCCGGGCTGATGCATTTAGGGCAACAATAAATGCCAGGCACAGAGAAATACTCAATTTACTGATAGAAGAATTTATTTTGTTATTCATGATTTAAATGTTTAGCAAAATTAAAACGTCAATTGTAAGATTATTGTTTAACAACTTTAAATATCGCTTTTTCAGCACCTGAAGTAATTTCAATGAAATATAAACCATCTTCCATGGTATTTAATTCAAGCTCTTCTTTAGCTGTCCGTAATTGTTTAGTTAAAACAATCTGACCAGAAATGTCGTATATTTTAGCCATTGTTTCTGTTCCATAAGATCCAGCAACCCACACATTACCTGAAGTTGGGTTTGGATAAACATTAACAAGTTCTGATAATGGCCGGCTTATACCTACTACAACAGTAACTGTTGCAGTCCATGCTTTTTCAGTTCCATCTTCGGCAACAACAGTGTAAATAACATTGTTTGAGAAATCATTTCCAGTAACACCACTTTCTTGAGCAGTATCACCAATTTTTGCCGTTGCTCCGTAAGAAATTGTAAAAGTAGCAACCAAAGCCGAAAGGTCAGTTCCTTCAGCTACTTCAATAGCAATTGTTCCGGCTTCAGCATCAATAGCAGCACCACCTGTTTGCTCATCAAAGCTATAGCTTAGTATTTTTGCTTCATTATTTAGGGTTACAGTATCTGGCTGATTAATTGTATCTAAGGAAATTTCAACGAAACAAATTTTTGCATTCTCAGCATCCCTGGCCGGGGCAATAGTCAAATTATTATCCGACACTTTAACAACAGCTCTAAATATATCAAATTTGCTTAAATGCATCGTATCCCTACGTTCAACACCTTCAATACTAACATGGTTAATCTGATCGGTAAAAGAAGGATCGCCCATTACCAAATAAACCATGTAATTTCCATTTTCAACCTCCACCTGCCAGGTACTATCGGTGCCTTTTTGCATGTGGTTTAATGTGGCGTAACGAATATCTTCCTCACCATCTCTTTTTCTGGTATGCTCATGGGGGCCACCAAGCCAGCCATAAGAGAGACCACAATAGCGCAAGCCATATTCTAAACCAATATCTTTAACATAGTTTTCAGGAACAGGTGCATCGTCAGGTTGGAAATTAATCCTGATTGCCGAACTATCAGGAGAAATAAATGTAGCAACCAGGTTAATGTCCTTGTTCATTGTTAAAATAAGCGGGTTAACCGTACTTGTTGTATCACCAGACCAGCCCATAAAATACGTTGAACTTCCATCGGGTTCAGCAAAAACACTTACTTCCGTCCCTTCCACATAAATTCCCCCCGGTGGGTCGAACAAAATATTTCCTTTCCCGGTTACTGAATTCGTAATGGTATATGCATGTTCGCCAATAAAAACACTACATGAATCGCTTGAAGTTCCACCCTGTGCGTTTGTGGCTGTTACTTTTATTATACCATCGCCAAGTGGCAGGTTGGTTAACCAGGTGTTTATTGTTGATGAAACGCTGGAAAAAACCACCTCATTATTAAAATAAACTTCCATTTTTTTAACACTGTCAGCTATTCCAATTACATCAGCTATTAAGTTAATAGAATCTGTTTGCAGAAAACGCTCATTATCCCCTGGTGAAGATATAACCACTTTTCCAGCACTATTTTCTCCAATAATGCTGAAATAATTCAAACTCACGTTCCCTGAAATAATTTTAATCTTAACACTATGGGTTGAATCCTGATCAAAGTTGAAAGAATTGTCCCTTGAAACAGCCCAAATTTGATCGCCGCCCGTTGGTTCAAGCGTAAGAATTTGGCCTTCCTGATCTCCCACAACAAACTGTATTTGGCCTTCCTGTGTTGATGCATACCTAATTTCAACCTGAGCATTCTTAGGAAAAGGCAGTTCCTCCCACGCTAACCACTCCTGCGCGTTGGCATTAAAAACATTCCAGCCACCTAAAGCATCGGTTGTTTTGCATATATCCAAATCTCCGGCACGAAAAGTGCCCCCTTCGTTTCCGGGAGTAACATCGTAAAAAAAGTCGCAAGCCTCAGCCTGTACCATGCGCATATCTAAAAAAGCATTTTGTGAATACCTACGGAGAATATCAATGCGTTGATTGGGGTAATCGTAATAGGTGGTGTCCTTGCTACGCCAAAATGCGGCAGTTTCAGCGGCATCGGTAAATCCTTCACATAGGGTAATTAACGCACCCGAGTTAACTGTACCCTCTAAGCCCTCAATTAACGTTTGCCCATGACGCGGATCGCTAAAGGTAAACCCAGGTTGTCCTTCATAACGAATTCCAGGATTTAAAACTCCTATTTTTGGCAAATCGCCCCGCGAGTGCAGGGTCCAGGTAATTTTATTGGCCGATGAAAACCAATCGTGCACGCCATCAACATGCTCGGGCCTTAAATGGGTGTCATTGTCAAACCAACAATCTTGTACAATTAAGTAAGGGTTAAAACCAAACTCTTTTTGACATTCTGTTCTAATGTGCGCAAGAATCCGTTTTAAGCTCCCAAAATCAATATTTTTCATCCACGATGGTTTTACTGACCAAAATATTATTACCATTCGCCCGTCAATTTTAAAGCGACGCTCATCGGGTATGTTTTCAATGGAAATTTTAAGGTTGTAATCCCAAATGTATTTGTAATTGGTCGTATCGCGGCAATCAAAAGGTGTATCCGTGTTATGTCCGCGTCCCTGATCATAGTTGTGATTTGCTGTCCATCCGGCCGGGCAATCGTCAAAAATAGCCAGCTTAAAATCTTTGCTAACACCCCTTCGGTCCATTGCTTCCATCATATTTGGAATTTTGCGTGGATCACCCATATCAATACTTGGC
The DNA here is from genome assembly GCA_964629805.1 of uncultured Bacteroidales bacterium. Lineage (GTDB taxonomy): Bacteria > Bacteroidota > Bacteroidia > Bacteroidales > CAZVTW01 > CAZVTW01. Next base: position 15,394 of record CAZVTW010000052.1, on the reverse strand, counting down.
CGCCCGGGGCTATATCCTCTGCATAGCAGCGCTGAAAAATCGATACCACTATGGTATATTTCTTCTACAATATTATCCCACCATTCGTCTTCACCCGTATCGGAGAGGAATAGGGATTGATTATAAGGATATTTATTCCCTCCTGCCCTTTCGGCTGCATTAAAGCAGGTTACTGAGCCCATGTATTGAGCCTTTGCGTTGATGCTAAAAACAATGATTAGAAACAGCATCAATGCAACGGTTTCTAATCCTTTTTTCCTTAAAGTTTTAGTTTTCATAATAATCTCATTTTAATAGTGTTGTTTCAAAACCTTTGTTATCTGTATCGCGGGCAATTACCCGCTAAAAAAGTACTAATCCCATCCCATTTTTACTTTTGAACAGTCCATTTTTTTTAACCTTTCTACCCACTGAACTGCTATCTGCCGTGGAGTGGTTTTTAAATGCTGTAGTGTTTTTTCAAGGCCAATGCTTATCCGTTTATTATTACCTATGGTATGATAAGGTAAAAGCTCAATTCCCTTTAAATTGGGATATTTTCTATCTAATGTTGCAATTCCTTTAAAGTGCTCTTCTGTGTCGTTTATACCTGGTATAACGGGGCATCTCAAAATAATGGAGGTTCCCGATTGATAGGCAATGTCGAGATTTTCCAAAATTATTTGGTTACTTACGCCTGTATATTTTTTATGCTCGCCTGCATTGGTTATTTTGTAATCGAATAAAAGAACATCGATATGCTCCACAACTTTTCTGAACTTGTCATGTGAAATGAATCCTGAAGTTTCGACACAGGTATTTATATTTTGGTTTCTGCAGGTTTTCAGCAATTCCAATACAAAATCGAATTGCATTAAGGGCTCGCCTCCGCTTAGTGTTATTCCGCCATCAGACTTTTTATAGAAATCCTTGTCGGCCAACACAATATCCATAATTTCGCTAATGCTCATTTTGGAACCCACTATTTTTAAAGCCCCCGAATTGCACTCATCAACGCATTTACCGCACAGTTTGCATGCTTCATAATTAATGGAATGAACCAAATTGTTTATTTTATGGACATTGTGGTTGCACATTAGAACACATTTACCGCAGTTGGTGCAATTATCGTAATAAAAAAACAACTGCGCCAAACACACCTGCGACTCGGGATTGTGGCACCACAAACAGTTTAAGGGACAACCCTTAAAAAAAACGGTGGTGCGTATTCCCGGGCCATCGTAAAACGACGACCTTTGAATATCAAATACATTTGCGGTAATGCCCATAATATTTATTGAACAATTAATACGTTTTCCTACTAAGAATCTCTAATTGAACATCTCTTGGTAAATCGACATACCGTGCGCTAAAACCACCAATGCGAACAAATACATCTTTGTATTTCTCCGGCTCGACCAGTGCTTTTTCCAAATCGCCTTTGTTTATTACGGTAATCATAGCTTGCGGGCCGCCATTTTTAAAATAGGTGGCCAACAATGATTCAAATTTTGCGCTATTGCGGGAGATGAATTCGTGCCCAAAACGCATGTTTTGCACTGTTCCGGCATGGTTTGTTTGACTGGGCTTAACCAGTGAATTTAAAAGGGCGGTAATTCCGTTCTTATCATTTCCACCCGAGGGTGTATTGCCATTAGCCATGGCATCGCCGGCTTTGCGGCCATCGGGCGTTGCACCAACCCACCGACCCAAAATGGTATTTTGTTTATTATTGATGAGCACATTTAAGTACCAGTCTAAATTTGTGCGATCCCGTTGGTCGCGGATGGTGTTGCATGTAAAGTCATGCAGGTGCGTCATTACCTCATCAGCATAGGCATCATCATTGCCATATTTTGGCGCGCCCATCAAAATTTTTCGTTCCTTGTCATAACCCACAAAGTTGTTATCTAAAGCTTCAATAAGCCTTTCGGCAGATATAAGCTTTTTATCGTACACCGCATATTTAATAGCTGTAACACTATCGGCTGCATTCACGCTACCAAATGATTCCAGTGAGCCTCCCATGTAGCGGATTCCACCTGAGAAAATTCCTTTACCACGAGCTATGCAATCATCGTACAACATACTAAGGAAAAGATAAGGAGACTGTTTTCCTGTTTCAACATACTCTAATTCCTCATGATCGGCCAAAATCTCAATAAAAAACGCGAGTTGCTTTTTAAAGGCTGACAAAAACTCATCAAAGGTTTTAAAGTCCTGCAAATTGCCTGTTGGAAGTCCTAACCGCTTACCAGTGATTTTATCCAAACCATCGCGCAGGGTTATATCCAATGCTTTTAGTACATTTAATGAGCCACTGGGCGTACCAAACCCCATGTGGTCCAGCACAATTTCGCCACAGCCTAAGGGCATGTATTGTTCGGCATCCTCAACAGTTACGCCGTGCGATTTTTCCACGCCGGGTACCAGCACATCATCATTATAAAGCAATGGGAATGTAAATCCGTCAGCAATAAGGGCCAACGATTTTTCCATTAATTCCGGGTTCATTCCCTCATAAAAACGCAAAGTTAACTGGGGCAGAATATCCTTGCCATAGGAACGCATGGTTTCCAAAATCAACAGGGCAAGCCGATCGGCATTTTTTTCATTTCTGCGCCCCTTGCCTCCAATAATTATGCGGCCATCCACATCGCGAAAAAGGTCAATAATTAATTTCCATAATGACTGCATTAGCGACAGGGCTTCATCCTCGGTAATATTCTCATTGTTAATATCGTAAGCATAAAAATCGCCAAGAAATACATCCATGCGCCCCAACTCAAGCGAGCCACACATTAAGGTATACAGCCAGGAAAGCTGAAGGGCCTCATAGAACGATTCGGGCTTTGATGTGGCATTTTTTTCCAACACCTCGGCCAGTTTATACAGTTCTGCTGCCCGTTTCACCTCTTTTACGGTCCTTGCTTTTTCTATGGCTTGTTTCTGATAATAATAGCACGAATCAATAATAACATCAAGGGCCATTAACATGCCTTCAAAAAGGCCGGCATCGCCTCCCTTTTTTATAGCTAAGTCGCGTTTTTGAGTAACCTCCTGTATCAAACCCGGAACACCAAGGCGCAACAGCTTGTCATAATCGACAAAAACCCCGGCCATACGGTAAATTGGCTGTGCCACCATAGGCTTAAAGTTGTAGGGTAAAGATACAATCTCATCCCTGAACAAAACCGGTTTCATTTTATCGGTAAAAGCCGCTTCAACTTTGGCTTTGGTGTTTTCATTTTTCCAGAAATGAATCATTTCATGCACGCCGTGCCTTTGGTCAACAGGAATATTGCCCCGCTCAATTAGTTCTATTATTTTATGCTCATGACAGAAATAACCATACCCAGCACTTGGCGGCGCATTATGCGGGCTAAACCCCACCCATCCCCAGTTGGTTCGACCGGCAAGCCGATCGGTTTTTTCAATTTCAGTAAGTACTGCCGGGAATTGAGCCTGCAAACATCTCCCTTCGCGTATAGCTGTATGGTTATCTATATTTTTTTTATAGACCTCGGTAAATTTCAGCTCCATCGACAAATCATCTACTTTTTTCATCATTCAATTTCTTAAAAATTAATACTACTACACATTCGCTAATTTACTTATACCCAAGTTGAGCGATTTGTGACTACGAAAAATCCTTCCTGTTTGACAGGCAGGCATTTTCTATATCGCGGAAAGCACTATTTTGTTTCACTCATATCACTCAAATCAGGTTAAAATGTTCTTTACGTATGGTTGTTTTTAATATAGTCCAGTATCTCATCAACATAAGCATAAGCCACAGCAGTATAGGTATCAGTAGCCCCATAATAGATAGCCATTCGGCCTGTTTCACCATCGGTAAGTATCGATGTGGGAAAAATCACATTATCCACACTACCGGCTGTTTCGTAAAGGGCTTCAGGTGTCATTATCGGGAACTTGCACCGATGGATTACTTTCCATGGCTCATCTAAGTCGAGTAAAGCTGCTCCCATGCTATAAATAAAACCCGAACAGGTATCGGCTACACCATGGTATAACAGTAACCACCCTTCAGTTGTTTCAATCGGGATGGGTCCGGGACCAATTTTAACGCGTTCCCATTTTTTAGGTCCCCTGGAAAAAACAAGGCGGTGTTTTCCCCAATAATTAAGGTCAGGACTTTGACTGTAAAAAATATCTCCATAGTTAACCGCCATCCCCAGCCCCATAGGCCGGCTTAGCATGGCATATTTACCTTTAATTTTTTTAGGAAAAAGCACAGCGTTCCGGTTATAAGGCAAAAAAGGAATGTCAATTTGATGAAAAGTTTTAAAATCCTTGGTATATGCCTGGCCGATAGTTGGCCCGTTAAAATGATTATAACACCAGGTTATATGGTATACATCGTCAATTTTAGATACTCTTGGGTCATAGGCAAATTTCATCTCTCCCAAATCAGGTTCACTTGGAATAAAATCAATCGGCTCCTCATCGAATTCCCAATTCAGTGCATCCTCGCTTCGGCCAAAATGTAAATAAGGTGTCATGCAATGCCAATCGGCACGAAAAATACCGATATATTTGTCATTCCAAGGAACAACACAACTGTTATAAACCCCTCTTGCTTTTGGAAAAGGATTCAAATCTACGATGGGGTTTTTACTATGGCGCCATACCACCCCTTTACAATCTTTTGGTTTATCTTCCCATGGCATATTTGGAAGTGAATCGCTAATTAACGCTGTTTTTTTAGTTCCTGAACTATTCATATCAAAAATATATTTTCATTATTGTTTTTATTTTTTATTAATTGGATGTTTAGCCTTTTCCAATGCCAACAATAAGTATTAACAGTAGCACAACGGTTACTGCGGCAATACTCGAACCAATGACCCCCTTCCAGTCTTCACGGTTCCATTTTCGAAATTCCCAGTTCGAATTTGGAAACATAAGCAAGTGCCTGAATCGGTTTGGGTTTTCCCTGGTAAGCTGCATAGCTTTTTCATCATCCTCATTGGCTGCCACCGGGGTAAGCATTTTGCCATAAAACTGATCGAGACGGTTTTTATCTTCAGGTCTTGTAAACCTTGACACCATCATTAATATAAAAAACGGGAAGATGATGCGAAATATAAACGTTAAGGTTTCATTAAAAGAGTAGGTATTTTTTGATAAGTCCCAACCTAACACATCTAATGCAACCAGTTCAACCTTAAGATAACCCCTGCCTTCAGCTGTGCCATTGTTGAAATTGAGGCCTTCACTCCAAAAGATTGATTTTGGAGGAAGAAGTACCGTCTTCTCAAACTTATCTCCTGTTTTCAATTTCTCAGGGCATTCCGCTTCTGTCTTTCCTGCAGCATTTGACTGTTCCCACATGGCAACAGCCATATCTCTGGCTATAACATCCCTTTCACTGGCAGTATACTGTCGGCTCACGGGTATGGCTTCAGTTGTTTTACACAAGTATTCTGAGGTTTTAACACCTGAAATGGCGGCTAATCCAAAGGGCAATACAACAGTAGCTACAAACATAATAATCATTGATGTCCATGCGCCAACAGCATTTGAGCGACGCCAAAGCATACCCAGCCAAAAGGCGGCTGCTAATATTGAATTGAACATCATGGTCATTTTAAACAGTTCGAACAAACTGCTTGATTTCATTGCAAAGTAGGCACAAATAAACATATAAAGTGCTCCAAATACCCGGCCCATTTTTATATAATGTGCTTCTGATTTATTGGGTCTAAAAGGTCTATACAAATTATTCGTAATCATTGCAGAGGCGCTAAGCAAAAATGTTGATTTAGCTGACATTAGGGCTGCTATTAAACTTGCAATCATTAGCCCTACTAATCCAAGTCCCACAGGCCCCAGCAAATTGCGGGTAGCATGTCCCCAAACATAGTCGGGATTAGAGATTGTATCGCCGTATAAAACCAATGTAAAAAGTGCCAAAAGCCCCCATAACACATTAGAATATCGTTTAAGGAGCACGCCTGAAACAAAACCATATCGTGCCGTATAATCGTCTTTAGCCGGCCCTATTGCTGTTAATTGATTGCCTTGCGCAGCTGTAGTTATCACAATCATAATTGAAAAAAATAATATCCAATACCAGCTAAATTCAATTAAATGTGGCGATCCCCATAATTCCATGAATGATGAGGGTAATACGTTATGCATGGTTTGAAACGAACCCAAAAACCCTTCACCTCCATAAATGCTGTTTATCTTTGTCATGGCAAAAGGAATAAGCATGATGGACAGGATAATGGTAAAGATGCCCTGTATGAAATCGACCAGGACAACCGCTGCAAGACCTCCCAGGCTCGAATATAAAAGGGTAACTAAGGCCACTATCCATATAAACATATTCTCGTTAATGTAAGAAAATTCCTTTCGTGGCTTTTTTAATTGCAACTCTTTTAATTTCACTTTTTCAGGAGAAGACAACATGAAAAAATCGGCTGCCTCCAAGCGTTCCTTTTCCAGAGCCTGCGAATATTCAACATATTCAGCTTTCGTTAACTCCGCCTCCGGTTTTGTTGTTATGGCAGCCACAGTTTTAGTCATAGCCACTAAGCCAAAGGCTCCAATCATCACAAAAAAAATGGTTTGACACATGGCATAAAACGCTGCCATACGCTTTGATCCGTACCTTTCTTCAAAAAAATCACCCAGACTAAGTACCCGTAACCTTCTGTACCAAATGGATGTCATCCAAAACACCGGCAAGTTTAACAAACCCCCTGCAAGCATAGCCCATATTCCCGAAGCACCGTTGGTATTTACCATGGTGGTAGTTGCGGTAACATTTTCAACCGAGGTGGCTTGCCCATAAGCAGTAAAAGTCTGGATTAACTTCCCAAAACGACGGCCTCCCATGAAATAATCTTCACGGTTTTTTATTGATAAAGAAGCCTTAAGACCTATAAATAGAATAACAATAAAGTATAAAAATAGCACTAAAATATCCCAAAATGATAGACCCCAAAATGTAAAATTCATCATAGCTAATAACTTTTTAATTGCAATATTTTAGGGCCTGTCCTCTTTTTTAGCTCCAAATGCTTTATTGGGTTCCTCTCCCATAGTAAATACCAATTCACCACCTGCCAAAATATCATTATGCATAATGTATGATTTGTTGTAAGGTTTGCCATTTAACTCTACTGACTTGATGTATATATTTTTATTGCTTAGGTTATTGGCTTTCACAATAAATTGCTTATTGTCCTCAAGATTTAAGGTAACTTTTTCAAAAAGCGGTGAGCCAAACACATATTGCTGAGAAGCTGGAAGTACCGGGTAAAACCCCATGGATGATAATACATACCAGGCCGACATTTGTCCTGCATCCTCATTGCCAATTACTCCGTCAGGGTCGTCGCGGTAAAACTCGTCCATAATATACCGAACTTTTTCAGCTGTTTTCCACTGTTGCCCTAATGAGGCATACAAGTAGGCTATATGGTGGCTTGGCTCGTTGCCATGGGCGTACTGCCCAATTAACCCGGTAAGGTCTACTAACACTTCACCTTCCGACTCAATGGTAAAAAAGCTATCTAAACGTTCAACAAACCGGTCTTCGCCGCCCAATAATTCAACAAGTCCCTCAACATCTTGTGGGGCCAACCATAAATATTGCCAGGCATTTCCTTCGGCATAATCGGTTGCTATGGAACGTTTTGACGAAAGCGGCACAAATACAGGATTCCAGGTTCCATCGCTTTTTATGCCCCTGAAAAACTGGGTAATAGTATCGTAATAAAGTTGATAGTTCCTGGCCCGTTTGTTGAAATAGTCATAATCATCTTCTTTCCCCATGGCTTTTGCCATTAAGGCTGTACTTCCGTCAGAAACAGACAACTCCATGGCCTGTGCCACTGTTTTTCTAACATCGGAATCACAAGGTATTGGCTTAAATTCCCTATGATAATTAAGGCCTGAAACATCAGCCATTGATGTGGATTTAACGGCCGTATAGGCGCGCTCTGCGTCAAATCCTTTACTGCCTTTTAAATAAGCTTCAACTACAATTTGCAAGCTGCTAATGCCCACCATACATTTTGTTTCATATCCTTTTAAATGCCAAATAGGCAGGTAGCCTTGTTCATCGTTTATGGCCAGCATGGTATTTATAAAATCGCCTACCCTGTTGGGCTGCGTTAAAATAAAAAGTGAATGAGCTGCCCGGTAGGTGTCCCAGGTTGACAGTACGGTGTAATTGTCAAAACCCGGATTATTATACACTTTGTTATCGGTACCCCTGTAATCGCCATTAAAATCGTTAAACAAAGAGGGGTGCATATAGGCATGGTAAACCGAAGTATAAAAAATGCGTTTTCTCGATTCATCCGATGAATTAACAGTAATTTTCCCTAGTTCAGTGTTCCATTTTTCGCGGGCTGCTTGTGCCACTTTATCAAAATCCCAGTGGGGTATTTCATTTTTTATGTTTTCTAAGGCATTGGTTGAACTCACTGGCGATATACCTACTTTTAGTGCCACTATTTCAGGGGCAGCGCTAAAACTTATAAGGCCTTTAACCTCTTTGCTATCCTTATTCGTATTTTCAATAAGGGTTTCGTTCTCATACAGTTTTAAATCGGCAACAGGCACATTAAAGCGTATTGCAAAAAACACCTCCTGTTCTTTTGCCCAACCTTTTGAGAAACGGTGCCCCAGCAGGGTATAATCATCTATCTTTCGTAGGCTGGCGCTGGTTGTTTTATCATTAACTCCCTCGGCAAGGTCAATTATAATATGCGCCTGCTCATTTTCTGGAAAAAAATACCGATGAAAACCTGTACGTTCAGTAGCTGTCAACTCCACATCAACCCCGTTGTCCATTTTAACAGAATAATACCCTGGTTTAACCGTTTCATTTTCATGGCTAAAAGTGGATAGGTAGCCCCCATGTGGATATTCCTGTTTTCCTTTGTTAAGCCTTACCTTGCCCGTGTAAGGCATAATTAAAACGTCACCCAAATCGCCTATCCCGGTGCCGCTTAAATGCAACTGCGAAAAGCCAATAATTAAACTATCGGAATGGTGATAGCCCGAACACCAGTCCCAGCCTTTATAAATATTATTGGGGCCTATTTGCACGGCCCCAAAAGGCACGTTGGCACCAACAAAAACATGACCATGCCCACCTGAACCAATGAACGGATCAATATAATCAACTGGCGTCAACTTTTGATTATCGGAAATGCAAGAGCTGAAATAAAGCCACATGACCGAAAAAATAATCAGCCATAATTGGCCATTTTGGTTAATTCCATTTTTCATTTTACTAAAAAAAAGTGGTTAAATAATTGTTTTTCAAATTCATACAACATTAAGAAGTTGACGTTATTTCTATAAAGGCTATGAAACCCTTGCCGCTTCGACTGGACAGAAATGTTTAAATTCTTGTCCTCTTTCGAACGTCAAAGGCATAAGTATCTCACCATGTAAAGTTTTTCACAATAAGTATTGCCGGGCATGCTGACAGATATTAATCTCGGGGAATTAATGATAATTTATAGTTTTACTTGATTTAAGAACTGACCCTACTTACTTATGGCGCATCTTATAAAAGGGTAATTTAAACCAATAGCTAATGAATCATTCAAAGCATTTAAATTATTTTGTCTTAGGATTTATTTACTTTGATAAATTTTTAGCCAAACATTCTGCAATAGCAATTGAAATTAGGACTAACATCTAAGGTGATAAAGGGATTTTTCAACCGGATGTAAAAAAAAATAGGGTGCCTTTTTAAAGGCACCCTACTAATATTTATTATTTCTTGATAAACTTACTTACACTTTTTTCACCTTGGGTAGTCTCCACTGTAATAAAGAACATACCGTTATTCAATGTGGAAATATCCATAGTAGTATTTGATACACCATTTAGATAAATTTGCTTCACTAATCTACCTGTAGTATTATAAATTGCAACCTTAGATAATTCTGATTTGCTATTCAGGTTAAGGATACCTTGTGTTGGATTTGGATATAAGGTAACCCCATTATTTATTTGATTATAATCATTAATCCCTACTAAAGGGGTACCTTCACCTGTAGCATAATAATGTTTCACTTTTTCAAGTTCTTCCATGCTATCCCAGTTATTAAGACCCCCTTCCCACCATGAAAGGGCACCTAAAGGCCTGTAATCGATACCTGACTCAATATCAGCAGTATACGTTAAATCTTCGGGAAGATCTCTAACCGTTACAAAACCTGTACCGTCTTCACCTTCAGGACCGGGAACTGTTGTGGGATCATAGTCACCAATTGCGAATGCAGTTGGTTCTGGCCTTGTTTCGCCTTCGACTGCTACACCATAGTCGTTTCTGGCCCATGCAGCATAAAGATCTCCTTCAGCTTGATCTTCAATCATTTTAGTGACCATCTTTGGATCTACATTATCATGGTTTCCATCAGCTTTAATATTATCATACATATCAATTAAAGAATCTGTTTTTGCACTAAAGAACCTGGGAGGAACATTCTCAACCGGGTGGGGCAAAGGAAGATCTAATCCGGCACCAGAAGAAAAACCCCAATCGATGTTTGAAATAGGATAATCACCTTCATCATTATAACCACCTGAATAATACTTATCCAAAAACTCACTGGTATAACTTAAGTTGTTCGATACCATCCATTTGATATCTTCAATGTCCGGAGTGCTACCTGCACCATAACCACTTTCCCAGGCCTCTGTAGAAGGTCGCATAATATCAATGAAACCTACAGGAATAGGACCTTCATTTTTTTGACTTTGTTTTTGGCTCATCATCATTTCTTGAGATTCACCTTGCCAGTTACAGTTAATCATTACATTATTCGCAAAATACGCTTCTTTCCACTCCTCAAAATACAACCAGTATTTAGGAATGTTAGTAAATGTATTGTGGTTGAAATAAGCAAACTTAACTGCACCTGTACCTAAAAACAATAATCCACCATTTACAACTGTAGTATTCTCAACCCATAAGGTATCAATGGGTCTTGTACCACGTGTAATAAGGGCATAGTTCCAGGGGTTTTTAAATTTTGTAACATCACGGAAATAACAATTTTTAAAGAATACAGAAATGGCTCCATTTACTTCTTTAACACCAAATACATCTGCACTCAATTGATTTCCACCTACAAAATCCTCAACCTCAAGTCTTAAATCAGTGCCTTGCAACTCAAACAACATGTTTCCTTTGTTGTTGGTTGACATGGAAGGCCAATAAAGGTTCTTTAATTTTAAATTACCCAAAACACTATGTCTAAACATATCACCATCGTCTAATGGAGTGGATACAATGATAGGCTTCTTACCACCTTCTTCACCGACAATAGTAAGCGTAGATGTTGTATCGGAACCTCCGCCAAAAATAATTTTTGATTGCATAACATAAAATGCATCTTTTTCAAGCTTATAAATCCTATTTGGATTTGCTCTTACACCACCGGCAAGTGTGTCACTATTAATAGTGGTTTCAATAATTCCATTCTCACCTGGAGGTATATTTACCACTTCCTGATCAGGAGGAATTTGTCCATAAACACTAATTACGGACATGCAAAGAATTGTAAGCGCCATTGCGCTTAATTGAGTAAATTTTCTCATTTTAATTAAATTTTAGTGAAACATTCTATTTGTAATTGAATTTATTTTAAAACCATGTAATCTTCTATAGCTCGTAGCGAATACCCAATCTGATTCCCATACCATACATCTGTTCTTTATCAGAAAAATCTCTATCTCCAACATAATTATTAATAACCCTGTCGTCTATATAGTTGGTTAGGTTGGTACCATCTAATGATACAGAAAGTCTGGGAGTAATATTCTGTTTAATATTTACATCGATTCGGAACATATTCTTATTATAGGCATCAGTCAAATGATACCTGGCATCCTGAGCTGTTATGGTAGATGCCTGATAGCGAAAAGATACGCGTGAAGAAAAACCTCTGTAATCCCACCCTATTTTTGCATTAAACAAAACTTCAGGTTGATCTAACATTCTTGTGTATCCTGTAACAGCATATTTTGCCTCTGAAGTCTCTATTGGAAAAAATCCTGAAGAGTCAATGACCGTTACGTATTCAAAATAGGGAATTTTTGTTCTTGACCAAAGCATAGAATAGTTCAAATCAAGCACAAGGCCCCTCCATAAACCAGGTAAATACCAGAGGTTAGTCTGCCAACTCAATTCAAAACCTGCATATTCGGCCGGGTTCGGATTATTAATAGGCATATTATAAATACTTGTACTTTTCGGGTCAACCAGGGTAGAATCATATAAACTTATGGGAGCAGTTAAAGATTCAATTACTGATTCAGGTGTACCACCATTCCGTGCTATCTCGTCTATGTTCTTAAGTTTATATAAATGCAAATTTCTTGGTAAGCCATTTATTTTCTTATAAAAGCCATTCACAGTTAATAAGCCTAACCTACCTGTAAAAAAAGAAACACCGAGGTCAAAATTATGAGCTAATGCTGGTTTCAGATAAGGATTCTTAACTCTTAGCCGGTCCAAACCATCATCAGTTATCATAAAAGGCGATAAATCAATAAAATTGGGGCGAGAGGCACTTTTGTAATAAGCGGCACGAACATCCATCCATTTGTAAACGTCCACTTTCATATTAACACTAGGAAAAAAGTGATCATTTTCACGATAACTGGTCACAGTATCCGGATAATCTGGTGTATTAATACCCGTAGGATCAAACATATCTGTCATTAACACTCTACTGGTATATTCGGTATTGATATTCTCATATCGCAGACCGGGCAATAGCATAATTCTTTTGCCAATATTAATTTCAGCCATTACATAGCCTGCATTTAATTCTTCAGTTGTGCTATAATCCTGTTCATTTGACTGTATTCCCCGTTCTTGCTGCCAGGTTTCCAATTGTATGTCAGGATCCTTGTCAATATAACTATAGATCCTATCAAAAGTCATCGTTAACTTATCAAGATCAACCGCATACGGAAATTGATAGCGACCATTCAGGAAATTACCATAGTCATAATCCGTATCCTCAAAGTTAGTTCCGGCTAATCCAGTAGCGGCAATTCCCGCATCAAGCAGTTTATCATAATCGGGGAAAATCTGCCCCTCAACGATTTGTCGGCGTCCTGATCCAATTCCACCAAAAAAGTAGAGTTCTTTGCTTTGTCTGTCAGACATGCGATCTTTCTTTTTATGACGGTAGCCTGTCTTTAGTTTACCCGAAACATCACCAAAACGAAATGGTATCGACCAATTTATATTTAGGGTCTGGGATATATCTTCCCGTAGATATTCATCTCTATGATTCCAATCCACTGCGGAATTTTCAATTTTTATGAGGGCATTACTTTCCATAATAAGTTCATCAGGGTGGCGTTCTCTCAACTCATTTTGATCAAACATATTTGCCCCTGAATAAGAGTTTTTATCTTCAAAATAATAGAGATCACTATAACCATTATATTTTGATTTACTGAACGAATAGTCAGCTTCCAGGGTAGTATTCCAAAACTTCCATTCTGTACTTATTGCGTGCATCTGAAAAGCATCATCAGATGTTGAACGAGAATTATTAAAGTCGAACCGATTTCTTTGAAAAAGATATTTTGCATTACGCCTCTCATTGTCGTCGTGTTTTACATTAAGCATATTGTTAAACTTTATTTTCATAAAGTCATTTTTATAATCCAAAACAAGCCCTGCATTTGACCTGTATCTATCTCTTAAATTTTGTGTAATCTGTCCATCTTTTGTATAAAGCCAATTTCCTTCTGTTGTAATCTCTCTTCCATAAGAGGCAGAAAAATCATCCGAACTTCGATTTACCCTTTCTATTCCACCAGTTAGCAGTACACCAAATTTATTGTCGAAAAAGCGATTACCGACACTACCATTAAACGTATAATTTTTATAGCTTTTGTTAAACGTATTATAACCACCCGTAGAATTCAAATTCATTTGGAAACCTTCTTCAGCGGTACGGGTTCTCATATTTACAATACCACCTATGGCATCAGCATCCTTATCGGCCGTTAAGCTTTTAGACAACTCAATACCAGCCAAAGATTCAGAAGAAACGGAACTTAAACCAACACTGCGATCCATGCCAGTACCTTCCATTCTAACGCCGTCCATCTCAATCACACTATATTTGGGAGAAAGGCCACGTATAACCACTTTATTCCCTTCACCAGCAGAACGCTGCAATGAAACACCTGGCAAACGCCCAATAGATTCCGCAGCATTTGCATCAGGCACCTCCCTAATTCTGTCAGAAGCCACTACATTTACAATTTGATTGGAAGAACGTTCCTGGTTAATGGCAGCCATTTGTCCTCTGGCCTGGACAGTTATAATCACTTCCTCTCCTGTAAAGGATGATGGGCTCATTTGTACATTAATAACCAAGGTTTCGTTTGCACTTACTTCCGCATCCGTTTTTGTTTGATCCTGATAGCCTAAATACCTGAACTTTAAAGTATGGGTACCAGCAGATAAATCATATAACACATATTTACCTTCCAAATCGGTAGCTGCTCCAACACTGGTGCCTTGCACAGCAACGCTTGCTCCAATTAAGGGTTCGCCAGTAACTGCATCAGTAATAGTTCCTGTGATTTTGGCTTTACCACTTGTTTGAGCAAATAAGCTAAAACTCATTAAAATAATTGAGCATGCTAAAAATGTAATATGTATCGTTTTTTTCATCGTACGTTTTATCTTAAATCGATTTTGCCTATCAATTATTAGTTTTTATTTCACACCGCTAATTTATAACCCTGTTATTAAAAAACCATTAATTTCGTCTTTCAGAACATTAAAAAACCATTAATAACCATAACATATCAACATTGAAACAATAATATATTACTGAAAATGTGTCGTTTAAAGCTATATGAAAAAATTATCGATATTTCAACATTTCCCATTTATCAGCCTGGTATTAATAAAGAATCAAACACCCCAACTCCGGATTTTATAAAAAACTATATTCAATTGTTATTTATTTAACTCAGAACAGCATTTTCATCCCTAAAATCGACCTATTTTAAGCCTTTAAATTGCTGGTCTTTCAGATAGTATCAAAGCAATTCTCCCCAAAATTGTGTTTCCCCGTAAACACAGTGTTTATAAGCTTTAAAGATGCTGAATATAAATAATTAAAATTTTTATCAACGTAAATAAGACATTGAATATGCAAATCGATTAAACGATTTACATCATATACAATTCTAATATTCATTTGTTTTCCTTGGTATTTTACTCTAAAAAAAAGATGAGATTATTTTAACTTAAGGAAGGGTTCGGTAAAACTTTATTGAAATATAAAAAACGGGATATTAACAAACTTTGCCTTATTAATTAACTTCGTTGAACTCCCCGACAAAATATCGGGGCAGGCAGTCC
>CAZVTW010000051.1:0-20302 GCA_964629805.1 uncultured Bacteroidales bacterium | reverse complement strand
ACAAGATTGTGATCGTAAGATTTAAGTTTTATTCTAATTTTTTGACTCATAAAGCCTTAAATTGTTGTAAATTGACGATTATTTAATTAATTCAACATTTCCGTGCAGAGTTTTTACTACTTCCCTTGCAATCTCAGAAGGTACCTCCTCATAATGACTGAATTCCATACTTGAAGATGCCCGGCCTGATGTTATGGTTCTTAAAACAGTGACATAACCGAATTTTTCTGATAGGGGCACTTTTGCTTTTATAACCCTGGCTCCTGATTTCGATTCCATTCCATCTACCTGACCACGCCGTTTGTTCAGATCAGAAATAACATCTCCCATGTACTCTTCTGGTGTTATAACTTCTGTTTTCATTATTGGCTCAAGAAGAACAGGTTTTGCTTTTAAAGCAGCTGCCCTGAATGCATATTTAGCGCACAGTTCAAAAGATAATGCATCTGAATCAACCGGATGATACGAGCCATCGAAAACAGTAATCTGTAAGTTTTCCAGGGCATATCCGGCAATCACTCCATTTGACATGGAATCTTTGAAGCCTTTTTCTATGGCAGGCATAAATTCTTTTGGTATATTACCCCCTTTAACTTCGTTATTAAATACAAGTCCCTTAGTTTCTTTATCAGCGGGTCCAAGACGAAACTGAATATCAGCAAATTTTCCTTTACCCCCTGTTTGTTTTTTAAAAACTTCCCTGTGTTCAACAGTAGTAGTTAATGCCTCTTTATAGGTCACCTGTGGCTGCCCCTGGTTACATTCGACCTTAAATTCTCTTTTAAGTCTGTCAATCAGGATGTCCAGGTGGAGCTCTCCCATTCCGCTAATAACAGTTTGCCCTGTATCATCATCAGTTTTGACAGAAAAAGTAGGGTCCTCTTCAGCCAGTTTGGCGAGTGCATTTCCTAATTTGTCGAGGTCTTTTTGTGTTTTGGGTTCAACAGCAATACCAATAACAGGCTCGGGAAATTTCATGGATTCAAGTTGTATGGGCTTTTTTTCATCACATAATGAATCACCTGTTCTAATATCTTTAAATCCAACAGCGGCACAAATATCCCCGGCAGCAATCATTTCTTTGGGATTTTGTTTATTGGCATGCATTTGATATAACCTTGCTATTCGTTCTTTCTTTTTGGTACGAACGTTATATACAACTGATCCGGCTTTGAGAACACCGGAATATATGCGCATAAAGGCGAGTCTTCCAACAAATGGATCAGTAGCTATTTTAAAGGCAAGAGCAGATAGAGGCTCATCTGGGGATGGTTTTCTGGATATAGGTTTTGTATCGTCATGAATATCCTTACCGTTAACTTCCCCCACATTTAACGGGCTTGGTAAAAGAGCAGTGATTCCATCAAGAAGACGTTGAACACCTTTATTTTTAAAGGCTGATCCACAGAAAACAGGAACGATTTGCATTTTAATGGTGGCTTTTCTGGTTGCCTCCATAAATTCTTCAACTGTTATGGATTCACGATTTTCAAAAAATCGCTCCAGGAGGTCATCATCAGATTCACATACTGCTTCAACAAGTTTTTCGCGCCATTCCTCAGTCAATTCAGCTAAATCGTCCGGAACATCTTCATCTTCATATTTCATTCCAAGTGTTTCATCTTCTTTCCAGACAATTGCTTTTCTTTCAATGAGATCAATGACACCTGTGAAATTATCTTCAGAGCCGATGGGTATCTGGAGAGGTATCGGATTAGCTTTTAATCTTGTTTCAATTTGAGAAACAACAGAAAAGAAGTCAGCTCCGACCCGGTCCATTTTGTTAATAAATGCAATTCTTGGTACATGATAATTATTTGCCTGCCTCCATACCGTTTCAGATTGAGGCTCAACCCCTCCGACAGCGCAGAATAAAGCAACAGCTCCATCAAGTACGCGAAGTGACCGTTCTACCTCTACAGTGAAATCAACGTGACCCGGCGTATCAATGATGTTTATCTTGTATTCTTCATCTTTATAATTCCAAAAAGTTGTTGTTGCTGCTGAGGTAATGGTAATCCCCCGCTCCTGCTCCTGTACCATCCAGTCCATGGTGGCAGAGCCATCATGAACCTCTCCAAGCCTGTGATTGATACCCGTGTAAAACAATACCCTTTCAGTAAGGGTTGTCTTACCGGCATCAATATGGGCCATGATACCAATATTCCTGTTATATTGTAATTTATTTTTCTCCATCAGTCAATGAATGCTTACTGAATAAATCTAATATAATATCAGTTATTAAAAATGTATACAGCGCTCAGCAGCTGCTTAAAATGCTCTATTGTTTTATTAAAATCTAAAATGTGCAAAGGCCTTATTTGCTTCGGCCATTCTGTGTGTATCTTCTTTTTTCTTAAAAGCGCCACCTTCTTCATTATAAGCTGCCATTATCTCAGCCGCAAGTTTTTCAGACATAGACCTTCCACTTCTTTTTCTGGCAAAAATGATCAGATTATTCATGCTGATAGATATTTTTCTATCCGGTCTTATTTCTGTTGGAACCTGAAAGGTTGCACCACCAACACGACGACTTTTTACTTCGACTTGTGGTGTGATATTTTCGAGCGCTTTCTTCCATACCTCAAGCGGCTCTTTACCAAGATTTTCGACTTTTGGTTTTAATTGTTCAATAGCATCATAGAAGATATTAAATGCAACACTTTTTTTACCATTCAACATCAAAACGTTAATAAATCTTGTAACCAGTGTATCGTTGAATTTTGGATCTGGCAGTAATATTTTCTTTTTTGCAACTTTTTTTCTCATTTATAAATAATATATTAGTTATAATGAAGAAATTCTGAGTTATTTTTTTGGCCTTTTTGCACCATATTTAGACCTTCTTTGAGTTCTGCCTTCAACACCGGAAGCATCAAGTGTCCCTCTAATCAGGTGATACCTCACACCAGGCAAATCTTTTACTCGCCCTCCCCTTATGAGAACTATACTATGCTCCTGAAGGTTATGACCTTCTCCGGGTATATATGCATTAACCTCTTTTTGGTTTGTTAACCTTACCCTTGCAACTTTTCTCATGGCAGAGTTGGGTTTTTTTGGTGTGGTTGTGTATACCCTCACGCACACTCCGCGTCTTTGCGGACATGCATCTAATGCCGGAGCTTTACTCTTTTCTTTTATTCTTGTCCGCCCCTTTCTTACTAGTTGTTGAATTGTAGGCATATAGATAAAATTTTATAATATAGATATTTTTGAAAAATCGGATTGCAAAGGTAAATCTAATTTTTTATAAAACAAGTGTTTTAATAAATAAATTTAATATTCCTATAAGATTTATTTAAGTAAATAAAGGTTTGAAAATAAACGAATTAACAAAATTTTTTTCAATATTTTTTAAAAAAACTTTTTTTGCACAAGAAAATAGCACAGTAAATGATGCTTTTTTATTCATAAAACCCTGCTAAATCAAATTAAGTGGAGTAATTTTAATAATTAGTAAAAAGATTTGATGGTTTTTGCATATCATATTGACTATAAGTAAAAAATTATTATTTTTGACCCCTAAATTTAAAGAATATTGAAAATAAGCGTTATCAAAACATTAATTTCTAATACTATATTAAGTAGAAAATGATAATCAAATATTAACAATAACATACATAAAATTAGTTCAATGAAAATTTATAACACAAAAGAGATAAGAAATATTTCTTTACTAGGTAATGCAGGTTCAGGTAAGACCACCATGGCCGAATCAATGCTGTTTATTGGTGGAAATATAAACAGAAAAGGTGATATCGGAAACAAAAATACTGTTTCGGATTATCATGAAATAGAGCATGAGCAGGAAGGTTCAGTGTATTCAACAGTTTTGTATACTGAATGGAATGGGAATAAAATTAATATAATAGATTGCCCTGGACTTGATGATTTTATTGGAGGAGCAGTGAGTTCTCTCAAGGTTACCGACAGCGCTGTTATTACCCTTAATTCTCAGAATGGCGCTGAAGTAGGTGCAGAAGTTGCTTTCAGACATGCAGAATCTAACAACAAACCAGTTATTTTTGCTGTCAATCACCTGGACCATGAAAAAACTAATTTTGATAAGACTATTGAAGACGGCAGGCAGAAGTTCGGAAATAAGGTTATTATTACACAATATCCAATAAATGCAGGCCCGGGATTTGATTCTATTGTTGATATAATTAAAATGAAGCTATACACTTTCACTGAAGAAGGTAAACCTCCCAAAGAAAGTGATATTCCTGCTGATGAACAGGATAAAGCTGCTGAATTACAGGAAAAATTAATTGAAGCAGCAGCAGAAAATGATGAGGAGCTTATGGAACTCTTCTTCGATAAAGGAACCCTGGATGAAAATGAAATGAGAAAAGGCTTGCAAATAGGTTTTTCCGGCAGAGGTTTATTTCCTTTGTTTTGTATCAATGCAAAAACCGGCTTTGGTCTCAGAAGACTTATGGATTTCATTGTCAATGTTGTTCCTTCTCCGGATGCTGTTCCAAAATATACGACAACAAACGGAGAAGAAATAACCTGTGATGCAAATGCTGCAACCTCTCTTTTCGTATTTAAAAATTCTGTTGAAGCACATCTTGGCGAAGTATTATTTTTCAGAGTTATTTCCGGCGAAGTAAATGAAAGCGATGACCTAATAAATGTTGACAGACAGGCAAAGGAAAGGCTTTCGCAGTTATTTGTCGTTTCCGGTAAAAACAGGACCAAAGTTGAAAAAATTGTGGCCGGAGATATAGGAGCTACAGTCAAACTTAAAGAGACAAAAGTTAACCATAACCTGAATCAAAAAGATGCTGACTGGAAAATACATCCGATTGAATGGCCGGAGCCAAAATACAGAACAGCAGTTAAGGCAGTTAATGAATCTGATGATGAAAAATTGGGTGAAAGTCTTAGCAGGCTCCATGACGAAGATCCTACATTAGTAATAGAATATTCAAAAGAGCTGAAACAACTTATTGTTCACGGTCAAGGGGAATTTCATCTTAATACACTTAAATGGCATCTTGAAAACACCTTTCACATAGAAATTGAATTTCTTCCGCCAAAAATACCATACCGTGAAACAATAACCAAGGCTGCCAATGCAGTTTACAGACATAAGAAGCAATCAGGAGGTGCCGGGCAGTTTGGGGAGGTTCATATGGTTATCGAACCCTACAAGGAAGATGCACCTGATCCTAAAACATACAAGTTTCCGGATAAAGAAATTACTGTCAATGTGAGAGGTAAGGAGGAAATTGATTTGCAATGGGGTGGAAGACTTGTCTTTTACAATTGTATTGTTGGTGGGGTGATTGATTCACGTTTTATGCCAGCAATACTTAAAGGAATTATGGAAAAAATGGAAGAAGGCCCGCTGACAGGTTGCTATGCCCGTGATATAAGAGTGGCTGTATATGACGGGAAAATGCACCCTGTCGATTCAAATGAGATATCATTCAAGCTAGCGGGATTAAATGCATTCAAATCAGCATTTAAAGAAGCCGGACCAAAAATTATGGAGCCAATTTATAAAGTAGAAGTGCTTGTTCCCTCTGACAGAATGGGTGATGTCATGAGCGACCTGCAGGGCAGGAGAGCATTGATTGAAGGGATGAGCAGTGAGAAAGGCTTCGAAAAAATATCTGCAAAAGTTCCACTTGCAGAAATGAATAAATATTCAACTTCACTTAGCTCACTCACTAATGGCCGGGCAATGTTTTCAATGAAGTTTGATCAATATTCACAAGTTCCGGGAGATGTCCAGGAGAAACTCTTAAAAGAATACGAAGAGTCTCAGAAAGAAGAATAATCCTAATTTTTTAATATGAAGAGGGCTGATGTAACAGTCCTCTTTTTTTTGCTTTTTTAAGATAACTTTTTAGTGCCAATAAGAAAACGCTTGTTTTTTTTAGAGACCATAAAGAGATTATGTGAGTGTGCTCCTAAGAATCGCTATATCTCCTTCGGAGATTATTTCGACAAGTTGACGAAACAGAGAACTGTTCTCTTGACAGTCCATTTTTCGCCAAATTATGCGTTGTTTAGTCTCGACAATCGAGACAATCCTCTTCTCGGCCGGGTTGAGATGAAAATCTTGCTTTTAGGATCAGACTCATCATATCAAATATTACCTTATTAAATTAAAATTTCATGAAATTTTGCATTATTTTATTCAACATATACCACATAAATTGGTTAAGCTTTAGAGAAAAGAATTAAAACATAAAATTATATTATGAGAATCATTAAAGAACATGCTCTGGGTCTATTTATCGATATGCAGGAACGTTTATTTCCTCATATGCATAAGCATGAAGAAATAGCTAAAAACAATCAGATACTGATTCAGGGATTAAAAACATTAGAAATTCCTCTCTTGCTTACCCAGCAATATACAAAAGGACTGGGAGATACAATTGAGCAAATAAAGTCAGCGATAGGAGAATCTGAACACATTGAAAAAATTGCATTTAGCTGTTGCGATGAACCACAGTTCAACAGTCAATTAGAGCTAATGAAAAGGAAATTCATTATCATTGCCGGTATTGAAGCACATGTATGTATTCTGCAAACTGTTATTGATCTTATTGAAAAAAAATACGTCCCGGTTGTTATTGCTAATTGTATATCTTCAAGAAATGAATTTGACAAGCATACAGCAATTGGACGCATGCAATCCGAAGGAGCTATCATAACCACTTATGAATCAATTTTATTTGAAATGACAAGATTTTCTGGAACTAATGTTTTCAAAGCGATTTCTAAACTTGTTAAATAATTTATTAGTATGCAAAAACCTGTTGTCCGGATAAGAGAGTTTTTGAGGGAAAAGAAGTTAAACGGAATTCTTATTCCGCGTTCTGACCCACACAAAAGTGAATACATAGCAAGACCATATGAAGTTATTAAATGGATAAGCGGATTTAGTGGTTCTGCCGGGACATTGTTTATTTCGCTGAATGATGCTTTTCTCTGGACTGATTCACGCTATTTTATTCAGGCTGAAAAAGAACTAAAAAGCAGTGGAATATCTCTTAAGAAGTTAAAAACACCATATGCTCCGGAATTTATTGAGTGGATAGCTGAAAATATGCCATCAGGAGCTCAAATTGGTATTAATCCGGAACTTTTTACAGTGAGTGAAATAAGAGATTATAAAAAATCGCTGAATTATAAACATATTGAACTCATTAAAGTTGGAAAATGGGAAGAGGATATTTGGACGGACAGACCTGAATTACCGGTTCAACCGGTTCATGAAATTGAATTAAAATATTGTGGTTATTCACGAAAACAAAAAAAACAACACATAGAAAAATATCTTACGGATAATTATCTCGATTATCAATTGATGACATCTCTTGATGATATTGCCTGGATACTAAATCTCAGGGGAAAAGATATTGATTACAACCCGCTTTTTTACGCATATCTGTTGATTTCTGACAATGGCTCTGTTTTATTTACTGATTCGGCGAAGATATCAGATGAGATATCCAAAAAACTTCAGGATGATAAGATTCAAATAAAGCCATATCATGATATCCAAAAATATTTCACTGACCTTTCAGGAAATAAAAAGTTGGCCATTGATCCAAAAACAACAAATTTTGAACTTTATGGAGTCTTAAGTCAAAATGTATCTGTCATAGAGAAAAATTCTCCGGTTCAGGTTGAGAAGTCTATTAAAAACGATGTTGAAATCCTGTCACTTAAACGAGCCTTAGTTCGCGAATGTGTTTCATTGGTAAAATTATTGTTTTGGTTGCAAAACAGTCAAGGAAAAGAGCGAATCTCTGAAATGATAGTGATGGATAAACTCACCGAAATCAGGAAAGAAGATGTACATTACATTGGAGATAGCTTCCTGACAATATCAGCATTCAGAGAGCATGGCGCTATTGTTCATTATGCTGCATCACCTGATACTGATAAGCCGTTAAATGGGGATGGCCTGTTTCTTCTTGACACCGGCGCTCATTACAAGGATGGCACTACTGACATTACCCGCACTATATGTTTGGGAACTCCTACCGTGCAGGAAATGAAGGATTACACACTTGTTTTAAAGGGACACATATCTCTTGCCAGGGCAATTTTCCCCGAGGGGACAAAAGGTTATCAACTTGATACGCTGGCACGAAAATTTTTATGGGAGCAGGAAATGAATTATGGCCATGGAACCGGACATGGTATCGGTTTTTATTTAAATGTTCATGAAGGCCCACAGAGTATATCACCACGGCCAGTCTCTGTTAGTATTAAGCCAGGGATGTTGATTTCGAATGAGCCTGGTCTATACAGGGAAGGACAACATGGAATTCGTATTGAAAATATGGTTCTGTGCAGAGAATATGGTAAAACTGAATTTGGAACTTTTTTTTGCTTTGAAACTGTTTCAATTGCACCTTTTGATAAAAAATTGATCAACAAAAAGATGTTAGATAATGAAGAAATTAGGTGGATTAATGAATATCATAAGGTTGTGTATGAGAGGTTATCGCCACATTTGCCTCCGGAAATTAAACTGTGGTTGAAACAGCAAACTGATACATTATAATTATTACCTCTTCTGTGGTTTTAAATAATACGTTTATTTCCTAACAACTACTTAAGGAGCGAAAAGATTGGGATAGACATTATAAATATATACTATTCATTCAGGCATTGAAAGTGTAAACATTATGAGAGATATAAAAAACAAGGGAATAAAAAGAATATGGAATATCCTTTTTTCCATGAAAACAATGGCTTTTTTTCTCATCATATTTGGAATATCAATTGCAGTGGCAACTTTTATTGAAGCTAAATTTGGAACCCCGGCTGCAAGAGTTTTGATTTATAACGCATTATGGTTCGAGATTTTGTTGACCTTGCTAGCTGTCAATCTAGGTGGCAATATTTTCGGATATAGACTTTTAAGCAAAAAGAAGATAACAATCGGAATTTTTCATATTGCTTTTATTCTTATCCTGATTGGAGCCGGGATTACAAGATATATCGGGTTCGAAGGTGTTATGCATATCAGGGAAGGCGAAACGGAAAATCAATTTTTATCTGAATCCACATATCTGAAAATTAAGCTCAGTGATAATAATTCTCGCAAAAAACTTAATCACAAAGCGCTATTTTCAGTTTTGTCAAAGAAGTCAGTTGATTTTGAAATCCCTTTTAATGGAAAAACTATCAGAATTAAATCTACTGATTTTATACCTTTTGCTACCCGTAAACTGGTCGAATCTGTGGATGGAAAGCCGTATATCTCAATAATGGCTATTGATGGCAATGAAAAAAAAGATATACATATTGAATATGGCGGGATATATGATTTCTATGATATGAGATTTGCTTTTGGTGATACAACTTTACAAGAGGCTGTTCTTTTTAAAAAAAAGAATGGAAATATTTATTTTCGGTCTCCTTTTGATGTTGATAAGACATCCATGATGGGGAGCAAATCATCAAAATTAATCTCTGGTTTCTGGTATCCTTTTGAAAAAAGGCATTTATATCAAGCAGACAGTATAAAATTTGTTTTTAGGTCATATTTACCTTCCGGAGAAATGAAATATTTTACATCAGCCCACAGCAACAAAGGAAACTATTCGAATGTAGTTATTATAAAAGCCTCTTCCGGAAACGACAATAAAACATTTACTCTTTCAGGTGGAAAAGGAACAATAGGCGAAGAAGAAAGAAACCAGGTCAATGGTGTTGATATCAGTATGAGTTATGGAGCAAAAAAAATGAGCCTGCCTTTTTATCTTAAGCTTAAAGATTTTAAGATTGACAGATATCCGGGGTCAAACAGCCCGTCTTCTTATACAAGTGATGTTCTTCTTATTGATAAAAAACGGGATTTCGTGCAATCATTCAATATCTATATGAATAATGTATTATCTTACAAAGGTTACCGGTTTTACCAGTCCTCATATGATGAAGATGAAAAAGGGACTATATTGACTTTAAACCATGATTTTTTTGGCACGTTTATCACATATACCGGATATTTTTTCTTGTTTTTTGGTATGATAATCTCACTTTTTATTAAGAATAGCAGATTTACGCGTTTATCCAAAAAAGTTAAAACAACAAAAAAAGTAAAAAAACTATCCATACTTATTTTTTTATTTATTTCATGTGGTCAAATTCATGGCCAAACTGGCTCACAAACTGGTTTACATCCTGTCTATCAGCCAGTACAAAAAGAACATGCAAGAGAATTTGGGGCTTTATATGTTCAGGACAGCAAAGGTCGTACGAAACCTGTTAATACCCTGGCTCATGAGTTATTAAGAAAAATAGCAAGGAAAAAATCTCTTTTTGGTTTAGATGCTAATCAGGTATTTCTCGGAATGACGATTGCACCCTCAGAATGGAAAAAAGTGCCTGTCATAAAAATTACCCATCCGAAAATTAAACAAATAGTTGATCTTGACGGAGAATTTGCCTCATTTGATGATTTTGTCAGACCATCCGGGAAAAACAGGTATATATTATCTGCTTATGTGAATGAAGCGTACATGAAGAATCCATCCCAAAGAACAAAACTTGACAAAGAAGTCTTGAAGATAGATGAGCGCGTTAATATTTGTTATATGGTGTTTACCCAAAGGTTTCTGAAAATATTTCCCCACCGTGAAGAAGAATCTTCAGACTGGTATTTGCCCGATAATGACAAAACGATTATAACACATGAAGATACAATCTCACTCGGAAATATTGCCAAAGCGTATTTCAGAACAGTAAATCTGGCCAGAGAATCCGGGCAATGGGAAAAAGCGGACAAATTACTTTCGGTAATTTCAGTTTATCAACAAAGGTATGGTGGTTCAATTATTCCTTCGCCGTTAAAAACAAAACTCGAATTGTTTTATAATGAGGCTAATTTGTTTAAAAGACTTTTTAATGTGTATTTACTTTCAGGACTTGTGTTTCTGTTTTTTTTATTTATAGCCGTTTCACGGAAAAAATTTAATATTAAATATATACGACTTATTATTTATATTATTATTATCCCTTCTTTTATTGCGCATACACTGGGTTTAGGTATTCGCTGGTATATTTCCGGACATGCTCCGTGGAGTAATGGTTACGAATCAATGATTTATTTGGCTTGGGTTTCTATATTAGCAGGATTGATTTTTTCCCGGAGGTCTCCTTTTACACTTGCCGCAACTGCTATTTTATCCGGACTTGGTTTGATGGTAGCCCATCTGAGCTGGATGGACCCTGAAATAACCAGTCTTGTTCCTGTTCTTAAATCTTACTGGCTTACACTTCATGTTTCAATTATCACGGCTAGCTATGGATTTTTTGGCATGAGTGCATTTCTTGGTTTATTTAACCTTATCCTAATGATTATGCAAAGAAAACAACACAGCAAAATTAATACGACAATCGAGAATCTCTCGAGCATTAATGAGATGTCTTTAATCATCGGACTTTATCTTCTAACAATTGGGACCTTTCTTGGTGGCATCTGGGCTAATGAATCATGGGGAAGGTATTGGGGATGGGACCCGAAAGAAACATGGTCATTAATTACAATTCTTGTATATACATTTGTTTTACATATGAGATTTATCCCTTCGCTATACAACAGGTATACATTAAATTTCTTTTCCCTCTTATCATTTGGAAGTGTATTGATGACATATTTTGGGGTGAATTATTTTTTATCAGGACTTCATTCATATGCCGGAGAAGTCAGCCTGGATGTTCCAACATCTTTATATATAAGTGTCATGGTTTGCTTTACCATTGGCTTGCTGGCATTTTTAAAGGAATATAATATCAAATCACCCCCGAAATAATGCTTTTTTCCTGTCAATCAGAATTTTTTTGCCGAGCTGTCAGTAACAGTTTACTGGTTGATTTTTTAAAAAAACTTTATAATCTAATTGTAAAAGAGAATAATAAGAGAATATATGTTTTACAACTGATTTCTAAAATTTTAAGTTAAAATAATAAACTGTTGAAAATGAATTTTATAATTTTGGTCAAATTTTTTCGATTGCTTTTTTGTAATATAATAATATAAATTATCTTTGCATTTTGATAAAAAACATGTAATTTATTGATAATTAAATATTTTAAAAGATGACTAAAGCAGATATAGTAAACGAGATTTCAAAAGAAACAGGAATTGAAAAGCAGGCAGTACAAAAAACTGTAGAAGCCTTTATGGAAACTGTTAAAGGTTCATTATCTTCTGGTAAGAACGTTTATCTCAGAGGGTTTGGTAGTTTTATTGTGAAAAAGCGTGCCAAAAAGACAGCCAGGAATATATCAAAAAATACAACTATCATTATTCCTGAACATTTTATTCCTTCTTTTAAACCGGCAAAAACATTTGTCAATAAGGTAAAAGAAAACGTCAAGTAATAAAACATATATATTAACATCTTAAGAAAGGGGGAAGTTATGCCTAGTGGAAAAAAAAGAAAAAGACATAAGATGTCGACCCATAAACGAAAAAAGAGACTCAGAAAAAATCGTCACAAGAAAAAGAAATAGTATGATATTTAATTAATAAAGGGAGTAAACTCCCTTTATTAATTAAAAAAATTTTCTCCAGTAATTTGTATTTCCTCTTATTCAATCTATTCTTAAGGTGTCATTGCCAAATTAAAACCTGATTTGATTTTTTTTCATTCAAAATTTTTTAATCAGGTGAAGGATTATGATTGTGTCAGTATAAATATATTCATAATCCATATACTGACATATTTTATATTTTACATATATTATTAATTTCAAGAAACAGTTATTTGCAATATCCCATTTAATCATAGGATTTTATAAATCCATATTTGAAAAAATGGCCGGTATTAAGAATCAGATCATAGACCTGTTTTTTTGAAACTTCAATTCACAAATAACCATTATTTCTGGCTATGATTTTGAAAGGTGATGCAAGGATCGATTAGTAATGAACTGGTATTAGATGTTTCCTCAGGTGAAATAGAGATTGCTTTACTGGAGGACAAAAAACTTGTTGAACTCAATAAAGAAAAAAGCAATAAGCAGTTCACAGTGGGAGATATTTATCTGGGCAAAGTACGTAAAATCATGCCCGGTTTAAATGCAGCATTTGTTGATGTCGGTTATCAAAAAGATGCTTTCCTGCATTATTTGGACCTGGGGCCAAAGTTCACTTCATTAGATAAATATATCAAAATGGGTATATCAGGCAGGCATCCAAATATGACCCTGGATAAATTTGAAGTTCTTCCTGATATTGACAAACATGGTAAAATAACACAAGTACTCAAGACTGGTCAAAGTATTCTTATTCAAATAGCCAAAGAACCAATTTCCACGAAAGGTCCAAGAATAACATCCGAGATTTCTCTTGCCGGACGTAATATTGTTCTCATTCCATTTTCGAATAAAATTTCCATTTCTCAAAAGATAAAATCAAAAGAGGAACGTAGCAGGCTCCGAAGGTTGATACAAAGTATTAAACCCAGGAATTATGGCGTTATTATTAGAACTGT
Organism: uncultured Bacteroidales bacterium; assembly: GCA_964629805.1. Lineage (GTDB taxonomy): Bacteria > Bacteroidota > Bacteroidia > Bacteroidales > CAZVTW01 > CAZVTW01. The sequence goes on along the minus strand of CAZVTW010000051.1, from coordinate 6,818 downwards.
TGCTAAGGATAAACGAGTTGCTCTTTTAGATGCCGAATTAAGAGAACTGGTTGAAAAATGGGAAAAAGCATATCAGAAACTTAAAGCTTCTGTCCCTCCAAAGCTTGTTATTGGTGAGTTAAGCAGAACCTCCGCCATCCTGAGAGATATGATGAATGCTTCATTTAACAATGTTTATGTAAATGATGAGCAGATTTATGAGGAAGTAAAAGATTATATTACATCAATCACGCCTGAAAAGCAAAAGATTGTAAAGCTCTATAAAGGCAGGAACCCTATTTTTGAACACTTTGGTATTGATAAACAAATAAAAGCTTTGTTCGGGAAAACCGTACCGGTCAAAAGCGGAGCCTATTTGATTATTGAACATACAGAAGCCTTACATGTGATTGATGTTAACAGCGGCAACAGGTCAAAAAAAGGCAGGGATCAGGAGTCGAATGCTGTGGAAGTTAATATGATGGCTGCTGAAGAACTCGCACGTCAATTACGACTTCGGGATATGGGTGGTATAATTGTCATTGATTTTATTGACATGATTGATCCTGAAAACAAGCGTAAAGTGTTTGAAAAGATGAAGGAAGCCATGTCGCGCGACCGGACAAAACACAACATCCTGCCGCTTAGTAAATTTGGTTTAATGCAAATCACCCGACAAAGGGTGCGCCCGGAAATGCACGTTTCTACTTCTGAGATTTGTCCTGCCTGCGGTGGCAGCGGAAAAATTTCAGCCAGTATACTCATTATTGATGAGATTGAAAATAATGTACGCTATATTCTCAACACACTTAGCAGCACCTCTTTAACCATCAAAGTCCATCCCTTTATAGAAGCCTATCTGAAAAAAGGATTCCCTTCCAGGCAAATGAAATGGTGGTATAAATTCCGGAAATTGCTGTCTATCAAAGCAGATAATTCATATCACATGCTTGAATATCATTTTTATGATAAAAATAATGAAGAAATAATTCTTTGATATGTCTCGATAGAAATCGAATTTTGATTTTCGAAATAGTTTTTTTATATGATAATTTTCGAAATAATAATATTACTGATAGTTGCTTATCTTTTAGGTTCGGTAACAACATCAGTCTGGGTCGGAAAATTTTTTTTTGGCCTTGATATCAGGGAGTATGGAAGTGGAAATGCCGGCGCTTCAAACACTTTCAGGACTTTGGGTTTAAAAGCGGGTATAGCTGTGCTTGTTATTGATATACTGAAAGGTTTTTTAGCTGTAAAGCTTCATTTGCTTACCTCAATTCCTGAGCATTATCCTCAATACAGCCATATATTTATGATTTGTCTCAGTATTTTTGCAGTAATTGGTCATATTTTCCCGATTTACGCAGGATTCAGAGGAGGAAAGGGAGTTGCAACCTTATTTGGTTCTGTCATTGCAATCCACCCGCAGGCAGCAATAGTCTCTGCATTCGTTTTTATTTTCATGTTTTTATTATTCAGGTACTTTTCACTTAGTTCTATGACTGCAGGTATCTCATACCCAATTGTTCTTATATTAATTTTTGATGTCAGGTCATTATCACTAATCATATTTTCAGTCCTCATTGCCGCCTTATTACTTCTTACTCACCGGAAAAATATTTTCCGCCTGTTGAATAATCAGGAGCCAAAAGCCAGGTTCAGACCCAAATAATCATATTATTCGGTAGGCTGCCAGTTTTCTTTAATATAGACATCCCTTTGAGGGAAAGGTATTTTAATTTCGTTATGTTTGAAAATATCATAAATAGTCCTCATGATTTTTGGTATCAAACACCGATACAGATAACAAATTGATTTTATGACTAATACAAATTTGTTATATAGTAGCAAAACGAAGGTCACTTTTGATCTGAAGGAATGAAAAACTTTCATTTGTATAAAAATACAGCTCAAAATCAAGCGAGGAGTCTCCATAGTTTTTAAAAATGACAAAAGGTTTGGGATGATTTAAAATTTTAGGATGATTAACAGCGGTTTCATAAAGTGATTCTTCTACAAGCCTGACATCAGAACCATAAGCAACCCCGACCTCAACAAAAAATCGTGTTTCCTTTTCCGAATGGCTCCAGTTAATGACGTTTTCATTGACAAATTTTGAGTTTGGCAGCAATATTTCGATATTATTCAGTATCAACACTCTTGTTGAACGGAAACCAATATCTTCAACCTTACCAATAATTCCTTCCACTTCAACAATATCGTCTACCTTGATATTACGTTCGATGAGCAACACAAAACCAGAGACAATGTCATTAAATATGTGCTGAATACCAAATCCCATACCTATTAGAAGGGCGCCGGCCCCGGCAAGTAAAAGTGTGATTTTTATACCAACTGACTCAAGCGCTATTCCTATGGCAAGTATCCATACAGCATATTTTATGATTTGAAACATTGAAGCGCTGATACCTAGATCGAGTTTTTGGGAAGATATTTTGGTTTCAAAAATGCATTTAATCCCCAGTATTATAAAACGGGTAACCAAAAAAATGATGATGAGTACAAGGAGATGTTTTGGCGTGAAGGATATTTTATTGATGGTAAAAATACTATATTTCATTAACGTTTTAAATGGAACGCCAATTAATTGTAGACCAATTCCTAAGGCGAGTATCCAAATGAAAATCGAAAGTGCATTGTTTATCTTTTTTCCAAGTTCATCATACATGTTACCCGAAAGCCAGCGCTTTTTTATGAGGTGCTTTTTACCCCAGTTTAGTAAAAAAGCCGCCAAAAAAACTATCAGAAAGAATAAAAGATCTGAAATAGTAACATTTTCATCAAGGAAAGTAAAAAGTGTCAGATTAAAAAATTCACTCATACTCATTGTTCTGAAAGGATTGGACACATGATTTGATTATTGATATTCAGCTGTTAATTCGCTGCTTTTGTATTTTTCCTGTTTTGATTTAATAATGTGTTTTTGTGCTTCTTTGTTGTCAGAAAATTCTTTTTCCAACATAATTGTCAGTTCACTTGGACTAATATCTAAAGTTAATTCTCCATACTGGGCATATGATATTAATCCCCTCTCTTCAGATACAATCACAACAAAACAATCGGCTGTTTCAGAAATACCCAGAGCCGCCCGGTGCCTCAAACCAAGCTTTTTTGGAATGGTTAGTTTCTCAGAGACCGGTAAGACACAACTTACAGCCTGTATTTTATCTCCATTGATAATCATTGCGCCATCATGAAGGGGATTGTTTTTATAGAAGATGCTTTCAATAAGTCTGCTTGTGATATCAGCATTTATTTCTTCACCCATTTCAACATAATAACTCAAATCAGAAGTTTTTTTTATGACAATAAGGGCGCCGGTTTTCGTTAGAGCCATGTGGCGGCATGCCGTGACTATTGGTACTATTTTCAGCTTTGAAACATTTTTTTTAATAAAAGGGGAAAATATATTTTCCAAAGCAAAATTGCGGTTTGTAAAATATTTTGTTCCTATTAACAGGAAAAAGTGACGTAATTCCTGCTGAAAAACAATAATGAGAGCAATAACACCGACACCCATAACCTGACCAAGAATATTACCAAGAAGTTGCATGTTGAGCGCTTTGACCAGCAACCATAAAAGATAGACAGTGAAGATGCCGATGAAAATATTAATGGCTACCGTGCCTCTTATGAGCATATAAACCTGGTAAAATAAAATTGTTACCAAAAAAATATCAAGAATATCAAGAAAACTTATATTTAGAAATGACATATTAAGCGCTTAAAAGATTTATATTTTTTTCAGTGCTTGTACTATTTGAATTGTCTGCACTGCTTCTTTTACATCATGTACCCGCAAAATCAATGCTCCATTCAACAAAGCAACAGCATGCAATACGGTTGTTCCGTTTAGGGCTTCGTCTGCAGTAATTTGTAACAATCTATGTACCATAGATTTTCTACTTACACCAACTAATAAAGGTAGTTCAAATATTTTAAATTTTGATAAATTATTTAAAATTTCATAATTATGCTCTTGTGTTTTACCAAAACCAAACCCCGGGTCAATGATTATATCATGAACACCCGCATCACGGAGTTTTGCAATTCGACCGGAAAAAAATTGAATTATTTCACTGACAACATCATTATATTGCGGGTTTTTCTGCATATTTCCGGGCATCCCCTGCATATGCATTAAAACATATGGCACATTGCAGGCGGCAATAATATTATATGTGGAAGAATCATATTGTCCGCCCGTTATATCATTAATCATACCAACCGGATATTTTTCCAAAACAAAATGTGCCGTCTCGGAATGATATGTATCCACAGAGATAATAATTTCATCCCGGTAGTTCCGGATAAGGTCAAGTGCAGGTACAATTTTATCTATTTCCTCTTCGGCAGAAATAACTTCAGCCCCGGGTCTGGTTGACATTCCGCCAATATCAATAATATCAGCCCCTTCGGAAATCATTTTTTCGATTCTTTCCTGTATCTTTTGATTCGTGACATATCTTCCGCCATCGTAAAATGAATCAGGGGTGACATTCAGAATGCCCATTACCATAGGTTTGGTTACTTCAACCAGCCTTCCCCTGATATTCATTGTCTGTTGTGTTTTCAAATAATCTCCGGTACAAATTTTCTCCATGTGTGTAAATCTTGTTTGAATAATTAACTTAATAATAAAAAGAAAGTTTCGGTTATGCAACTACAATACAAAAAATCTTATCGATTTGTTTTGATATCGTAAATAACGGAAAAACTCAGGAAATAACCATAATTATCTGTATTATCCCTCAGGCTGTAATAGTCGAAAGAAGGCAGGTATCTGTTAATAATGGAAATGCTTATAATGGGGTGAAATCCGTAAACATGATAACATCCGCTGATAGACAGGGATTTGCCTTTAACAGGATAATTTATATTTGAATCATATGATATTGACTGATGATATTCCAGGTTAACCCAAAATGCATGGAAGTCAAAAGTCTGACCAACTGTAACACCTTTTGGGGTATAATCAGGCTTTGTGTTATTCGTGTATTGATTGCTTACATCATCATCATAATAATAAGTTCCTACGTATACTTTCCATAGGTACCTGTTTTTACTAAAATGATCCTGGAAACTTGCAAGTGAAATAGTTTCATTAGAGAATGGCCCCGGGTAGCATATTTTTGGGTTATTAGTTTCTATCCTGGCATAACAATTCCGGAGATTTTTATTCCTGGCTAAAAATTCAATATCAAATCGTTTATAAGATATTTTAAAGGCAGCATCAAGCCCGAACTTGTATTTTTTTTCAAGGTTAAAATGATTTCCAAAATGATGGTACCTCAGAGCTGCTCCAATATGAAAGGAAAAATTATCTGAGAAAATAAACCTATGAATAATCTGAATGCCAGGCGCCAGTATGTATGTATTAAATCCCTCATTTTGAGTTATGTTTAATGTGACCGGAGCATTTTGTAAAATCATATATGTTTTGTTATGACCTGGCGAAACAAATCCTCTCAAAATGAGTCCGAATTCTGTTTTATTTATTCCTGTAATGGAATCCTTTTTTCGCAGATAAAACCTTGTTACAAGCTGATAGTCATTTAATAAAGAAGGCTTCAATTCCTCCGGATAAGAGCTATTTTTCCTGCCGTAAAAATTACCATATGTTTGAATTCCAACCTTGAATCTATCATTTTTATTGAGTTCAGATTTAAGACATTGAAAAAATGAAAACGGTTCATGCAGATTTTGTGAAACCGTGGTGAAGCCAAATAAACAAAGAGTGAATAATAGTATAGTTTTAAACATATAGATACAATGAATTAAAGATGCATTTCGATAAAACGAGTTACAGTGTTCAAAATAAAATCTGTTTCCTTTTTTGTCCTGTTCCAGCATTGCAGGATTGTAAGGTCTCTGACAACCGACCACCGCATTGGGAGGTCACCCATTTCAATAAGCATATTAAACCGCTCAACCATTCTTTCAATTTCAATATGTTCCCACGGGAATGGCACTTTGGTTTTTTTTCTTTTTTTGCGCCTTTCCAGTGACATTTCAGAAGGCACTTTTAAAATGAGCATGAATATTTTATCCCTTGTTTCCAAAAGGCGATCAAACAAATCCAGACCGGTCTTTCCAAATCCTGAACCTTCAATTATCTGGTTTTTAAGGGAGGGATCAACAGCCTCTATAAATTTTTTCAATGCTTTTTCTTCACCTTCCTTTGTACCATCACTGTATTTCAGCCTGAAATCATCAATTCCCAGAAAATCAAAGCCCTGATATTGGTTCGTGATTTTTTTGGCGATTGTTGACTTTCCGGCGCAAATTGTGCCAAACACGAGGATTTTCATAAACAACGTTATGGATTGGTTTTTTTTTGATAAAATTACTAATAATATATTCTTATGCAAAGATCCTACAAAATTGATAATATAGAAAAAAATATTTATCTTTAATATTGTAGCGATAATTCCTTATTTTTATGTCCTGATTATGGGAATGCCAGGCCGGAAAATTTTCCGGATTTTAACGATTATCGCAATCCTGAATTGGCCTCTGCTGTTAAAACACTCGGGTATGTAAACAAATTCAATGTTGGTGTGAAAAGAGCCATTAAACTTTTGAAGGAGAATGGGAATCCTGCGCCTGAGTTTCTGACAACAGAAATACAGTACTTTAGCGTAACAATTTATCAACATACATATCATGACAAAGGAATTTGATTTTGCAACGGATTTTAAAACAGCAGAAGAAAAACAACAAGAATGGTGGCTTTCCCTGACACCAGCTCAACGTTGGAAAGCTAACTGGGAATTGGTGGAATTTTTATTAAGTTCAAATCCGGATATTTTTAA
>CAZVTW010000050.1:0-20315 GCA_964629805.1 uncultured Bacteroidales bacterium | reverse complement strand
ACGGGACAAGTTGCGAGGTGGATTGTCTTCGGAGTCTCAAATGCCGATTAAGGGCTTGGATTGACAGGTATGGCTAAAATATTTATGAATGTGTTTTTATTAACCTCTCAAAGGTATTCCCCGATTATATCGGGGCCTGCCCTCGACAAAATCGGAGCCTGCCCTTGATAAAATCGGGGAATACCGCTAAAAATATTTAATAATAAAATGGGTAAACTTGCATAGCCTGTCCCGACTATTCTGTCGGGATAAGTTTCTCTGGGGGGAACGGAGGGATTTTCCCTCCCTGACCTACCCGGTGGCATAATGGATTTTAAAGTATAGTAAGATATATAAACAATAGTTTGTTTTGTATTGAAACATTTTGTATTTTTGTGTCGAAAACTATATGAAAATGGAAACAATAACTCAAAAAGAATTGGGAAATAGAATATCTAAACTTCGGAAGATAAAAGGATATTCTCAAAATGAGCTTGCCAAATTCTTGGGAATTTCAAGACCATCTTTAACTCAGATTGAACTAGGTAATAGAAATGTAACTGTAATCGAAATTAAAAAGATTGCAGATAATCTCTCTATTTCAATCGATAAATTATTATCACAAGATTTTGCAACTGAGGATATAAATTTTACTTCACCGGAAGTTATTGATAGCCAAGAATTCAGAATATCAATTCCCAAATTAAAGGTTGATAAGTTTAAAGAAATATTGTTGTATATCCTTGAAAAATGCGCAGGTAAACCAAACATAGGGGAGACTCTATTATACAAACTATTATATTTTTCTGATTTCAATTTTTATGAGATTTACGAAGAACATTTGACGGGTGCAGAATATCGAAAACTTCCTTTTGGGCCTGTGCCCCAAAAACTTGATTCAATTATAAATCAGATGATTGCAAGTAAAATGATTAAAAGGTTTAAAACGGAATACCACGGTTATCCACAAACAAGATATATTCCTTTAACAAAACCAAATTTAAATAACTTGAAGGCAAGTGAGAAAGATATTCTTGACAAAGTAATTGAGCAATTTTCAGACTGGTCAGCATCAGCAATTAGTGATTATTCTCATAAAGATATGCCTTGGCTAGCATCTAATGATGGAGAAGTCATTGACTATGAGCTTGCATTTTACCGAGAACATCCATATTCAGCCAGAACTTACAATGACGATATTATTGAGCAATGAACATTGAGGAATTAGATGAATATAAGAAGGATTTAAAGAAACTTTCTAAGAAATATAGGACATTACCTGAAGATATGGAAGTTGTTAAGAAAGTTCTATTTGTAAGTCCATATGAAAGACCTCCATTTAGTTTTAGGATTGATAACCAGGGAATCGAAACTTGTATAATAAAAGTAAAAAAAATTGCAAGTAAGTTTTTTAAAGGTAAAGGTGTAAATTCTGGATTTCGATTGATATATGCACACTTTGAAAATGAGATGAGAATCGTTTTAATTGAGTTATATCACAAATCTAAAAAGGAGATTGAAGATAAAGATAGAATTACTAATAATTTCAAATAAAGGAGGGTTTAATTTGCCTTCTTTTAATTTTATAAGAATACATGTATCACCCTCCAAATTTGAGATTTTGGACTTGGAGAAGATAATGTCCTTTAACCGCTCTTCAATACCCCGCTCCTTTGATTAATTCATTTCGTGTTAATTCTTTCTCCTTACTTCGTATTCTATGTGGGTTCTCAAGGTGCTGAAAATGAGAGAAATATAATGAAAAAAATGATTGAATTAGATGCTTTTATTTTCGTTTAGTTGCTTGTAATATATTATCTTTGAGGAAGTAAGCAGACAAATTCATTATAAAGAAATGAAGAGAAAAAGTTTTCGTGGTTTAATTGCAGGACTTTTTAGGTTCTGAGTTCAGTATTTTCGACTTGTTTTTTATTTGGTTTATAATCCGCTGTATATCCATATTACATGCCAATCTCAGTGTAGTGTAATTGAAATCAGCAAAGCCCTGCTGAAATCTGAATTCAACATTCAGGAGAGAATTCCTCCTGCCTGATATTGTCATCCTGTAAACCATTGGTTTATCACCATTCCCAATGTAACCGATATAGCCTCCAAGGACATTTTTTATTGTAAATGTTGAAAAGAATACATCAAATCCTAAGCCATAGAGAAAGGCATCATTTTGATAGTACTTGTCCCTGTATGTTTGCCATGAAAAAAATCCGGCCATTGCATACGGCCTGAGAGATTCAATGAATCCGTTGTGTATGTTTACTGTTTTCCCTGATGATATATCAAAGTAATAGCCGGGTGTATCAGTGTATCTGGCAGCATATAAATTTGTCCCTGAGGCTGTTTTTAGATTTATTGTAATGACCACACCGGGAAAATTCCTTTTTTCCTCTAACAACTGAATATATGTGCTGACATAAATGGTTCCGCCGGCAATTCCTTCTCCGTCATAGTCCCTGGATTTTCTTTTGTCACGGGTTAAAGTATCCATGTTATAATACTCAAGCGGAACAGCCTGAATATTCAATCCAACTCTTTTTGTAAATAGCGGGATATACAATTCAGTAAATAAGTTGGCCGTTTTATCACCTTTGCTTAAATGACTTTCAGCGGCAAATTTGAAATTTGATTTTTCCTGCAATAAACCATTTTTGATTTTTGGTACAGGTAGTGCATTTGGCCCCATTAAGCCGGGTGATATGGTAATATATTTGTGCCAGTGCGTGACACCATCCCAGTTGTGTTTAGTATTCCACCAGGTAAAATCCTGACTAAAGCAAAACAAGGCATGTAAAGCAAAAAAAAGGGACATACCAACGCATTTGAAGGATTGTAGTGTACTCATACTTTTATAATCAAAGATTTTGAAAATGCAGAAGGATCATAAAGGGTTCTCATTAATTATTGTGGCTTCAGCATTCCTGTCTCTGTAATTACAATTTTTAAAATTACACAATCTGCAGGTGTAGCGGTTAAATGTAACCTGTTCGCCTATACCGATAAATCCACTTACCGACTTTATCGGGTACATTAAAGAAGACTCATTCAGTTTTACAAAGTCAAAATCTTCCGGAAAAAGATTAAAAAGTTTTTGTTGTTCGGCAACATCCCATCCACAATAACCAGGGCTGTATCTGTTGGTTATATGAACTTGTTGTTTGCTCATTTCTTCTTGTAAGGATTTATGGATGTTATTCATAGCCTTTTCAACAATCACACTTCCCAGGCAGTCAACGATGTAACCTTCCATATATTCACCTGATGTCATCATTTTTCTGCCCAATTCACCAATTTCCCCGGCAGTACACAAAAAAACAGCTATTTGAGAAGACGCTTTAATTTCGTTGTAAACAATCCTTTCAACATGGAAATTTTGTGAGTTGACAAGGATGGTATTGGAACCGGAAATAAACTCTATGGATTCCAAAATGATATAACCACCCTTTATTTTACATTTCTTTTTGACCAGATCAAAGAGATCCGGAAGCATGTAGGAATATTGATCAGGAATTGAACCTTCAAAATCCAATAAATCCTGAAGTGTATCATGGGTAATTTCTATTTCGGAATAATCATATTCAAAGTATCTGGTATGCATTTAATCTGAATAATATTTGTACAATTTATTAATATTTTTTATTTCTAACTGAGGCCCTACAAATACCAGCTCTGTCATTCCCCGGAAATTGTCAACAGGAGAGGTATCAAGTTTGTCAAACACTGACTGAACAGCAATATGTGTATTATTGTTCAGTTGAATATAGCCTTTCATTCGATATGTATCTTTTTGCACAAGTCGTAAAAAATCGTCAAGTGCTTCTTGTCTGATTTTTTTACCTGATTTTAGCACGCCGGTATTTATATCAGGCCTGCCTGACCTTTTACGCTCGGGAATTTCAATATGTTGATTTAAAATTGCCCCGCCTTTGAATGACAAAAGATCATCCAGGTTGGCATCGCAGTAGGAAGTTTGAATGATGTTTCCTAACGGATTTATTTGCTTAACTTGTTTAACGATTTCGTCAGAATTATTTGCCACCAGGTCTTTTTTATTGATAATAATACAGTCAGCAACCCGCACCTGATGAATAACCCTGGTATTAACAGAAGTCAGTTTGTTAAAATTCACACTGTCCACAATACACCAGACATGAGCCAGGAATATTTTTCCTTTCAGAAGGTCTGACTGGAGTAATTGTGTAATTGTTATCGGATCGGCAATACCTGAGGCTTCAAGAAAAACAGCATCCGGCTGATATTCATCAACAAGATCAGATAACGCTTCTGTGAAATTATCAATCAGACAGACACAAAATACAGAGCCTTTGTTAATTTCTACAAGTTTAAAGGATTTGCCGGTGGTTTGTAATTCTTTGCCGTCGATATTATGTGGCGCAAATTCATTTTGGATAACTGCAATGTTATAACTATCAGCATACTCATTGATAATACGTTTGAGCAGTGTCGTCTTACCGCTTCCGAGAAAACCGGTAACAAGAAAAAACGGAATATTCTTTTTCACAAGATTAGGTAATTTTTTTTAATTTTTCTTTAAGTTTTGCAATATGTTCTGGTGTTGTTCCGCAACATCCGCCAAAAATATTTGCTCCTGCTTCTTTTATTTCTTCAAGATAAGAAGCCATTTCTTCAGGTGTTTCGGGAAAAACTGTTTTTCCATCTTCGTATACCGGCATGCCGGCATTGGCATGAATAAGAACAGGTATATCAGTATTAACTGAGCGAATTTCTTTCACAATAGATATCATACCCTCAGTCCCATTGCCGCAATTGGCGCCGATAATGTCAGCTCCTGCAGGGATAATCTCATCCACCATTTGTAGGGGAGATACGCCCATCATTGATTTAAAGGCACCGTCAACTGTTTTTTCAAATGTCATAGTGCAGATTATTTCACACTGTGTATTTTCTTTTGCTGCCTTAACGGCAATCTTTGCTTCCTCCAGATCGCTCATTGTTTCAATAAGAATAGCATCTGCCCCTCCGTCTGCCAAAGCAACAGTTTGTTCTTTGAATACCTCATATAACTCATCTTCTGTTGTTTCTCCCATCATGAGGATTTTTCCGGTAGGTCCAACAGAACCAAACACAAATTGGCCGGAAACAGCGCTCTTTGATATTTCTGCTGCTTTACGATTTATTTCTGATACCTTGTTTTCTAGTCCATATTTTTCAAGTTTATATCTGCTGCCACCAAAACTGTTGGTCAAAATCATATCTGAGCCGGCATCTACATAGCTTTTTGCTACCTCATATACCGCATCCGGATTCTCTATATTCCATAATTCCGGACATTCACCGGCTTTCAGGCCTTTTCCCTGTAAGAGAGTACCCCAGGCACCGTCAGATATAAGAAATTTGCCTTCCTTCAGGAGATTCTGTATTGCATACATATAAATTTCTTTTAAGTTTTCAATCCCATCAAATATATATAACAAATTCCAAAAGTTAAAAAATCTTCTTATTTGATTACCTTTAAATTGAAAATATCAGGATATCACATTTCTCATTTTTGATTCAGACAATTTTGAGATATAAAACAAAATGCATTCAAAATCACTACTGTCAGATTAAAAATTTACATTATATGCAGCTTCTTCGCTTCGCTCACAATGACAAGGTGTTACTGTTGAAGAAACATTGCGTAGGGGGGCGGTTTGTGGCTCGGCCACAAACCGACCCCTCCACAAAGCAAATACCATAAAAAGTCAGTCATTCCGGGTGAAACGAGGAATCTGTCCAATATTAACCGGACAGTAATGATTTAAAATATCCAAATACTGATGGGGTTATATTTCTTTTATCCACTCCTTGATGATGTCAACAGCTGGTATATCCCCCTGTGATTTAAGTTTATATTCGGCCAGGATTATTGATGGTGTTTCTGTAACCCCATATGATTGAATTTTTTTGTCATCAGAAATGGTTGTAACAGCAATTGTTTTCCCCAGTTCTCCAATGGCCTTATCAATATTGGTTTTTAATTGAGTGCAATCCTGATTTTCCCGGCAAAGAATTAAGATTTCACCTTTTTTTGATTTAATTTTCAACCGGAGCTTTTCATTAATTCTTTTTTGTATAGCAGCAATCAAATCATGTTTTGGCGGTATTTGAGAGACAAAAGCGATTTTCCCGTCAATGCATATCGTTGGTATGTTCTTGACCATGAGAGATGACATAAAAGTGACTGCATCGAGTTGTTTAATGGGGTGTTCGCGCCACTCAACAATGCCTTCGAAATGTGGAGCAACTTTTTTAACTGCCTCAACCATATACTGGCATGGAGCACAGGATTCCGAATCAAGTGTGATGATATCAACAACTACCTTATCAGACTGACCGTAATCCTTCATATTCAGTAATTCCAGCTCTGTTTCTTTTTTCTCAAGCGTGCGGATAATATCTTGTTGATAAGGATCATGGACTAATTCGGCTACAGCCTGTAAATTTTTTACCGGTGTTTTCATGGGCAAATCGCATCCCGGGGCCAGGATAAAACCATGACTACCTGCCAGGTCCATACAATCCAGGGCGTTTTTTTGGGAATCCTCTTCGCTACCCATTAACAAAACAACTGTCAGCTTCATATTCCCCCCAAAACTAATATGATGTTTCAAGGCAATGTCTTTTACAAAATCAAGGGGTATATTTTCATCTATCGATATGTTATCAGGTTTGCATTTACACATCACCTCAATGTTTTGTTGGGCGTGTCCGCAAACAAAAAATGAACTCAGCGCATTTTGTTTCCTGATATACTCAAATAGTTCTGTTGCCGGTTTTGACACAACCATTTCGAATGACCCCGGGTCAATTTGGCTGGTCATCGGATCAACAACAGCTATGATATCACAGCCTGCATCAATGTAATATTTTGACATGCGTTTACCTACTTCTGAGCAAAAATCAAGTAACTCATTGACAGGCTCAGGGTCTTCAAACATCTTCATAAATATATCAGTCCCGAGAAGATGCAGGGCCAGGGTAAACGGACCGGTAATAAGACCGTAAAGCGCTACATCAGGGTGTTTTTTTCGAAGCGCTTTTGTTGCTTCAATACAGGTTTTTATTCGACCTTCTTCAGGTCCGGGAAGGGAAAGGTCTTTCAATTCTTTTCCGTTAGCCAGAGGATGATCAATAACTGCCGGCGGAGAGTCATCTGACCAGTGCAATTGACATCCAAGCACTTCAGCCTCGACCTGCAGGTCAAACATAACAGGAATTCCGTCAGGTTTGTACAATTCTATGGCTTTTGATATCCCGGTCTCTATTTGTCGGGCAGATTTAAGGTATTGTTTCGCTGATACATCATTGAGAAAACCCCCGTGGCAACCAACAAACGGCACCCAGGGAATTCGTTCAGTTTGTTCCAGTGCGAATGCTTTTCTTATTAATTCTTTTCCTGTCATATGCATTAATTCTTTAAAATGAAGACATAATTTTACCAGTATCGCTTCTTAATGCATTGATTTGAAGCGATTTAGGAAGATTCTATGAATGTAATTTTATGATAAAAACCCTGTTATTTCTTGAAATACAGGCAAACACATTAAGCGACAGATTTCAGAAACTCAACTGCACCTTGTGGATCAGGAGAATAATAGTCAGCGCCGATTTTTTTTCTGAAATCATCATTCACAGGAGCTCCGCCAACAAGTATTTTAGTATCAGGAAGTTGTCCTCTGATTTCTTTGACAATATTTTCCATATTCACCATCGTGGTTGTTAACAAAGCAGATAGACCAACCGATGAACCCGGATATTGTTTAATTGCTTCAATAAATTTTTCTGAATTCACATCCGTGCCAAGATCAATAACTTCGTAGCCATTTCCTTCGACCATCATGGCAACAAGATTTTTCCCAATATCATGAAGGTCGCCTGAAACAGTACCAATAACAAATGTGCCTTTTCTTTTTACGGCGCCTGATGTAAAAAATGGTCTCAAATGAACCATGGCAGTGTTCATTGCTTTGGCAGACATAAGAACTTGCGGGACAAACACTTTATTTTCCCTGAACTTGACGCCAACTTTTTCCATACCAACAACCAAGGCTTCCTGTAAAATCGTGTCTGCTTCAACTCCTTCATCCAGGGCTTGTTTTGTTAACTCATCAGCTCCTTCTTTCCCTTTCATGTCAGGTGGGTAAGGTGAATTCTTGTTAATTTTTCCAAATTCAATACAATGTGCAATTTGATGAATAAGATCTTCCATATACAAAATTTTATTGATTAGATTTTATTAAACAATTGATATATTATCTTTATCTTCGGATTTTCTTTCGTTATATGGTTTGATTAATAATATATACATGCAAATATAATAAAAAAAATCGTGTAAATATCCCTGTAATTACTTATTGACGAAGGGTTAAGGGATTTTTTAACCGCAATCGTTTGCGGAAACCTTTGCGGACTGTTTTTTGTGTTGAGAAACACAAAGAAATATTATATTAAAATGGGAAAGCGACGAATTTCTTTAAAAGATATTGCAAATGAATTAAATCTTTCTGTTTCAACAGTTTCAAGGGCACTGCGGAACGTCGGGGAAGTGAATCCTGAAACCAGGAAAGCTGTTATGGATTTGGCCATGAAATGGAAATACAGGCCAAATCCTTTAGCGCTTGGATTATTAAAGAACCGCACAAATACCATTGGCGTCATTATTCCTGAAATTGAAAATTATTATTATTCAACTGTTTTGAGGGGAATGGACCAATTTGCTTACGAATATGGATTTAGGTTAATATCTGGTTATTCAAATGATAAATCTTCCATCGAAAAGGAACTCATTGATGAATTTATTAACTCTGGCATCGATGGATTACTGATCTGTCCTGCTCATGATACAACGGATTATTCGCATCTTTCCGAATTAACAGAAGATAAAATTCCTTTCGTCTTATTTGATAGGGATATTGAAGACCTGGCAGCTCCAAAGGTTGTCACTGACAATTATAATGCGATTGTTAAGGTCATTGAGCACCTTATTGATCGGAGAAAAGAAAGGATTGCACTGATTACTTGCCTCGAACCATTATCAGCTGGAAGACACAGGTATGAAGCATATTTGCATGCCGTTAAAGAATATAACCTTTATAACAATCGCGATTATATCATTCATGGGAATCTGAGTATTACAACAACAGTTGAAGCTACAAAAAATCTTTTAAAAAACGATCCACCCCCGGATGCTATCATTGCATATAACGATACGGTTGCTATGGTCGCTATGAAAGTTGTAAAAGAACATCAGTTTTCTATCCCGGGAGATATTGCTATTGTAGGATTTAATGATGATCCTTTTTCATCTTTTCTTGAACCTGCCCTGACAACAATTGCACAACCAGCCTATCTTATCGGGATGAATGCATTTGAATTGTTGATGAAAATCATGAAGGAGCAAACCCATAGCATGAATACGAAAATCATGCTTGAGTGTGGTCTCGTTGTTCGGGATTCCAGTTAAGTAAATGTCTGAATTTATGAACCGGAAACATTACTGGTAAATCTTTGAATCGGATTATAAATGAGCTATCTTTGTAATAACTCTTTGATAAAATGATAACTTTACACTTCTGCCATGAAAAATATTATCTTTTCTATTGTTTGTCTTTTTATTTTTAACACTTGCTCAAAAAAAATGTCTGACGCTTCCCAACAGGGACAATATAAAATTAAACAGGGAGATATTTTCCGGATTAAACTGGAATCGAATCCTTCAACCGGTTATCAATGGGACTTTGCCACACCGCCGGATACAACATTATTGCAACTAACTAAAAAAGAGTTTATTTCTTCTCCGGATTCTTTAGTCGGGGCTGCCGGAACAGAAATTTGGATTTTTAAAGGCCTGAAACCCGGGAAAACGACCCTGGAGCTGCAATATGCCCGTCCATGGCAAAAAAACAGGCCCAAAAAAACAAAGGAATACAAGATTAAGGTTAAATGACCTGTCATTCATTATTGGAGCAAAGTGGATGTAGTTTTTTTTATTCGTGTTTCACCGGCAAATTATTCCTTTTTCTGAAAATGATGACAATTATTGCCCCTGACAGAGCCAGCAGAGCGCCGCTAATTGTCAACAATGAAAAATGCTCATACCTGACTATTGGAAAATCAATATATTCGAACAAACCCATTGTAAGAAAAGTGATAATCGGATTTAAAGTCACAATGACACTCACTTTATGCGCTTCTATGTATTTGAGTGATGCAGACAGGCATCCATAAGCAATAAGTGTATTCACACCTAAAAACAGGATAAGTAGTATTTGGCTGAATGTCAAATGGCTTATGGTTGAAAATCGTGTTACAGGGACGAAAAATAATGCCGGTATGCCGTAAATGAACAGATTTAAATGTTGTGGTTCAAATGTTTTCACAAGTTTCTTTTGTATAATTGCATAACATGTCCAGGCAACAGCGGCCAGGGCTGTCAGCATGATGCCTGTTTTATATGTGCTATTCTCCGAAACAAAAAAATGTAGCTGATCATTGTAAAACATAATAAAACCCAGTGTTACAATAGCAAAACCTGTTGCCTGAAATACATTTAAGCTTTCTTTATACAAAAAAATAGCGGCAACAACAAGTAGTAACGGCCCAAGTTGTATAACAATCTGTGCATTAGAAGGTGAAGAAAAATTTACGCCCTGCAGAAAAGAGAGATAATTAATACCAAGACATATACCAGCAAGGGGTAACAGGTAAGGCATTTTATAAATCAGTTTGAATGCTTTTCTGTCGAATAATAAAAAATAGAGAAAGAGAGCAGTAAAGGCAATAAAAAAACGGCAAAATACGATTGTGTAGGGATCAACAAACTGAACAGTAATTTTAAGGGCTATTGCCAGAAAGCCCCAAAAAAATGCGGTTGTCATTGCCAAAAGAATCCCCCTGGTCTGATTGCTCATATTCTCATTAAAAATATGTAATTAAATAAGATATTTGAATCAAAATAAGTTTCGTTTTTTAAAAAAATAAATACCAAAAAAAGTCAGTCATTCCATGTGAAACGAGGAATCTGTCCAAAATTAGCCGGACAGTAACAGAAAAATAATGTGTGTGAATTATTCTTGTACACACCCTAAAGGACGGCAAAGATAATAATCCCTTCCTAACAACTGCCAAATTTATAATGTTCTGAACTCAGTACTTTTCGAAATCTATGCGTTACAAGGCATCGTTTAACTCCTCATCCCGACATCAAGTATGTCGGGACTCCGGGATTAAACGATGCCTTGAGCCTTTATCTTTCGAATTTACTGAGTTCAGATGTTATGCTCCTTTTGCATTAAGAAATTTTTAATACATTTGCTATCAAAATCCAAAACAATAACCTATGATTACATTCCTACTTTCTATACTGGCCCTGATAGCAGGGTACTTTTTTTACAGCAAAATCATTGAAAGAATATTTGGCGCAGACCCAAACAGGACAACTCCTGCTGAAACAATGGCCGACGGAGTCGATTATGTCCCAATGGGCTGGGGTAAAATATTTCTCATCCAGTTTCTTAATATTGCCGGTCTAGGACCTATCTTTGGCGCTATTGCCGGCGCTATGTGGGGACCTGTTGCCTTCCTGTGGATAGTTCTGGGCGCCATATTTGCCGGGGCCGTACATGACTATTTTTCCGGCATGTTGTCTCTCAAACATGGTGGACTCAGTATTCCTGAAGTGATAGGCAAATACCTTGGAATTGGCACAAAGCAGTTCATGAGAGGTTTTACAATTATTCTGATGATACTTGTTGGCGCCGTTTTTATGATGGGGCCTGCAAAAATCATTGACGGAATGACCTCCGGCTTCCTCGGCATGAATAGCTGGATATGGATAATTTTTGCCTACTATCTTATAGCAACATTGCTACCAATAAATAAGCTTATCGGAAAAGTTTATCCCATTTTTGGACTTGCCTTACTTTTTATGGCTTTTGGCATATCAATCATGCTCATTTTTGGTGATTTTACCATTCCTGAACTTGTTCCGGCTCATTTCACAAATATGAAAAGTTATGCAGAAGCATTCCCGATTTTCCCTATGCTGTTTATTACCATTGCCTGCGGCGCTATTTCAGGTTTTCATTCAACACAATCACCCCTCATGGCACGTTGTATAAAAAATGAAAAACTTGGCCGGCGTGTTTTTTACGGGGCCATGATTGCCGAAGGGGTGGTTGCCCTCATATGGGCTGCTGCCGCAATGGCATTTTTTGGGGGTATCAGGGAGCTTAACCTAACAATGCTGGCACATGACGGTAATGCAGCCTGGGTGGTCAACGAAATATCCAACTCATTGTTAGGTCAGATAGGCGGTATCCTGGCATTACTCGGGGTTGTGGCAGCCCCCATCACATCTGGTGATACCGCTTTCAGGAGTGCACGTCTCATTGCGGCAGATTTTATGAGGCTGAAACAATCAAAAATCATCAACAGGCTTTATATCAGCATCCCGCTTTTCCTCATCGGATATCTCCTTACTTTGATTGATTTCGGGATTGTCTGGCGGTATTTTGCCTGGGCTAACCAGACACTGGCAACTATTGTCCTGTGGGCTATCACAGTATACCTGCTTTGGGAAAAGAAATTCTACTGGATAACACTTATTCCCGCGGTTTTTATGACAGCTGTTATCACAACCTATATCCTCATAGCGCCGGAAGGCCTTCATCTGCCAAAGTCATATGCATATGGCATTGGTATAGGTATTGCCATGGCCTCCATCATTAGTTTTTTGTTTTATTCAGTCAGGAATGCCGGGAAGCTGATAGAAGAAAAAGTCAGGGTTGATTAATGTATTATACTTTAAGCGCCTAAAGGTATAAAGGCGCTTTTCAATTTTACTACAAAGTAGTTGACACTTTTTATAGATTTCTTTACAGACGGGTATTGTTTTATGGTATAATTGATTGTTTTATGATATGTTTACAGTAAATGTGTACAAAAAGACAACCAACATAATTGATTATGATGAGATTTGTTGACATTAAAAATGATGTTGCATTTAGAAAAATATTTGGTAATGAGAAAAAAACGGAAATCATCATATCTTTTTTAAATGCGATATTGAATTTAAAAAAAGGGAAAAGAATTATTTCTGCCAAAATAGAAAATCCTTTTCAATTACCGGAAATAAAAGGATTAAAAAGCACACTCCCTGATGTCAGGGTGACAGATGAAAGAGATGTCTCGTATTTTGTTGTAATGCAGGTTGAGGAACCGGATGGTTTTGATAAAAGGGTACAGTATTATACAGCCAAACAATATTCATCACAGATAGAGATTGGGGATGACTATCCTAAACTCAACCAGGTTATCTTTATTGGTATACTTGATTTCAACTTTTTTGAAGGGGATAAGTATTTGTCAAGGCATTTGATTGTAAATACAAATACAGGTAATCAGGACCTTAAAGACCTGGAATTTAATTTTATTGAACTAAAAAAATTTAACAAAACCATAGAAGAGTTAGTTACATCTGAGGATAAATGGATTTTCTTTCTGAAAAATGTCAAAAATCTGGATGTCATCCCTGAAAATATTGATGATGAAGGATTAAAACATGCTTATGAGGATGCAGAAAAACATTCATGGACAAAAGATGAACTTATGGCCTACGATTACGCTGCAATGAGAAAACAGGATGAAAAAGGAAAAGTAGAATTGGCTATAAGAAGAGCAACAACAGAAGCAGAAAAAAGAGGTGAGAAACGTGGCGAGAAACGTGGTGAGAAACGCGGTGAGAAGCGCGGTGAGAAGCGCGGTGAAAAAAATGAAAAAATCAATGCTGCCAAAAAAGGGATTGAAGCAGGACTCTCAAATGAGATCATTATGACGATGACAGGTTTGACTGAAAAAGAAGTGGAGAAAATCCGGAAAAATGAAAAAAAATAAAAAAACACAACTTACAAATACAAGATAACAACAGGGTAATGGAATATAATTTTCGTCCTTATCCCGGAATAGCCATTTTAGTTGTCCAATGTATGAGTCTACTTCTTAAAAATTCAGCTTGGTGCGCAAAAATCCAAGATGGAAATTCTGACGATTATTGTCTGCCAGTTCACCGCTGAAGGACTGGATATAAAATGAAAAAAACAGGTTATCTGTCAGTGAATATTCAATTGACGGACCAAAATAATACCCTTCAATTTTCGGAAAATACATCACTGCAAGTGTCGCGTTCAGCAGAGGTGTAACAGGATACGAAACCTGGGTAAAGAATGAATATTCTGTAAAGGATAATTTCTTGACTGTTAACGACCCACCGTAATATTCATAAAAATTTGATATTGATGATTTTGGACTATCGCTGTACAGGAACTCGAATTGTAAATACAGTGAATTGCTGAACATATATTCAGCAGAAACCGAGGCCATAAACATGCCTGTTGTGTCCCTGAAATTGTCTGTGGACCGAAAATAACTTGTTTCACCCTTAAAACCCATACCACCAATATTACCGGCCCATCCACCGCCTATCACATAATCTTCCTCCTTAAAAATACCGCCCATCACCTGGATATCATATCCGGATACATTGAACCTGTAAAGTCCGGCTGCCGTGATGGCATTATCTTTATTCATACTCACAGCCAGCTCTGCTGCTGAAGACCAGTCCGGATAGTATTGTAGCCTGATGGCATCACTCCCCGGCTTTTCTATATAATCAAAATCGAAAAATGAATAGACATTAAAAATGTCATTTGGATTCCATACATATGTTTGCCCCCAGTTGATTCTTTGCCGGCCAATGGTTGCATTAAATTTCCCTTTTTCGTAGGAAAACCACAACCTGTCAATGGTTGAATTGAAAAGGATGCTGGTTTCATCAAGAATATTGAATGACAAATTTTCTATACCATCATATTGTCTGATTTGTTTTCCGTAGTCCTCCGTATATTTGACTATTTCACCGGTGAAAATACGATTTCTAAATTGTATGCCTGATGTGATTGATTTTGCCGGATACCAGTAAAAATTTATCCTGTTATGAATGAGATTGTCATTGGTCCAGTAGCCGTCTAACTCTTCAGCCATCATTGATTGCATGTTGGTAATATAACCATCCAACGACCAGTTTTTTTTCTCATAATCCTGTGCTTTGGCCTGACAAATGGATGTAGTGAAAAGAACAAGGAATATAAAATATCTCATGATTAATACCTGTTTTCAGATTAAAAGCAAAGAAAATAAATCAGCTTATGCCCTGATGCGAAAAAGACTGCAAACCCAAAAGATATTCAGGATACTTCGATTCAGGACTTTTGACCATTCACACGCTCATCTTTTATTATTTTTCCATCTTCAATGGTGACAATGCGATGTGCTTTTTTTACCACCCGTGCATCATGAGTTGAAAAAATGAAGGTGATTTTTTCTTCCTTATTGAGCCTTTCCATGATGTCGAGAAGCGTTTCCGTTGATTTTGAATCCAGGTTTGCTGTTGGTTCATCCGCAAGAACAAATTTGGGCTTTGACGCCAGCGCCCTGGCAACAGCTACACGCTGCTGTTGTCCGCCTGAAAGTTTAGAGGGCCGGCTATCCAGTCTGTCTCCAAGCCCGACAGCCTCAAGGAGTTCTTTAGTGCGCTTAAACCGTTCTTTTTTGGGCCACCCCTGCAGATTCATGATAAATTCAACATTCTCTTTTGCTGTCAAAACAGGAATCAGGTTATAGGCCTGGAAAACAAAGCCTATATTTCGCAATCTGAAATCTATAAGCTTTGAGGAAGATAATTCCGATACATTCGTGTTGTTAATGACTATTTCACCCTTTGTTGGTTTATCAAGGCCACCAAGCATGTTCAGCAGTGTTGTTTTACCAGAACCTGAAGGGCCAACGATAGCCGCAAACTCCCCTTCTTCAAATGATACATCTATACCATTGACAGCATGTACCGGAACACCGGTGTCATTATACACCTTTTCAAGGTTTTTAATATCTATTACTTTCATTGTCTTATATATTTAATTGATTTTTTCAATAAAAATTTAGTTATCTGTTCTGAGCGCTTCTGCCGGATTAAGTTTAATAGCTTTCCTGGCCGGTATAAGCGCTGCAATTACACCAATGACAACAACCAGGACAGTAATAATGAGAACAGATTCAAAGGTTATTTCAGGATACACCATCGAATCGAAACCATACGCATTGAGTCCTTCAGACCACATTGAAAGATTCAGCCCGGTATAACCGGTAATAACAGTAACAATGACAGCAATAAAAATTCCGGCAACGCCACCGGTGAGACATAGCAACACCGTTTCAAGCACTATCATGGTAAATACCCTGACTTTGTTCATCCCGATTGCCATGAGCATACCCAGCTCCTTCACACGTTCAAGTACAACCATCAGCATTGTGTTGACAATACCAAATCCCAATGCCAGCAGTATGATAGCAACAAATATATACATAAAGAAACCCATGCTTTCATTCATCATTTGCATATCAGGCATGAGTTCAAGCCAGGTCATTATGTCCAAACCAGGAAATTTTGCGGAAAGCTCTTGTGCTACCTTATTCTCAATGTTATTTTTTTTCAGCGAAACGGCAATTTCATGTCCGGCTGATTGTTCCAGATTGATGAGATTTCGTAAATCCTCAGCCCTGACAAAAGCTTTCATCTCATCATAACTTGTATTGGCCGTTCTGAATATTCCAACCACCCTGAAGGAACCTCCTGTCAGGGTACCGTCCATTTGCGTGAGTGTGACAACAACTTTTGAATGCTTCCTGACTTTCAGTTTTTCGGCAAGTTGCTGACCAATTAGGATTGGATTCCTTTTTATACCTTCAAAATATTTACCTTTAATGACCTTTGTATATAAATCAGTCACTTTCTTTTCTTCTTCCGGATTTACACCAAGCAACTGTACACCCGAACCTGTCTCTGCCGAAGATATCATCGCATTGACGATTACCCGCGTCGCAGTGGCATCGACCGATGGATGCGATTGAACTTTTGTTTCAACTTCTTCAATATTTGTCAAATAATCTTTGACATCCATGGTTTCTAAATACCCTTTTTGGTGTACCTGGATGTGTGAGACCTCTGTTTCAATGATATTATTAACACGCTGGTTGAGCCATCCCATCATAAAGGCCGCTGAATAGACTCCTGCAAACAATCCGAAAGCAATGGCTGAGAGAATCACTATGCTTCGCAGCCTGTTTCTCCATATATTTCTCCAGGAAATTGATAAAATCATATTGTTATAGTTTTATTGTTTGTGACTTTATGAATGCAACACATTGGCAACTTTCATCTTCGATATGTTGATAAGCGGATACAATGAAACCACACAGGTGATGACAAACACTGTTATTACCTGGTTGACAAACACATGCGGCGCTGTTCCGAAAAACATATATGGTTCGAATCCATATTGGACATAGGCTTCAGCTAAATCCGGCGGAAGCTTTATCGGATTGTTCACCAAAAGCGCTATGACCGGAATACTCAGTGCAAACCCTATCGCTACACCAATAAGCCCGATGAAAATTGTTTCATAAAAAACGATAAGGCTGAGTTTAAATTTTTGCATACCTACGGCTACCATCACACCAAATTCTTTGCGTCTTTCGGCAATCATCATAATGATTGTTCCGAGAATTCCGAAGGCAATGACCATATACAGAATCCCTTTCATAACAAGTCCGCCTGCCTTGTCACTTTCTATAAACTGCACAATCTCCGGCTGAAGTTGTCGCCAGGTTAGCACATTATGTGTATCTCCGGCAATGTCCTCCAGGGTTCGTTGTACAGGTTTGACATCCGTATAATCATCAACCATAATCATCAGGGAAGAAACCCTGTTTCCGGCAGAATAGAATGACTGCGCTGCTTTGATATCCATAAATGCACCCAGATTATTAAGCTGAGGTGTGGAAAAATTCAAAATTCCCCTGACCGGATACACAGCTGCTGCAGTGACACCATGATAACCCTGGCTGAGCAGAACGATACTGTCATTGAGGCCGGCCTGGAGATATTTGGCCACATTTTTTGTCAATAAAATACCATCGTCTCCTTTTTTCAGGAATTTTCCCCTGTGCAGCCAGTTTTCCAGGTTTGATGTTTCCTTGTCTTTCTCAGGCTCTATGCCGATAACAGCGCCGCCACGGGTCTGTTCTCCATAAGATAAAAGGGCAAACGATTCCAGCCTTTTGATAACATGTGTGATTTTTTCTTCCTGCTTTATTTTTCCAATGAGTGTGTCATTGGGTTCAAATATATTGTTAATTGATTTGTGGTCATTGTATTCAGGATGCTGGATTTGCAGATAACCAGACGATATTTTCACCATCATGTCAATCATGTTGGCATATGTCCCGTCTTGCATCGAGCTCATGATTGTTGAAAGGAGCACCCCGAAAAAAATGGAAGCAACTGTAATAAGTGTCCTCCTTTTGTTGCGCCACAGATTCCGCCATGACATTGATACATTATTCATCATATAACCGGTTTTTGTAATTATCTGATTCTTTTCATATTTTGTTGAGAGAAGAAGCTATCCTTAATGGGTTTGTTAAAAGTGATGTCTTCAATGGTCACAATTGTTTTATGGCCTTCCTTATCTGCAGGAATCAATTCAAATTTGGAGGGAAGAATCCTTCCGCCAATTTCTTTGACATCATACCCGTGTTCAGTTTTGACCAAAAACCCATCCTCATCATAATACTCAGCTTTGAGTTGTAGATACTCCTCTTTTGAAATCCACATGAGAATTTTACCCCAGACAACAGGCGCATCTTCTTTTGGGGTCAGTTCAATTTTGTAACAATCTCTTCCTTCAACTTTTTCAGTAGCGGTAAGGTGATGTTCATAGTCAACAACAATGGACGATTCATTGAGGAGATCATCATTTGTAAAATCTGATCCCATCCAGCCTTGTGCCAGCATAGAGGGTGGAAGTTTGATCATCCTGTTAATTGAAGGATTCCAGTTCCACATTTCATTCTCCCGCTTCAGAAAAGTCTGCCCTTTTTCTTTTGCCGGGGCAGTGATAAGCGCCAGTGATAAACGTGTTCCTTTTGTCCAGTTTTTAAATGAAATTGTCCTGTCCCAGGTTGGCCGGACGATTTTCATGGTCATTGTGCTGACACTGGTTTCTTCTCCTTTCATCTTTTGGTCAGCTTTCCTGACAATTTCTGTTGCATCAGGATTTTGTGAAAAAAGTTCTGTGATACTAAAAATCAACAGAACGGCTATTAATTCAAGTCCAAATAATTTCAGGTGTTTCATGATGATTGATTTTATGCATTTATTTAAATCTTTCTATTATGAGATTTATGATATCTTCCAGTGGGTAACAGTCAGGCTGTAAAATATAATGAAGCCCGATACCGTCAAGTGCGGCAGCAAACATGAAGGCCTCGGCTTCAGGTTTTTCATTTCCCCGTTCGCGATAATAATTATACATGGTCTGTAAAAACGGTTCCATGATTTTAAACAATTCCGTCTTTGCAAGCTGTAAAACCCGTGGTTGCAAGAGAACAGAAAAGTACAGTTTACAGTACTCAGGATTCTGTTTGAGTGTTTTAAAAGTTTCTTTGACAAAAAACTCGAATTCCTCTTCTGTGAGCACACCATCTTTGTTCGGATCAAATGGCTGAATGAGCGTTTCAAATCCGATTTCAATTAATTCCTTCAACAGGTCCTCCTTGCTATCAAAATAATTATAAATTAATCCTTTTGAGATATTTGCTTTTTTCGCTATTCGTGCTATGGATGCCTGGTGGTATCCTTCATTAGCAAATAAATCAAGGGCAGAGGAAAGTATTTCCTTTTTTTTGTTTTCTCTGATTTTAGCAAATTGTTCTGGTGTACGTGGTGACATTTCACATCTATTTTTGACTGAACGGTTGGTCAAATATAAAGGATGAATATTTTATATCCAAATTTTTGAATCTTTTTTTTGAAAAAAATATTTCCAATTTCTGAAAATCATTATTACATAATCGTCTTTTTTGAGGAGCATGGTATGAGAATTCTTCTGCCAGCCGATGAATCAGGATGACAATCAGTTTTTATCCGGGGAGGGAGAGGCAGGGGCGTTGGCTTTTCATTGTGTTATTAAGCGCTCAATTATCCCGGACTTCAGCCCGGACAATTAAAAATCGTAACCGACTATTTAGGACAGACCATTGAATTAAGTGAATGATTCAGTTAAGATTCCTCACTACGTTCGGAATGACAGTGAGTTAGGTCTGTCGACGCTACCAGGTTAAATGTGGGGACATGCAACATTGACCTGCCAGCGTCTGAAAGACCTGGCAGCGTCGGGTTAAATTCA
>CAZVTW010000049.1:0-20318 GCA_964629805.1 uncultured Bacteroidales bacterium | reverse complement strand
GCTTCACAAGTTTTATAATCTCTGATGATTTTACCGAGTTTATATTAAGAAAATAGATGCCTGCATTTAAATAAGGAAGTCTTAACGTTTCATTATATATTCCAATATTTTTATATGCACGTGAGTTTCTGTAAATTTCTCTTCCTGAGATATCTATAATTTGATATTTAACTTCTATTGGTTCGTCTATATTTATTCTCATTTGCAAATTATTTGAAAAGGGATTTGGATAGTAAGCTATTTTAATTTTTTTTTTTTAAAATCATGGATCGATGTTGCCTCTTTTACAATCTCTACATCTTTTGCTCTGGATTGTGGTGTTACTTTTAATTGACTTATTAGGCCGTCCGTTACTTTTCCCTCAACAATGGTATTGAAAGGAGCGTAAAGCTTAAATTCGGCATTCCAATCCTCAGGCCATGCGGGTAATAGAAGTATCCTTCTACCTTCGGTTTGCATAACATTCTTTGGAGTGCTATGGAAGCAACATTCCCATGATCCTGGTCAGGTATCCAGTCAAAATTAGGCCCGTAAAAACCGGGGAACCTGCATTCCTGGCAAGGCGTTGAAAAATTTGAATATACATATTTCCCTGCGATTTCTGTTTCCCCGATAAATGCAGCCTGAATGGCATCCTGTCTCCAACCATTGGTACCTTTTACCTTTCTGATATTAAATGTATGTTTTGCTAACTCAATATCATCTTTACCGACTCCATAAACACGGTAAGGAAAAATTGAATACAATTCGGGATTTTCTGAGTTTTGAAGGTTTGAATATTTATATGCCGGTAAAATAACCTCCTTCCCATCTATAATATCAACAGGTATTTGGGGGAGAGATTGCAAAATATTATTCCAATCATTTGTTGTTTCACCAGAAATTAAGTTTTGAGGAAGACTAATTAATCTTGGTATTATAAAATGCAGTCCGGCAAGATAAGTAGTAGGATTTGTTGCTTCACCCCATGTTTCCAATGATTGTGATGGATATATATAAAGTTTATCATCTTCATCACGACTAAAATGTTGGCTGAAAAATGTTAGTATTTCTTTTGCGTAAGGAATAAGATAGTTGGTTGCAAATACAGAATCCTGCGTAAACTCGTAATGATCCATCATAAACCCTAATAATTCAAGGGTACCGTTATAATCTCTCTTTATCCATTTATTGGCCGGAAGATTCTTCTGATTACCCCACCCCCAGTTATTATTGTTATAAGTACCCCAGAAATGGACAGTTTCACCAATATAAGCACCTTCATGTCCAAATCTTTTCTTTGTGGCTTCTTTTTGAATAGGCAAAGCATTCATATACATATCAAACAAGGGCATTTGCATTTCGAAATCTCCACTCATAAACATGGGGTAATATATCAGACGGGTATTTTGAAACCAATAGCAGCCCCCCCATTTCCTGTAGTCAGCATCATAATTAAGCCCGTGAGCAACAGGATCAACCGTAAAAATCGAACCATTAAACTTTATCGGATAAGCGCCTCTTCCGGCACATGCAGTGATAAACCGCTGAAGCGCATAACCCTGCGAAATCTTAAAAGTCTCATCCGTACCGGTGATATCAATATAGCTTTTATTCCAAAAATCCGCCCACCATTTTTGATGAGCTATTCGTCTGGCTTCTGGTTCAATCGTATCTTTCCGGCATATTTCATTAATTTCTTTAATCCATTCATTTAAAGAATCAGTCTGATTGGTATGTAAGAAAACAGAAAAAGTGAAATGTTGAGATGGATGTTTTGATATTAAGGTTTTCTTATCTTTTGATATTAAATTTTCTCCTGTAACTAATCCTCCAAATGTTCTGTTAATAAGTGGATCGGGATATTTTTCCACTAAATCACCAAGTCCTTGGTTTTGAAGATTCAAAGAGTAAATACTTATTGTATTTCTGTGCAACCAGCAAATTCTGTTTGCATTGTTTTCAAGTATTGAATCTGGTTCAATAATGACAGGAGCAGGAGAATCTTTCATTCCGTAAGCGCTATGCATATAACCATTATCAATTATTTCCTTTTGCTGCTGTCTCCAATTCTTTAATTCAACTTTGTATTCAAATTTCTTTTCAGATTCAATTTCCATCCGGATTACAGGATAATCAACATCGACCCAACATTTAACCAAAATATCTATGGAGTCTGAAATTGCATGAATCACAATTTCACCATTTTCTAATTTCAATTCTTGTGAAAATGAATTTATATTTTTAAAAGGCGATGGTTTAAAACTAAGATCAATCAACCCGGGTTTTAACAATCTGCCAATTCCGCTCCAGGTATCTGTTTTTCCCATATAGAAATGAATTCCAAGGGTGTCTGTCCATATATTTATTCCTATGTCTCCATTTCCCAGAGGCATGGATTCCATGGAATGTTGACATAAGGTATTATAATTTACATTGTATTTTGAAATCTGACTGAAGCTGTTTTCTGTTATAAGGAATGTAATAAATGAATATAATAAAAGTCTAATCATATGCAGTGATTCTTTTTATTGATGATGTTTAATTTTATATAACAAAGCAAAAGTAAATAAAATCAATATTTTTTTTGTTCATTATTGTATCATTATTATGCACTAAAATCCTATATTCCTAATAATTATTTTATATTCTTTAAAATACAGGGGCGTCAGATTTTCATTGTTTAATATTAACCGGCAAAAAAGAGAAAATTTTTCAGATGCCTGTTTCAGAGCCATTTTTTTTCTTTTGATGTAAATTTTCTTGTTTTTTTGTTCGGATTACTGGCGTTCGTTGTTTTACAAACAAAAACTTACCAGTACTCATATAAATAGTTAATTAGTGGCTATCCATAAAGCCCCCTAACTGCCTTACACTCCATTTGAAACTCTGTCATCCCGGTTATGATTTCCAAATATCGCAAGCCTGGCCAAGGAAATCTTCTGAGCAGGCACTAATCAGGATTAAAATCCTTATTCACTATTATCCCAAAACATACACCTATAATACTATTGGTTTATAAACATTTTATGAATATATTAGTCTATTATCAAATAGGTTACATCAATGAAAACGTTAATTTTCTGGAATTTTAACTATTTCGCACAATCAGTATAATATATTTAAATGAGTAAGTCCTTTGTCCTAACAAAAAAATGTAATATTTTTGGAAAACATAAAATGATTTTTTGTGATAATACAGAAAACTCATTGCATTCTTACAAAAGAGCTGTTTTTTATATTAAAATGCTCCGTGATAATAAAGTCTCAAAAAAGTCAACAACCTAAAAGCCGGAAAAACAAACATCTTTAGCAATTGTATCAGAAATATTTGTCCCGGTGCATAATCAAACAAACAATATTCCACTTATTTCGTATATATGGTAAATATATATTTTGATTAATGAGATGGGGCTACTCCTAACTAAAAATGTATTATTAGGCGTTGACCCAGGAAATATGTACTTAGTACCTCTAAGAAAACGTCAAGATGAAGGCTTTTTGAAGTTTTAAACCGGAGTTTACTGACTGTAAATGAGGATTTAAAATTTCAAAGTAACGCAGAACTTAGCGAAGCGATCTCTTGAATACTATAGATATAGTAATAAATAATCATGAATAAACTGGCGTTTTCTTAGAGGCACTACTTACATTTATAATGATTAAGCTTGATAATATATGGAACAAATGGGTTACTTAACATATTTAAATTTCGGGGCTATGAAAAAACTAATAGTCATTTTAATACTTTTCAGTTTCACTGGTTTAAGTGGACAGCAAATTAGTTTTACGGAAATATCTGAAAAAAAAGGTCTTTCATCCAATTATGCGAACACTGTTTATAAAGATCATATGGGCTTTGTCTGGATAGGAACCCAGGAAGGATTAAATAAATATGATGGCACCGATATAAAACAATACCATTCTTATCCGGATAAAAAATTTTCGATAAGCAATGATATGATAAAAACAATAGCCGAAGATGCTGATTCCAATCTATGGATAGGAACCCAATACGGACTCAATCTTTATGACAGAAGCAGAGATCAGTTTTATCGTTTTTTTGCGGATAGCACAGATAACTCATCCTTAAGAGATAATGAAATTAAAGGATTTTTATTAGATAAAAAGCAAAGATTTTGGATTGCAACAAATAAAGGCATCTCCGGATTAGAAAAAAAAGCTGACGGCAGTTTTTCTTTCAGGAACTATCTGCCTATAAGAAAAATTAAAGCACATGAAGGGGAGTGGAGTATCCGTTTTTCTCCATCAGGATGAAAACGGGACTATTTGGACCGGTTCCAGAGGAAGTGGCCTGATGAAGTTTTTCCCTGAAACAGGAGAATTTAAACATTTTTACATCCAGCCCGTCTTTCCGGTTGATATGAAAAATAACGAAGTTAATAACATTTGTGTTGATAAAAACGGGATGTTTTGGTTGGGAACAAAGAAAGAAGGTATCGTTCTGTTTGATCCCTTACAGGAAAAATTCACAGACTTCAGAGAATTTAAGCAATTAAAGGATATTATACCTGAAAAATTAGAAGTTTTTTCTTTAATGTGTGATACAGAAGGAAATATTTGGATTGGAACCTTTAATGAATTAATTATCATAGATAAAAACTATAAATTGGTATTAAACAAAAAAGGACGCATACCAGGTATGGATTATAAGAAAAAACTACCTAAATCGAACATAAAAGATATATACGAAGATAATACAGGAATTGTCTGGCTAGCATACAGCGGTGGTGGAGTTGATAAATATGATCCGATAAAAGATAAATTTTCAAATTTTTATTATAAAATAAAGGATAATTCCAAAAGAAGAGATTACATAACCGACATTGCTGAGGATGAATCAGGCAACCTTTATTTTTCTACCTATGAAAATGGTCTTGTATATTGTAAAAAAGACGGAACATTTTTACACAGGTATCTCGGGAAATATTTTACCGGTGAATTGATGCTGAAAATATGTTTTGATGATTATCAAAAACTCTGGATGGCTACATCAAAGGGTTTATATATTTTAGATACAAAAACATCAGAGGTGTTTCCCTTTTCAGTAAAACATAAGGATACTATAGATTTTATTTCAAGAACCGCAAGAGCTCTGGCAAACGATAAGGAAGGAATGATATGGTGTAAATTTGATGATAGCAGGCCAAAATGTATTAATCCGGTCACTTATGAGATTATTTCTGATGATATTGTTGAAGCCGACAATACCGATCATGTTTTAGGTATTACGACAGACCGTATTGGAAATGTAATATTTACAGGAGAAGACGGGGTTGCTATTTATTCAAAAAAGCAAAAACAAATGAAATATCTCACCTATGATAAATCCAATCCCAACAGTTTAGCAAACGAAAGAGTTAATTGTATAATTCAGGATGATGACAATATCTATTGGATAGGTACCGGAAAAGGGATGAGCCGTTACAATGCCCAAAAAGATACTTTTGAGAATTTCTATATGAGGGATGGATTAATTTCAGAGAAAATCATTTCATTAGTTGGGAATGATGATCAAATATGGGGAAAAACAGCCAAAGGGGTTTTTGTCATGGATAAAAAATCTAAATCCATTATAAAAAATTACGGACAGGATGATAACCTTTTATTTTATGGAGGCGATATGGATACAGATAAGGAAGGGTATATCATTATCGCAAATGAACATGGTTTTACTCGGTTCTTACCCTCTGAAATAAAAGATAATCCCAATATTCCTCCAGTATATTTTACAAAATTTGAATTATATGGCATTGAAATCACGGCAGGAGACAGTTCCATTCTGAAAAAAACTATTGAACTAACTGAAAAGATAGAATTGCATCATACACAGAAAAATTTACGATTTACTTTTGCATCTCTGAATTATACTTTACCTGAGAAGAATCGGTATAAGTACATTTTAGAAGGATACGATGACGGCTGGATAAATTTAGGCAATAGAAATGAAATAAGTTTGACAAATCTTAATCCGGGTAATTATACCTTAAAGGTAAAAGGCTCAAATAATGATAAAATATGGAATCCGAATCCTGCTGAACTTCATATCATTGTGCATCCCCCATGGTGGTCTACCTGGTGGTTTCGGATCTCACTTTTTGTTTTCATTACAGGAAGTGCCCTGGTTTTTTACTTCTGGAGAGTCAGCGTTTTAAAAGCCCGGCAACGCGAACTGGAACAAAAAGTTGATGAACGAACAGCCGAACTCAAAGAAGCAAATACTGAACTCGAAGAAAAGCATGAAGAGATACAACAGCAGAACGATGAAATAACAGCAGCAAACGAGCAATTAAAAACCAGTAATGAGGAGATAAAATTACAGAAAAGAAAAATAGAGATACAAAAAGAGGAAATTGAATCATCCAGAGATCAGCTTGAAAGAGCCTTTCACAATATACAGGTATTAAGTGAATTTGGCCAAAAACTGACTGCTACTTTTAACTTTGATGATATCAATGCCATGATTTATGATTATGTGGTTTCATTGATGGATACAGCAGCTTTTGGTGTAGGTATTTATAATGAAAGGCGAAAAATAATTGATTTCCCTTACTTCATGGAAAATGGATATCCGCTACCGTATTTTTATAAGGATATAAATAATACAAAAAGCTTATCAGTGAGATGCTTTAAAAATAAAGAAGAGATTGTCATTAACAACCTGTCTTCCGAATATAAAAAATACCTCAGTGAACTGCCGGAGGTCAAAACATCACAACTCCCCGAATCAATGATACATATTCCTTTGGTCATTGAAGATAAAAGTATCGGGACACTGACTGTAAACAGTTTTAAAAAAAATGCATACAACCAGACAGATGTGAACAATCTGAGGACCCTGGCATCGTATATTTCAATTGCCCTTGATAATGCACGGGCATACAGGAAACTTAACAGACAACAGGAGCAAATAACAGGCAGCATACAATATGGCAAAACAATACAACAAGCCATGTTACCGCCAAAAGATTTAATAGACAAATATTTCGAAAATTTCATCCTGTACAGGCCAAAGGATATTGTGAGCGGCGATTTTTATTGGTTTGCCGCTGTAGAGACGCACGACCTCCCAATGTATTTCTACGCCGTTGTTGACTGTACTGGTCATGGTGTACCAGGCGCTTTCATGAGCATGATTGGTAGTCGCTTGCTCAATGAAATAGTCAATGAAATAGTCAATGAAATGGGCATTTTTGAACCTGCTGAAATTCTTGACAAAATGGATCAGTTCATTATCAGAGCATTGAGACAGCAAGAAACAGCTAATAATGACGGGATGGATGTTTGTCTGATAAAAATACAGGAAGCAGAAAATAAAAAAGTCAATGCGGTTTATGCCGGTGCAAAAAGACCATTATACTATTTTGATTCGTCTTTTAATTCGGTTGAAGGAACACGACGATCAATTGGCGGAATTAGAATAAATAAAGCAAATTTTCTTTTTAAGCAGGTAAGTTTGCAACTGGATAAAGGCTCTGTACTTTATTTATCGTCAGATGGCCTGGTGGATCAATGCAATCCGCAAAAGAAAAAATTCGGCTCTAAACAATTAATAAATCTTCTAAAAGAAATATCCCCTTTAAAAATGGAGGAACAGGGAAAGCTTGTTAACCGGCAATTAGATCTTTTCCAGGCTAATTACCAACAGCGGGATGATATTACTTTGGTTGGAATAAAAATATAGAATATGTCCGCTAACAAAAATCTCCTTTGGAGATTATTTTCTGAACCCGGTAATTTTCGAAATCTATGCGTTGCAAGGCATCATTTAATTCCTCATTCTGACATCAAGTATGTCGGGACTCCGGGATTAAACGATGCCTTGCGCCTTTATCTTTCGAATAACTGAGTTCAGTTTGATAAACTGCGGGGAAAGCAGAGACCTGTTTCCCCCGCAGCTTTTCCGGCTGCACCTGCATATTTTCATCATCAACAAGTAGTTACAGACAACTATTCTACTTCAATAATATCAGCCTCTTTAATTTTCAATACTTTAATATCCACATCTTCAAACTGATTGTTTTTAATGACAGCTTTTACTGAAGTTCCCAGTGCCATACCATATTTACATGAAACATGTTTGTTTTCTTCAATCACAAATCCGATATGGTCATATGGCATCACAATTTTTTGATCTGTTTTATCAAAGTGCTCTTCCTGGCAGAAATAATCATTATAACCGGTATAGTTTATCATACAATCATTTTTCAGGAGGTTATTTCGGATAATATATCCCACATAATTCAAAGCGCCACCGCTTGATGTCGGGTATGCTGACTCACAACTGTAATGATTACCAATGCCTCCGCCCATATATCTGCCTCCCGGATGGTGATGATTGATAACCCTTGCTCTGCCTTCATCTGTTTTGTTATTGATAATCTGAAAAAAATGACACCCACCTGCAACATTTCCCGAATATACAACCGACCATGCTCCAATGATTCCGGTTCGCGTGCCTGCATTACCATCGATAATTATTTCATGACCATGCCCCCAAAAGAATACTGCCTGTCCGCAGTCTTCCATTGTATTATCGGCAATGACAAGGTTTCGGTATGCAGTAACTTCGTGTACAACCAATAATGACGATGGCAAAAGCGGGGTTTTAAATTCATCCTTCAAATAGATGACATCGTCTTCAACTTTATCAATATAATTAACCTGTCCGAGGCCCTGACCACGAAATACCTGTACTTCTTTTCCTTCAAATAAATTAAGGTCGGGAACATTATTGTTCCGGTAAAACGGACTTAACCAGTTTGATACTACAGTTTTAGCAGTATCCCAGTACTCCACAATACGTTTCTTATCGAGATAAATTTTGTTTCCTTTTACCTTTTTAATATAGAGAGGGAAGCGATATCCCCACATGTGACCAAGAATACCCTCGTTATCGCTCACCCAGAATTGGCTAAGAATTTTATTATTGGCTATATACATATTTCGTCCCCCGTGCATCATCCAAAAGGCGCTATGATGAGTAGTGGCAAAGGCTCTGAATTCATTGTTTTCAATAATCACTTTCTCGTAACCCGTTTCTGAATGCTGAACACTGATGCAATTGGAACGGTGCCCTGAATGCATCACATTGTCAGATACTTTTGAATAATTGCAATCAACAATATAGACACAACTGCCTTTCCCCTGGAATTCAGAGCCGGAAACTTCAATATTTTTCCCTTTCAGAATAACATTGACCGCTTTTCCGTGCGAAACCATTTCATGTTTTAAATACCCAAAATCTTTTTCAAATGAAGGATCGCCAAACCGTCGGTGATATAAATGGGTAAAATTATGTAATAGGCGACAGTTTTTCACATAAGAATAATCTGCTTCAGGAATTGAATCCCAGTTCTGCTGATTAAATTTATGCCAGTCTTCCGGGATTTTTTCACCTACAGGAGCGGCAACCATCATATTCACGTACACTGCATGAATACTCAAATTTTCCACACCGATAGCGCCTTCTCCGGCAATGGCAACTTTTACGGAAGTGTCCTGAGCATTGGTTTGATACCCATCGGGGAGATACAGCCAGCTTTTTGCACGGCTTTCTCCGCGAAGTACGGTTTTATCCGGAACTCGCATGGTAAAATTAAAGTGATAGCCACCGCGAGGAAAATATATAATACCCCCGCCATTGGCAAGTGCAGCATCCAAAGCTTTTTTGATTGGCTCGCTGTCATCGGCGTAACTGTCGCCCACAGCTCCATAGTCAATTACGTTAAACACTTCCTGTGGCCAGGGTTTTCGTTCTTCTATAAGTAATTCCTGTGGTTGCGACCAGCCAAAATTTCCTCCGTACCCGTTATGTACATATACTTTGGCCTTTCCGGTTGCAAGGCCTTTGGGTATTTGAAAATGAATGTCATACGATGATGTTTTTATTATTTCAGCATGATGAAACTTCCCGGATACATCCTTGATAACAACTTTGGCATTGCTTTGGATATAACCGGCATGGCTAACAGGCTCGTCATATGTATCTCTATCAGGATATAATTCAATGTTTATCAAACCTCTGCCCAGAGCCCTGACAGTATCACCTGCTTCAGCCTGGTCGGTTGAGAGCCAGTCTAATCGTGCTGCATTGATAATTAAACTTTGGCGGAGGGTTCTGGCTTTGTTTAAACATAACAGCGCAACTCCAAACTCTTGTTTCGGTAATTCAATACTTAGTGTATTTTCAGCTACCTGATGAATTTTTACATTTTCTCCTTCTTTTTTAAGAATTTCTTTATAATTTACTTCTTCAGGAAAATTTACTTCTTCATCCGGAATCCTTATACATCTCAAATCAGGCGCTTTCTCATTCCAGCCAAATCCAATCACATAAGTCAGTTTCCCAAAAGGAACAGGTGTTTCTGTCTTAGTGGGTCCCATTTTTAATTTTTGTCCTGATGCCGGCAATGAAATAAGACAGAGCAACATCAAAAGACATAACATATTTGTTTTCACCAAATTATTGATGCAATCATGTTTTTGTATTTTTTGAATATCAAGCATATTTTTTCTTTTTTCAGATTTAGTATTACTACGATTTTTTAAAATAATCCCTCTTTAATCTTTAACACATCTGACACTATGGCCGTATGATTTACTAAAATTTTCACTACCTACTTCTTCGTTTTCATTAGTAAGTATCCTGTTCCAGGCCCTGCCGTAGTCCATTGGCGCCGAAGACCAAAAATAAGCTTTTTTCCCGGCGTAATGATAAGCAAATTCGTTGTCGCCCCGCATGCCTGCTGGTTTGGCATTAAAACCGCTTTCATTGGTTCCGTTACCGTCATTCCCTTTGTATGTGTTCCAGCCGGTTTTCGATTTTAATTTAGTTGCAGCAGTTTCTTTACCACCCAGATGATTTTCCAGTTCGCGCCAGTCTTTTGCTGAGGGCAAATGCCAACCTATGGGGCACACCTTCAGGGCTTCATGGTAATTATACAACCTG
The DNA here is from genome assembly GCA_964629805.1 of uncultured Bacteroidales bacterium. Classification (GTDB taxonomy): domain Bacteria; phylum Bacteroidota; class Bacteroidia; order Bacteroidales; family CAZVTW01; genus CAZVTW01. Next base: position 9,367 of record CAZVTW010000049.1, on the reverse strand, counting down.
CCATATTTTTTGCAATAAAGACTGTCATTTTTATAGCACCATGATTTTTCTGTCTTATGATTCAGATTTTCAGCCATCCAGACTTGTTTCCCTATCATAATTGTTTTGTATTGCCTTCCGTCACGTTTGTCCGTCAACATGTTTTTTGCTTCATCATACAAGCTTTCATCATGCTTATAATTCCAGGTACCATCATTATTTAAAATAATGGTTCTGCCATTATCGGGATGAGTCGTCTCTGTTTGTGCAAATCCCCTAATTAAAAAGAAACTTAATATTATTGACATGAGTATTGTTTTCATTGTCTTCATTGTCTTCATTCTATTTGTCATAATCTAATATATTAAAATTCAGTCTCCTTCAAAAGAAATATTTTTGCATCCCAGGGGGCAATCGAAACTTCTTCCGCCACTTTATCCCCGTTAAGTTCAAAATATTTGCCCTTTTCCGGTTGTATTAATTTTGATGCTCCGGAAGGATTATAAAATATTTCGGCGCTTTTAAACGGGCTTTTGTGCTCTTTACTGAACGGATGGTTGTAGAGTTTCCACTGGCTGTTTAAATCTTTTTTCATTCTTTCGTTCCACGATTTCATGGTATACAGCCGTGTAACCATTACATTTTTTTCGTCTTCTTCCACAGTTTCCTTAGCAACAAATCGTTCAACAAGCGAATAATACCTGTTGTTATGAAAAGATGCCAGCGTGTCGGTTGTGGGCTGGCTATAGCTGGTTACACTTATGCAGTATTGCTCCGGTTTAGCCGAAAAAACAAGATTTCCTTCTATCCGGTTTCCGTAAGTGGCCGGGGGAGTGTAGTAATCGCCAATGCTTATTCCAAGTGGCGTGGAATAAATAATATTGCCTTTGATGATATGGTGTTTGCTGTCGGCATTTAAAAATATGCCGGAACCGGAGATATTGGTTACCACATTGTTCTCCACCGTTATTTTCTCTGTCCTGTTATCCAGATAAATACCCACTGATTTTGCATTATGGTCAAATTTGTGTCCATCTGTTGTATTGCCCTGTATGTCATCAAGAATGTTATTGACAATGCGATTATTGGATGTGTAGTTTGCGCCCTTTGCCCAACAATAGATACCGGCTCCGTCGTTTAAGCGACACATGGCATTGGTGATGTAATTATTTTCACACAGGCTGTTTATGCCATCCATACGTATTCCGTTATATCCTATGTTTCTTAAAACATTGCCCCGTATCGTATTGCTTTTGGCGATTGGGGATTGTTTTGTCTTTTTTTCTTCCTTATTGATTATTGCAATACCAATCATGCCATTTAAACCACTAATACCGTAACCGTATCTTAAACCGATATTGGTAATTGTGTTTCCAATAACTGAAAGGCCATCAGGTTCAATGGAATAGATGCCCCTGCCAAAAATATTGTTTAATTTGTTATGAGATACCTTGCATTGAAAAGCACGCGGCGAAAAATGAACAGCCGTAGCATTGATATTTTCAAAATGATTGTTTTGAATAACAATAGATTTGTTGTTGCCTTGTGCTATAACCCCATATCGTAAAAATTTTTCAATTTTCAGATTGTTTATTTCAATGTAGCTAACACCTCGCAAAATTGTAAAAGCAGTATTAAATACACTGCCTTCAATATTATAAGCAGAAATATCTTTTTCAGGATAAAAATAAACCTGCATTTTATTTTCGTCAAAATACCACTCGCTTGTGCTGTCAAGTTCTTCAAATTTATTGTCGATATAATATCCGGCACCTTTGCTTATATTATCAACCGTTTTTTCAAAAGCAGATATATCTTCTTTGAACGTGATGGTTTTATCTTTGTGCTTTATTATTTTCCCATGGCGTGTTGTCCAGTCGCTGGTTCGTATTCTGAGTGTTGCATTTTTCCAGTAATCATCGGGCTGTAAAAGACTTTTGTCGTAAAATGTGCTTTCATCCTCTTCCATTTTTTTGTCTACATAAAGAAATCCTTTGTTAGGGAACCGGGCGGATATCTGCATTTTATTATTGGCAAACAGGTTTTTAATGGTATCCGATACATTTGCCATAAATATGTTTGCTTTGTATACTTCCCAATTTTCGATTTTTACAGCACCGGTAATAACCGGTTTTTTCCCGCTCCCGTATGATGAAAAGATAATCGGTTTTGTTTCGGTACCTGATCTGTTAATTCGTATTTCACCGGAAAAAACATCTCCACACCGAAATAAAACTTTATCCCCCGGTTTAAGTTTTTGTTTGTTCAACCTGTCTATGGTTTTCCATGCTTTGCTTTCAGATTTTCCGTTATTTGAATCGTTTCCTTCATTAGAAAAGTAATAATTGGTCGCAATTGTTAAGTTACATATTGCAATTACAAACAAGCATGTTAAAACTAATTTCATTCTCAATCTATTCATCTATTTTTATTTTTAAATTTATTATCAGAGCCAAGCTCTCGAATCACATTTATATATTAAAGGTCGTTTTTATCAATTCCAATTTGCCTTTCTCCATATCTCTTTGCTTTCTTATTTTTACTTCGTGGTGCTAATTGAGTAAATTCTGCTTTATTTTTAGTATCATTTGTAATGATATAGGTCATACCCTTATTGCCCTGCCATTCTAATACCTCCTGCTCCGACTCCGAAACCACTTTATTATTTTCATCTATAATAAAAACCTTTGAGCCATAAGGATTTTTAAGCCGCAGCCTTTGGCTTTTCAGGCATTCTATGCCCAAATATTCTATCTTTCCTGATTTGATGGTGGCATAAACAATGGATGGTCCCTGAGCTCTCAATTTATATGAAGCATCCCAGTTTTTTGGTATTGCAGGAAAAACCTGGATTAAGCTATCATAGCTGTGCAAAAACATATAGTTTGTTGTTTGCATTAAGTTTGCCGATGTTTCAGGCCATGTGATTCCATTTTTGTAATATGTGACTTTGCTAAAATATTGCTTCGCCAGGTTCAGGGTTTCATCAGGCAATTGCAAAACTGCTGCTGCCAACATTTCTTTCATCAATACGTATTCCACTACCTGAAAAAAACGGTTGTAGAGTGTGTTTACAGCCGTTTGGTATTGAGGGTGACCTTTGGTTGTCAGCACAAACGGCCAGCTAGTGTAAGTATCCACCGAATGACGGTTATGAACCAACGTATCGTTCATAAAAATGCAAGGCGCAAAAACATCCTGCGTAGTATCTATTTCCACAATACTTTCTGCAATAGGTTTGCTGTAATCACGGGTTACTTTTGCCTTAAAGAATGGCGAAAGATGTTTCAGCACATGTTGAAATGTATCAATTTGTGCCTTATTAACGCCATATTTTTCACATAAATTAATCAATATCGGGAAACAACGCCGTATGGCAGCTAAATCGGTTTGCGGATTTTTAACCGCCCAAAAGTTCTCATGGGCATTTGCGGGATATAAATAATACTTGCCTTTTTCATCTATTTTCAGGTGATGTACATAAAACAAGGCGGTTTCGCGAAGAAACGGGAAAACTTTTTCTTTTAAATAATCTTCATCTCCTGTATATTTTGCATATTGATACATCTGATATGCAATTTCAAGACCGGATGAAAACAACAGGCTCGTCCATAAGGAATCACCATTGTAATTCCATTGTCTGTTTCTTAGATACGCCAGACCATCGGGCGAATGGGTTTCATGCATAAAAACTCCGGGATGCTTCCATATTTCCTGTGTTTGCATTTTTATTAAATCCAAATTCTCATGAAGCGGGTTGAAATATTTTTCAGCATACTCCGGATGATTTGCGGCAAACATGGCCATGTGTTCGGGCGACTGGTTAAATTGCCAGTATCCCCCACCCCAGTCTCTTTCGTCTTCTGATAGCAACCACAGACTCAGATTAAATTTGGCCGGATACTTACCCCTGTATGTGCTTGTCATCGTGTATTTATGCATATACCACAGGTTTTCCATAAAACCAGCAAAGGAGTCGGTTGATTCAATCTGAACAAAACTGCTATGCCAGTAATTTGCCCACCAATCCTGATGCTTTTTCTTAAAGTCGGCATAACTTATTTCTTTTCTGTTATTGATAAGATTTTTTACTGCCGGTACCGGATTTTTTGGAGACCCTGTGTATTCCAAAACATTGGTGCCAGTCATTATCAAAATCTCTTTGCCGGAAACTGCATCCAACTTAATTGTTGCCGATGAATCTGTTAAGTGGATATTAGTATCATCTTGTCCGGCAACATAAAAAGCAGTTGCCTGCGTACTGTATAAGCTGTCGTATTTGCCCTTTGTAAGCAATTGCAGGTATTCAATTTCATCAGCACTTCGCGCGAGGCCGGGGGCATCGTATAGGATTGCCATGTTATCCTCAATTCTCATGATTGATGATTTTCTCCAGCCGGAAAACTGAATGGAAATTTTGCCTATGTTCTTTGGCTTAATTTTAAATATGGCCAGATCATCGTCCATATCAAAAACAGTCTCAATGGCAATGTGCTTATCGCCTGAATGAATTTCTGATGTAACTATCGCGTCATGTAAATGCAGGGTCTGATTAAACCGGCTATTTGTTGAATCCAATCCATCCCATTGTATGGATAACTTTCCCAGGCCAAAAGGCCTTGCTCCATAATTGGGATGTTTTTTTGTATCAGGATTATGTCTCCAAAAATCGGTATGATTTAGTTGAATACCCAATGAATCATATCCTGTAAAAAGCAAACCGCCCATACGGCCATTCCAAATGGGCATTCCCAATCCTCCTTTACCAAATATTGATTTCATATTTTTACAGGGTGGTTGGTGGAATACAATGTCATTTGATTCAACAATTGATTTGATATAGGGGATTGAATGATAATTATTGTTATGCTTTGTTATACAACTGTTTGTTACAATAAACAATAAAACAATAATTAAAATATTATGTGTTTTCATCAGGATTACAAATTTGATGTGAACAACTTTACTCTATTAATTTTCAAAAAATCCATCCTCCCACAAATCGCCACTCAGCGACTCCAATGCACAACCGGCAGCCCAGGTATGATAAATAAACCATGTACTTGCAGGGCTTCCATCAGGATATTTTTCTATAAGTAACCCTTCGTGCGGACAATGGCGTTCAGACATCCAACCTTTTTTGCCATGGTCGAATTTTTTGGGGTAGGAATTGTACGATTGCAAGGGCCAATATACGATATCAGATAATCGTTGTTTGTAATATTCCTCACCTGTTTTTTTGTATAAATACCAAATATCGTCGGCAATAATATTACCCATGGGGTGTATATGTGGATTGGCGATGGAAGTGCCTGATGCACCAGATGAAGACCAGTTTAGTTTGCTCAAAGGCGGAATCTGAACCGGGGTATTGTAACAATATTTCCATGTAAATTCATAGTCAATGCCGTCTCTCAGATATTCCAGGTATTTGTCTTCTCCTGTATAGCGATGTAATATGGCCGCAGCTTTTACAAACCCAAGCACGCCTTCTTCTTCTGTTCCCATCCATATATCGTGCGGAGTTCCGTAACATTCCATTTTCTTTACAAATTTGTTCCAATAATGGTCCATGCTTTGTTCTGCTTGCTTTAATATTATGCTGTCATTCAGCAAGGTAGCTAAATATGCCCGTGTTGCGGCACACCAAACGCCACCAATGGCATCATAATCAATAGCCTCTCCGGTTTCGGGCGACCAACGGTACGGATATTCATGTTCGCTGTTTTTGGTGGTTTCAATTTTGTCAGATACTTTTTTTACAAATGCTAACCAATCATTATGTTCAACTCCTTTATGTGTTTTTTCAAACTCGTAAGCCTTTAGCACGTAATACAAAGCTTGCCCGGCCAAATATGAAGAGTGTGCCCTTAAGCCTTCACACTTTATCCAAATATAATGTTCCCACCAGCCGTTTGTTGTCCATTCTCCTTTATAAAAGGCATCGAAAGGCAAACCAGACTTGGGATTTAATGAATTATCAACCATGTTTTGGATACTTTCCAAAGCCTGGTTTCGATATTCTTCATTATTCATTCGTATTGCTGACATTAACATGGGGGTTGCCACCTGTATTCCTCCTGTCCATGCTATGGAGAAAAAATCTCCTTGTTTAACAGTATCGTTTACTAATTGCACGCTGGTACAATATAGTTTGCTCTCTTTGTTGAAGCCATCGTCAAATAGAGCCTTTGTTAAATCTTGCATGGCTGTTTTTGGGGTTGCATCTTTGGCAGGTGATTGGTGAAAAAGTTTGTTCTGATGTTTTAGTATTTCGGTCTGGCCCCTTTCATCTTCATTTTTAAATGCATAAACATATACGTCAAAAGTTTTAGTTCCTTTTGCCGTAATACTTATACAATTATCTTCTGTAAATTCCTGGAATTTTATATTACTTCCGGCAATATACAGCCAGGGTGCATTTTCGTATCCAAGCGTATAACTAACCGATGATGTATCTTTTCCCAATTTGCAGCCAAATCCGTTAAAACCACTAAATTCACCTTTCTTTATTGGCATCCATTGTTGTTCTTTATTCCCATCTTTAATTCGGTATGGAGAGCCTGATATTCCATAAAACATTTTGTTTACATATACCATTGAAACCGGGTAAGACAATCGGTCGGAACGGACGAAAAAGTGATTAGCATAAGGCATGGTGTCCACATCTAAACTGAGCCGGGGCCAAAACTTCCTGCATTTGGGGTGCATCTTTACATCGGCACGGTTGGTTCCGTAAATAAAGCCGGGCAAAAAGAACGAAGGATTCTTTCCGGCTACTTCCAAATTAAACCTTAAAACACCCGTTTGATCCTCTTGCGTCTTATTACAGATTTTATATGTAACTTTGTAATAATTTCCATTTTGCTCCACGTGTTCAGTTGTTATTTTAAGCATAGAATCACTAATCGGAACATAGCCTTTTTCCTTGTTGTTGATGTTTCTGAAAGAGTACGATAACTTAATGTCAGTCGGGAGTTTTACACTGAGGGTGTTATCCATATCTGATTGTTTTGTTTTGCACGCCTGCAATGCAGCAATAATAAACAAATAAATAGCAATTCTTTTCATGAGATTGAAGTTTTAATATTTTGTTATTTTTGAATTTATTACTTCGCTAAATAAATGATTTATTTTAGTATTGGACTGCACTATTATCCTAAAAATTATTCACAATTGTTGAATGATTGATTAATACTACAATTTGGTCAGAATATGCTATGATAATACTTTTGGATTGCGAAGTAATATTTTTCTCCAATCTTTCCGGAATGGTTTTGCGGCTTGCCGGTTAGTCCTGTTCGCTCGCACGCCAGGCAATACTCACATATCAGCCCTGACTTTTTGCAGTTGCTCCTTCTCCTGGCGTACCGAGAGGTGCACTGGCGGGGCTACAATCTCGTCAGCCATCTACTCGATTATACCAATCAAATCACAATTTTTTGTTCTGAATATTTTTCAAGTATTCTATTCAACAGTTTTATTGAATAGAACCTATTTTCCTCAATCCATTTTATAAACAGTGGTCGCATTGCGTCAATTAGTTCTCTTTGTTTTGCTACTGCTATCAAACCAATTGTTCCAATACACTTGATATTCAATGTTTCTGCGATGTTTCTTGCTTTCTTGTCATCAATTAACAAATAGTCCGCTGAGATTTCGTTATAAAGAATTACTGCCTCTGCCTCACCATAATCCATTGCAAAAGCAAGGTTGTTAAAACCAACTATGGCTTTAACTTTATCTGAGAAAAAACCAACTACTTTTTTATAATCCTCTCTTGAATTATCATTTGTTAATTCGTTCCAAACTGCTTGCGGAATAAATACATCATCAAATATTTCTGATAATAGATGAAGTTTATCAACAACAGCTAATGAGATAATTGGTCCTGTATCCGCTATTACTAAGCCTTTTTTATCCATATCTTATAAAAGTTTATCAATATCTGCTTCAATATCTTCGAGTTCTAAGTTACTGATTGGTATTTTATTCCTGGATAAAAATGTTTCAAATTCTAAACGGTGCATTCCTGCTAATTGAGCTGCTTTTCCAATTGTTAACTTTTGCAATTGATAAAAGTGAATTGCTAACATCGTTTTAATTAAATTTTTAAATTCTTGCGCATTTTCATTAACAGCGACAAAAATATCCGAAGGAACATCTATTGATAAGGTTTGTGTCTGCATAATATTTTCGTATTAGTAAATTATTCATTTATAGCTAACTATTTTTCTGACTTGCACATATTTTCTATTACTAAACCAATCTTTTGTACTCTGTTTTCAGACCAATCGACAGTTATATCCTGTGTGTAAAGATTTTAATTTTCGGTTCATGCATTGGCTGTTAGATAAAATCATTTGTTTTTCAAAAATACGGCTTCAATGCAGAAACACCAAAATTATCCGGATCAATTATACAGAAGATTCCATTTATATTAATTTTCAATTCGTTTCTAAGTTAAAAAATAAAGAAAAACTAACTGCGAAACTTATATAACCACTTCGAGGGTCTTCGACCGCTCGAAGGGTTTTTGGGTCTTCGACCGCTCGAAGGGTTTTTAGACCCATATTATTTGTTCATAATCAATATTTCCAAGTCATCAATAAATATTTTCATACTTTCAAACATTTCGTTTACTGCTTCTGGTAAAAATTCCACATAAGTTTCATAATCACTCTTTTGTCTATTTCTAAAAGCGTCTTTTATCATTTTCCCATACTTTGGATCAACAATCCCTGCATGAATCAGATTTTTGTTAAACCAGCCAATTAATTGTTGATGCTTAGATGTTTCAAATTCATATTTCAATGCTATTGCTAACAGCATATAAAACATTCCATAATAAATTCTGTTAACCGCAGACCTGAATTTATTATTTGAAATTAGAAGATTAGCATCATCAATAGTTTCTTTTGCCTGTTCAATTCGATACCTAATTAATTCATCTCTATTTTCCTGTGAAATCATGCGTATACTCCATTTTTAATTGCATTAATAAATAGAGGTTCTTTTCCCCTTATTGTATAGTTTAATTCATAACTTGAAATAATATGTATATCTGTAAATATATCATATTTCAAATCAATTGAATAACAAGTATCAGATATTCTTTTTTCATCTTTCCAGGTATACTTATCATTTAAAACAACAAGTATGTCATAATCAGAATAATCATTTGCATTTCCTTTTGCATGAGAACCGAAAAGAATTAAATTATTTAGATTATTTCCTAATTGATTTTTCAAATTTTGTTTCAAATCAGATAAAATAATTTCATTTGTAGTCTGTTTCATCATCTCATTATTAATATGTTAAATCGTAATTAAGGCATTGGCTGTTAGATAAAATCATTTGTTTTTCAAAAATACGGCTTCAATGCAGA
>CAZVTW010000048.1:0-20502 GCA_964629805.1 uncultured Bacteroidales bacterium | reverse complement strand
AATAGCAATGTGCAGTTCAGTGTTGCAGTAGATTTTCGTTTTAGAATTTTAGGTGGTATGTGGTGTGGTTGTCTTATCTTAACAAAACGAATTGTAGTAACGTGTCAAAATTAATTTTTCAGGAATAAGTTAATCAGCTACATACTAAGGGAAAACATACTTTTACCCCGCATAATATTCAAATGATTTATGCGGGGTTTTTATATTCGTCTGAAAAAAATTTCCAAATCAAATTTCAAACGTTTACTTTTGCAGCCCGTTATGATATACCAAAAAATTCTTGGCAGATTCCTCATCTGGCGGGCAAAACATATTAAACATCATCATTTTATCTTAATCCTTAGCGCTATCGTTGGATTATGTGGGGGGCTTGCAGCTGTGGCGCTGAAAAATTTGGTTCATTATGTTGGATTTATCTTAACTGACCATTTTAAGCCGGAAGATGGCAACTATTTATATTTTGCCTATCCTTTTATCGGCTTAGTTCTTACTTTTTTGTATGTTAAATATTTTGTAAAAGATAACATCGGACACGGGATCAGCCGTATCTTGTTTTCAATTTCTAAAAATAATAGTCTACTCCGGTCTCATAATATGTACTCTTCAATGTTTGCCAGTACTATGACCATAGGATTTGGTGGTTCCGTCGGAACTGAGGCTCCTATTGTGCTTACCGGCGCTTCAATTGGGTCCTCGCTTGGACGCCTGATGCACCTGAATTATAAGTACCGGACTTTATTAATCGGTTGTGGCGCGACAGCTGCCATTGCCGGAATCTTTAAGGCGCCTATTGCAGCAGTTGTCTTTACACTAGAGGTGCTAATGCTGGATTTAACAACACTGTCTATTGTCCCTTTACTCATTTCTGCTGTTGTAGCTGTAACTGTGTCAAGTTTTTTACTCGGAGAGGGCGCTTTGTTTTCATTTTCCGTTAGCGAACCCTTTGTTCTAAACCATCTCCCGTTTTATTTATTGCTGGGTATTGTTACCGGATTGGTATCGCTGTATTTTACCAAAGCTTCCATGTATATCGAAAACAAAATTGAAGTCATAAAAAAACCCCTTACCAGACTGCTCATCGGCGGTATTACACTGGGTTTGTTGATATATTTATTTCCACCGCTCTATGGTGAAGGATACAATGCATTGAAAGTCCTGCAAAGCAATCTTCCTGAAAGCCTGACCAAATCGAGCCTTTTTTATTCACTGCGCGACAATCAGTTCTATTTCATCATTTTTCTCATTTTGATTTTAATCATGAAGGTAATAGCTATGTCCACGACAACAGGTAGTGATGGTGTTGGAGGCATTTTTGCACCTGCACTCTTTATGGGTGGCACAACAGGATTCCTGGTGGCCAGGATCATCAATATTTTTTATACAGTAAGGGTTTCTGAGAGTAATTTTTCGCTTGTCGGAATGGCCGGTGTTATGGCCGGAGTACTACATGCACCGCTAACGGCCATATTCCTTATTGCCGAAATCACCGGGGGATACAAGCTTTTTCTGCCAATTATGCTTACCTGTACAGTTTCATACCTGACAATTAAATATTTCGAAACTCATTCAATCTATACAAAAAGGCTTGCCAAAAGAGGAGAACTCATTACCCATCATAAGGATAAGGCTGTCTTGACCCTGATGAAGATCAGACATGTGATAGAAAATAATTTCAGGTGCATCCATCCTGATTCTACATTGGGGGAACTTGTGAAAGTAATCTCCGAATCAAAACGAAACATCTTTCCGGTCACAGGGAATGATAATAAGCTTGTCGGGCTGATTTATCTTGATGATGTAAGAAAAATTATCTTTGATCCGCATTTTTATGATAAAAAGCAGGTCAAGGACTTCATGGTTAAACCTCTTGCAATTATAAACTGGTCTGATACAATGGAGCAGGTTATGGAGAAGTTTGAAATGACCAAAGCCTGGAATCTTCCGGTTACTGATAATGGAAAATATATGGGATTTATATCAAAATCAAAAATATTTAATACATACAGGGAAATGATGATTCAATTTTCAGATGAATAGTAGCTTTTGGTAATATCAGAAGATCGAAAAAAAACAAAATTTTAATTCTCAAAGCAGGCTACATCTTTTAAAAACCAGTCATTATTTGAAATGCGGTCTGAAAATCCTACAATGCCATACCCTTCAGCAATGTACATTTTGTAAACCGTACATTTGTCGTTATCAAGATAAGTTGTTGATGTATCGCGTAATAGTTCAATAACATTGGTTAAAACTTTATTCCGGATTGCAAGGGAATCAAGAATTCTTTTCTTTTGTCCCTTTTGCTTGTATTTTGCCAAAGATAGAGGATAGGACTCAAAGACTGTTGCATAATCGAACAAATTATAGGTGACCCTCCCTGAATATTTTCCTGAAAGTGGTTGAGAAATAAAAACCAGGTAATCATACATAAATTCCTTCGACTTAAAAATAGATTTTGTTTTCAGCCTGGCTTTCAGCATGGCGCTGTTCTCACCCGGACCGGCTGCCGGATCAAATCTGCTTTCTTTTATTATTTTATCAGTGATTTCAAAGGTTAGGGTTTCACCATTTTTGTTTATAAATTCAATCTCATCGTCAACATCATAAGGAATCCATGCCAAAAGCCTGTTATCAAACGAGGGAGCCTGAGAGGCATGTTTCCCACACTGAGAAAACAAAAACAAAACAATTATAAATATGATATATCTATCCATGTGAAAGCACTTGTAATATATAGTATGATGCATAAAACGGTTAAAAGGTTGCAAAAAATATGCTTTTTTTTAATTTTTTTTTGCAGACAGGATAATATAGTTTCTGTTTATTCCCTGAAAAAAAAATCATATGCCCATAAGTATTTAATCCTCAGAGAATTCGCTAAGCATTTTTTGATAAGCTGAGAAAACATTGGCACGTGATACGAATCCAAGATATTTACCGTCTTCAATAACAGGAATATTAAATCTGCCACTTGTTTGTATCTTATTTGCTATTTCTTCCATTGTGTCGTAAACAGAGACAGAATGTTCGGGCATGTACATTAAATCTTTTATGAAAACTTTGTCATACAGTTCCTGTTTGAACATGATATTCCTGATATCATCCATCTTTAAGATGCCCTTCAGATAGTTATTTTTATCCACAACAGGGAAAACATTTCTGTGGGCTTCAGAAATAACCTGAATAAGGTCGCCCAGGCTGTCGTCCGGGTGCAGCGTTCTAAAATCTGTTTCAAGCAAATCATAGACATTCATCAGTGACAAAACAGCCTTGTCCTTGTCGTGTGTTATTAATTCTTTCCTTTTTGCAAGTTGAATGGTATATACTGAATTTGATTCGAAATACCTGGCTGTCAGATATGCAAAAGTAGCTGTAATCATCAACGGAAGAAACAACTGATACCCGCCTGTAATATCTGCAATCAGAAAAATTCCTGTCAGCGGGGCATGCAGGACACCAGAAATAAGACCTGCCATTCCTACCAAAGCAAATGTTCCATGGTTCAAATTTTTAAGTCCAAAAACATTGTTTGTGAATAAGGAAAACAGAAATCCGGCATTAGCGCCCATAAACAAGGTAGGCGCAAATATCCCTCCGATACCTCCGGCGCCAAAAGTTATTGAAGTTGCTATGACTTTGAAAATTATTACAAATATCAACAATAATATCGTGGCTGTCAGGTTATCCTGGAAGGAATAAAATAGTCCCTGGTTAAACAGATATGATGAATTGCCGGAGAGACATTCATTGATGGCTTCATAACCGTCTCCATAAAGCGAAGGAAACAGAAAGATAATAATTCCCAGAGATATGCTGCCTGTCAGGATGCGAATCCTGTTTCTGTTTATTCTCTCAAAAATACTTCCAATATACATATACATCCTTGTAAAATATACTGACACAAGACCTGTGAAAATTCCCAGAACAAGATAAAAGGGTAGGTCCTCCATGATGAATTCCCCGGTCAATGTAACCGGATAAGACAATTCTTTCCCCAGAAATAAATAGGATGTGATAAGAGCTGATGTGGATGAAAGTATTAAGGGCGCTAAAGAAAAAGAAGTGAGGTCAATCATGATTATTTCAACAGCAAATGCTATGGCAGCCAACGGTGCCTTGAAAATGGCAGCCATAGCACCGGCAGAGGCACAACCAAGCATGAGGGTTATCTGTTTATAATTTAATCTGAGCAAACTACTCAGATTTGATCCGATTGCAGCGCCTGTAGCAACAGTAGGCCCCTCTAATCCGACTGATCCGCCAAAACCAACTGTCAAGGCGCTGGTTATGACAGATGAATACATATTATGGCTGTTTATCTTACCGTTCTTTTTTGAAATACAGTACAGTACATTCGGGATTCCGTGCCTGACAGGATTTTTATTAATGTATTTTATAAAAAAGACCGTAAGAGTGATGCCAATTGCCGGATACGCAAAAAACAAATAATTTTGATAGTCTTCAGAGAAGCCATGCTGAAGGACTTCCTTAATATGATGTACCGCCATACGGATGATAACCGCTCCAAAACCTGCACCGAGACCTATAATTATACTTAAAATCAACAGGAATTGACGGTTACTGATATGCCGAATTCTCCAGTAATTAAACTTTCTGATCAATGATACTTTTTCCATTCCCGACATTTGGATACAGCGGTGCGAATATAATATTTATTATCCTGAAAATCCAAAATTAATTTTTCTTATATTTTGAAATCAAGTTTATTACTTATAGATGAAATAATTATGACATTATATCGAGTAATAATTCAAATCGCAATTATTATTTGGGTATTTCAAAATAATATGAAACACTCATGTACCACAGGCTTTCCAGCCTGTAGGTAAACTCACAGGCTGGAAAGCCTGTGGTACACAACTGTCTGCTACAGGCAGGCATGAGGATGATTAAAACTTAATTTTAAACAGATGAAACATTCATGATTAAGGTTTTTAAATACACCGACTTTAAGTCGGGCATCCTCGAATTCGAAGATTTCGCGACATACCGACTTTGGTCGGGCATCTTCGAAATCGCAGATTTCGGGACAAAACAATGGTTATTTTAACATGGTAAATTCCATCTGACAATTAATTTTTTTTCAAAAACGATAAAATAAAAGCCATCTATTTTCCTGCAATATAATATAAATTGGCTGCAATATAAAAAAAACTCTGTTCTGGTTGTAAAAAGAATAAAAATTAAAATATATTTGTAAATATGTTGTATTATTTTGATAATAATATAAAGGAATCTCTTTAAACTAAAAGATCACAGCTTTAAGATTTTATGAAACCAGTGTTTAGATGCTGATTTGGTGAGGTTTTTGTAAAATTTCAGTAACATTTGGAATTGAGTTTTTTGGGTTTTCCTATAAACTATTTTTCAGGTATTACGTATAGATAGAAGGAAATATTTTTTCCATTTTGGAATACCTTTATAAAATAATTGTGAAATAAAATAAAATCAGATATTTGAAAATATGGTTTGATTTTTGTTGATGTTTTATGAAAACTTGAAAAATAGAAGCTTTGTTATTCTTATTGTGAGAAAAAAAAATATGATATGCAAAAAAAGCTAAAAATAGTTACCATTATTATATTAAGTCCTGCCCTTTTTTTAAATTTTGGTGTTCTGCCAACAAGAAATTGGCTTGAAAATGAAAATCAAGGTAATACGATATTGTTTCCCCATAAATCAACCCAGGCATCAGAATCACCTTCGCAAAATGCTGATTTTGTTTCAATAAATGACAGTAGCCAACCTGAGAAACAATATGAGGATATGATATTCGTCGAAGGTGGTACATTTATGATGGGCAGCGAGAATGGCGATTATGATGAAGTCCCGGTTCATAAAGTTGAATTAAGTAGTTTTTATATTGACAAGTACGAAGTGACGAATGAAGAGTTTTGCGAATTTTTGAATGAATTAGGGAACCGTGAAGAAGGCGGAAAGTTATGGCTTGAGATTGATGATGAAGATTGCCTGATTATGGAAGAAAATGGAATTTTCAGGCCCGAACCGGGAAAAGCAAAAAATCCTGTTATTGAAGTCAGTTGGTATGGCGCCAAATCCTTTGCCAAATGGGCGGGAAAAAGATTACCCACTGAAGCTGAATGGGAATATTCCGCCCGTGGAGGACAGAAAAGCAAACATTTCTTATATTCAGGAAGTAATGTTGCTACTGATGTTGCTTGGTATGATGCTAATTCAGGCGGAAAAACTCATCCGGTTGGTTTACTCAAACCAAATGAACTTGGTATTTACGATATGAGTGGAAATGTCTGGGAATGGTGCTCCGACTGGTATTCTGATCAGTATTACGAAAATTCACCGGTGAAAAATCCACAGGGCCCCAAAGACAAAGATTTCAAACTCCTTAGGGGCGGTGCCTGGGTGAGTATTGCTGACCAGGTCAGATCAACCATCCGTGATTATGCGTATCCCACAAGTACATATTACCTGAATGGTTTTAGATGTGTGAAAGATGCTGATTAATGGCTTAACATATTGAATGATATGATTTTCAAACGACTTCTCCAATTTTCATTTCTTCTTTGTTTCCCGGTTTTTATTTCTTGCGAGGATGATTTAGGTTCTGAAGATGATGATCCGCGTGACATGATCACCGGCGAATGGAATGTGATTGAAGAAAGTCCCACTTTTGGTAAACAAACTTACACTGTTGTTATTGAAAAAGACCATATTTATGCTGACAGGATTAACATGCTTAACTTCTACAATCTGGGCATGCAATTCAGTGTCTATGCCACATTAAATGATTTGGAAATTACTATCCCTGTGCAGACTGTTGATGATAATATTATTGGCGGAAACGGCACAGTCGGGAGCAATTACCAGGGAATCAATCTGATTTACAGTGTGGATTTTGGTTCTGGTTCCGAAACAGTTAAGGCTGACTTTTCAAAGAATACGATTGCCGGAAATAAAAATAATCTTGTTCTCACAGAATAATAATTCTACTGTTCCTGTATTTTTTCAATCAAAACAACAGCATAAGCCGATATCCCCTCTTCCCTGCCAATGTATCCGAGTTTTTCAGTAGTTGTCGCTTTTATTGATATCTGCTCAACCCGGAGGCCGAGAACAGATGCCAGTGTTTTTTTCATTTCAGGTATATATTCCTTTATTTTTGGTCTTTGCAGGCAGATGGTTGAATCGATATTTCCAATAACGTAATCCTTGCTTTGCAGTAGGGTATAAACCTTTGACAGTAATATTTTGCTGTCAATACCTTTATATTCCGGGGATGTGTCAGGAAAATGCTTGCCAATATCCCCGAGATTTGCAGCACCGAGTAAAGCATCACAAATAGCATGTATAAGAACATCAGCATCAGAGTGGCCCTGTGGCCCTTTTGTATGCTCTATTTTTACACCACCCAACCAGAAATCTTCTCCTTGGGAAAGTTTGTGTACATCAAATCCAAATCCAATGCGCAGATTCATGAGTGTAACTATATACCTGATAAGAAATCAAACTACAAATTAATCATCTTCTCCCTGATTATTAAAGCTGTCCAGGTCAAACAGCAAAGAGAATCTGACAGTGTTTTCAAGGGGATTTCGTTGATTAACCGGAATCAGATATGAAAAATTAAGACCAAAGACATTTAGTTTCAGACCAACACCAGCAGTAAAATATTTTCTGTTTCCTTTTGTGTCATGTTCGTGGAAATATCCGGTCCGTATGGCAAATTGTTTAGCATACCAATATTCCAGACCGAAAGTATAAATGATCTCATGGAGTTCTTCTTCCATTCCTCCCGGAGCGTCCGAAAAAGATTGAAAAATACCTTTGATCGGAAAAACATCAGAATCTTTCCCGGCTACAATAGAATCATTATCAGGGCTGTACACAGGAGGTGTCGGAATGAGGAGTTTATTGATATCTGTCGAAAATGTAATCGAGTTATAATCATCAAGCTCCATACTAAGAGCTGTTCCCAGACGCAGGTTTGTGGGAATAAAGTTTTTTTCCGAGTCGTCTGTGTATGAAATTTTAGAACCGATATTTGATATGTTGATTCCAAAATTCCAAACCGCATCCCGCTGGGCTATTGAGATGTCAGGATTTGTGTAAAAAGCGGAAATATCTCCTGCAACAGAATGTCCGGCATGGGTTTCTGTTCCTCCGGCAGAAAATCCTCCGGTAAGGTTTGAGTAAATATATCTCATAGCTACCGCACCGGAAATCCGCTCGTGTAGTTTAAGTGCATATCCAATGTCAATAGCAAATTCATTTGGTCTGAAGTCCCTTACTTTTTGACCACTTATATTGGTAAAAACAATATTTCCCAGAGAGAAATAACGCATGGAAGCTGCAATAGCCTGACGGTTGTCCAGCCTGTAATACCCGGTGAGATATGAGAGATTAATATCATCTACAAGTTTCCGCAACCACGGAGTATACGACAGAGATACACCGAATTGACTTTCAATAAATGCATACTTTGAGGGATTCCAATGCATTGAATTAACATCAGGACTCAAGGCTACACCAACTTCTCCCATAGCGCCACCCCGTGATTCAGGAGCGATCATTAAAAACGGTACTGCTGAAGTTATGACATTCATCTGCCCGGCAAGCTGATGGGTGGTTAATTCTTGTTGGGAATATAAAAAAGAACGGCTTATGATAAACAAAGCTAATAATACAAAAATTTTCACTCTTGGATTTTCCATCTTCCTATTTTTCTAATATTTCAAAAATTGTTATACCAAACGTTAGTTTCTCTTAAATGTTTTACTATATTTTAAACTTTCTGACAAATTTTAACAGGCAAAAGTAATGAAATATTTTAATATCAAAATGATATTTTTAATTTTCGTAAGACAATCACTTCAAAGGTCTTAACAGGATAAGATTTTTAGCAATAAAATATCACCTCATAATAACAAATTTTCCCTGTTTATGATTCACCTTGCCTTCTGCTGTCGAAACTTTAAGCCTGTAAATATATATTCCTTTGTCAACAACACTTCCCTGGTTTCCGGTACAGTTCCATTTCACGGGACCAATCCTGTACCCCTGCGCATACAAGTTCTTTTTTATTGATGCAACATGTTTTCCTGAAATATTAAATATCCGGTATTCAATATCCATGTCAGTCATAGATTGATTGTGCTCAAAATAAAATTCTGTTGTTTCACGCACAGGATTGGGATAATTATAGAGGTTTGAAATAATAAAATCATCAGACTCTTTGACAATAAATTCAATCGTTGATTCTGAAGAGTTATTAAAAATATCCCATACTTTTACTTTTATGGTATGTTTGCCCGGCTCAAGGTTGAGCAACGGGAATTCGACCCTGCCTGAGGTGTAGCTGTTGAAATCTGAGATATAATAATCATTCAGGATAATTATATTATTTGTATTATCGTCGATTACAGCAGTTATGTCATGCCCTATGGATGTACCGGAGGTGTTTATACCGCTTTCGTCGCTGATAACAGCCAGCAAAACAGGATTTTGATCAGTCATATTTCCGTTTATGAAACTTTCGTCGTTCATATACAGAGATATGGAAGGTCCCGTATTATCTATCTCAGTAATTTCATTTGATCCGCCAACTAAAAATCCCTCAAATGATCCTGCGGCATCAACAACATCGTTATCAGCATAGTAAATAACCCTGCCTGAGTCAATATTGTAAGAAATATCTCCGGGCACAACAAAAGAAAATTTGAATATGCCATCTTTAACATCAGCTCTGCCTTTGTATAGAATGTTATTCTGAGTGGTATATTCCAAAGGTTCGAATCCGTCGTTACTCAGGGTCTTCACAGTGGATTTTTTATCATAAATAACAGGATAAACAGTACCTTTGAAATCTTTCATAGGCGAACCATCGGGATAAGTCACCATTCCTTCCATCGATACCTCGCTGAAAGCTTTTAGTGTATCAGTATTTTCTTCGATCGGGGTGCTGTTTATTTTCGTTGTTACGATATTATTTTTTGCATAGGTCAGCATAAGGGCTGGGTCCCCAAGCAATGTGAAGTTAAGTTTATTATTTCCACTGCCAGTACCGTTTTTTGTCAATCTCATGATATCGCCAAATCTTAATCGCTTACCGGCTTCATCTTTTTCGAAAACATGATTGTAAAAACTTCTGTTTAATTTATAATTTGCATCTATGTATACCAAACGTGTTGTTGTAAACAATGCTATGCCACCGCCTTCCGGATTCAGAAGAATTTCTTCGCCGGCAGTCACCTGGGTATGATCGTCAAACCTGCTAAGTTCACAGGTAGCGGTCATAAAAACAGGCAACTTATATTCATTCCGGAATTGACGAACATCTGCAATATCAAGGATGTTTTCGTGTGCAAAGCCGGTTTCATGTCCGTGTCCTGTATAATTTAAGATAAGTGTACCTTTTTTTATCCTGTTGTGGATGGCCTGGTTGACATCCGGATAACGTTGTCCTGCTGGTGTCGTTTTTTGAGGAAAAGCATCTAAGTATATCTTCTCTATGTGAAAAACAGGATATTTTTCTTCAATTTGCCTGGTAAGTTTATTAGCATCCTGCATATGATCAGGCTGATTATCATCAGCATCATCTGCAATAAATGTCAGTTCGTTTCGCCAGTAACCCATTGATTGAGAATCAACATACATATATATTTTATCCAGAACAATCCTGGCATCCTCCTCATTTTTAACCGGTAACCTGCCAATGCCTATGTCCAGCAGACTATTTGAAATTGTCCCGCCATATTCACTACCTCCTTCAATAGTATCAAGCAAACCGAAATAATCATCTGTGACATATGAGCCGGTAGGACTCAGAGAATGAGAGGATTGAAAGGTGACAATATAGTTATCAGATTCTTTTGAATCTAAAGTATAATCATAAGTCCCGTCACCAAATAAAAGAAGATACCGAATCATTTTATCTTCACCGGTCAAAGCCCTGGTATAAAACATTCTCATAAAATTCCGGATGGCTGTCGGGTCCTGTATACCCGATGAAAACTCATTGAATACCTCCTGCTGTAAAACTATGAGAGATTCAAGCCCGTCGTTTTTTTTATGAAAATCAGCAAGTTCCACAGCATATTTTTGTAAACCGGGCCTGACAACAATGGCCATATCCGGGGTTGATGCTCCGTGAAGATTTTGATTTGCTACCTGATAGGTATCATTGTCTGTTTCAGGCTTGTAAAAGCTACCTTTTTTATCAAATACAGCAAATTTTGTTAGTCCGGGATGTAATTCGGTTGTAACGGTCAGGTTATTGCCTGATAAAACAGTTGTTACTTCATAAACCTTGTGCGGATCAGTCACATCCCAGACAATAAGATTCGGATTACCGTTTTCTATGATAAATTCACCAGTATATGTTGATTCTGAGGCATTATAATGCGAAAACAGTAGTTGCTTTCCCGGGTATTTAAGTTTTCTGTAGGCATTGACAACAATATAATCAAGCCAGCCAACTGATGTTGAATTGCCTTTGTTATATGTGATATCAACAGGTATTTGTTCGGTGAGTTCAGTATTTTTGAATTCAAGTTTTTTCTTTCCTTCTTTTGCCTGTGAACCATCATATCGTAATGACACGGAACGTATATCTATATTTGTAGTATTGTTACCCGATGATATTGTAAATGAACTTTCGTCGGTAGACCTGGCAATGAGGGAAGTCAAAACAGACACCGTGGAGTCGCTGATGAGATCAGGGAAATCGAAAGAAAAATTATATGTCGTTTTCGAGTCAAAGTATTCTTCTCCATACCATGTCCGCCCCGACTGTACTAAATTTGTGTCCCGCGTTTCATGGTAGCGGCAGTCCAGGAATGTATTAAATTGTTTTGTGGCTGTTAAGATGTTTGTTGTGGTTTTCCGGATGCTGTTATCCTGTTTTCCTGTTGAGGCATCGCTTGAGATGAAATAAGAGGTATGATTTGAAAAGGGGTGTTCCTTGTGCAGGAGCATCCTGTAACCGGTATCATATTCAATGTCATGCGGGCCTTTTGCATAGAAAATGATACCATCTTCCAGGTAATGAACCTGTTTTTCAGGCAAATCATTAAAATTATACTCATTGTTCATCAGCGGGAGCATTCCGCCGCCAAAACCATACACACGCGCCTTTTTTGGTTCTGCAACACCTAAATCTTCCAACCTGGAATAGGATAACTTGTATATACCTGTTTCAGGAATGTTGATTTTCACCCATGTCCCCTGATGCAAAACTGAGTTTGCAGCAGGTGTGTTCTCTTTTGTGATGCTTTTTGTGTTTTCC
The DNA here is from genome assembly GCA_964629805.1 of uncultured Bacteroidales bacterium. Classification (GTDB taxonomy): domain Bacteria; phylum Bacteroidota; class Bacteroidia; order Bacteroidales; family CAZVTW01; genus CAZVTW01. The sequence goes on along the minus strand of CAZVTW010000048.1, from coordinate 8,219 downwards.
TTTTTCTTAAGTTCAATATGCAATGTTGTTTGTAAGAGTTTCTCATAACTATTTTCCTCAGTCTTAATTTTTTTAATTGGTATTATGCTGACATGAAGGTATTTATTACCTCTTTCAGCGAGATAACTGTATTTGGTTTCAAAATTGTCCTTCAAATCGGTTCCCAAAAGTAATTCTATTTCCGATATGTCTTGTATTGTAATTGTGGCCTTGTCTTTCAGTTTAATGTCTGTTAAAACATAATTTGCGGGAATCGGGAAAGTAGTTTCGTAGTGAGGAAGAAATCCGGAAGCAGCAGGATATGTTGCTCCTTTGAAATTAAGGGCTTGAATGTGACAGGCAGGCTGAGTGCTGTCTTTGGCCGGAAAAACAATCTTTTTCTGTCCCTGCCAGTGAAATTGTATGATATTTGTAATTGTATCCGCAAATATGACTTTTACGGAAAGGATAAAAAACAAAACAAGTGTATTCCTTATCATTGGCACTGTGTTTTTATGAAAATGTTTTTGACAATTTTTAACGGTTGATTTATTAAGATATTGCAACAATACTATTTTTGAATGTCTGACGTTACAAGTCAAATCCCGATTATAATAAAATCTGAGATTAAATAAAACGTTATAAAACCTGAAGAAATGAATCCTGTTTTAAACGAATACAAACTAAAATTACCACAACTCACTGAACACAGGAATTAATGAATAAATTTATTTATAGAATATTTATACCTTCAATAGTACTTTTTGTCACTTTTTCCTCCAGAGTGTCAGCGCAGGATCCTGTATTTTCGCAGTTTTATGCCAACCATCTGTATCTAAATCCTGCAATGGCCGGAATCGAACCCTGTGGGAAACTTCTTGCTGTATATCGAAACCAATGGCCTTCGGTCAATTCAGCTTATGTGACTTATGGTCTGAGTTTTGACGGGTATTCAGAAGCTCTTCATGGTGGTCTGGGAGCCTATCTGGTTCATGATGTTCAGGGAGATGGTTTTATTTCAAATACTTTTTTGGAAGGCGTCTATGCCTATGAATTCCAGGTGGCAGGAAATTTAAGGGCCAGAGCAGGTTTCCAGGTTGGATATAACCTTGAATCTGTCAACACTTCAGGTCTAATATATCCTGATATGATTTCAATATCCGGGGTGTCACCTTTTTCGGCTGATCCAACCTCAAATCAAAATTTTTCAACGAATCGTGTTGATTTTTCAACAGGATTTGTTGGATTTGGTAAAAATTACTATCTTGGCCTTGCAATTCATCATATTAATCATAGGGTGAAAAAAATTGAAGGGCGTTTATATCCTGCTATGGCCAGGAAATACACGTTACATGGCGGACTAAATATATTGCTGGGAAATAAATATCAGCAAAACAGGTTGATGGTTTCGCCACAATTGGTTATTCAAAAGCAGGGAACGCTTGAACAATTAAATGCAGGATTGCTTTTTTCTTATTCAGTGATAAGTTTTGGCGCCTGGTTGAGACATCACAGGGATTTTGACATCAGTTCATTGATTATATTGATTGGTTTTGAAACCGGAAAGTACAGATTGTCGTATAGTTATGACTACAACTTGTATAATATGTTTAATCAGTTTGGCAATGCGCATGAAGTAACATTATCTTACAGATTGCCTTGCCGTGAAAAAAATAAAAAATACAGGGCAATAAGTTGCCCAAGGTTTTAGTTTAGAGAAATTGTAAACAACAGATAAAATATTTATTATGAAAGCAGGTATGCGTTTTATTGGTAGTATTTTTGTTATTGGACTTATGTTCACAGGATGTTTCCAAAAAGAACAATCCAGGACAACAGGTTGGAATTACAATGATCCGGATCAGGGTGGATTTGAAGTATCACCCAATGTTGAACAGGAAACAGGTCCCGGTTTGGTTTTAATTGAAGGAGGTACCTTCACAATGGGCCGGGTTGAACAGGATTTGACTTACGATTGGGATAATATTCCACGAAGGGTCACTGTCACATCATTTTACATGGATGAGACTGAGGTCAGGAATGTTGATTACAGAGAATACCTATTCTGGATTAGCCGCGTATTTACTGATTATCCTGAGGTTTATAAAGATGCCCTTCCTGACACCTTGTGCTGGAGAAGACCATTGGCATACAACGAACCTTATGTTGAATATTATTTTCGCCATCCGGCATACCATGAATATCCTGTGGTAGGTGTCACCTGGGTGCAGGCCGATCGATACTGCTCCTGGAGGACAGACAGGGTCAACGAACAGATTTTGATTGAAGAAGGTATCCAGGAATATAATCCTGATCAAAAAGGAGCGGACAATTTTAATACCGAAGCATATCTCGCAGGACAATATGAAGGGCTTGTCAGGAAAAATCTGCCCGACCTTATGAATCCTGACAGCGAAGGACGCCGGGTAAGAATGGAAGACGGTATATTACTGCCAAGGTACAGGCTGCCTACCGAAGCAGAATGGGAATATGCAGCATATGCCCTGCTCGGAAATTCAGTGGATGAAAGGATTTACTCACGAAGATTGTATCCCTGGAACGGACGATGGGTCAGAAATGACGGCCGTATTGACGGCGCCGCCTACCAGGGGTATTTCATGGCTAACTTTAAACGTGGCAGAGGCGACTACATGGGTGTTGCCGGTTACCTAAATGACAATGCTGCCATTACAGCAAGGGTAGACGCTTACTGGCCGAACGATTTCGGACTGTATTGTATGGCAGGCAATGTAAATGAGTGGGTTCTTGATGTGTACAGACCACTTTCATTTATGGATTTTGATGATCTAAACCCATACAGGGGAAACATATTTAAAGTCATTGACAGGGATAACCAGGGAATTATTAAACCTAAAGATAAATATGGCCGCATCAAATACAGGGAAATGACTGATGCTGAGTCTATGAACAGGTTCAATTATCAGCGTGCCTATAATGTTAATTACAAAGACGGGGATATTCAATCTACCATTGACCGTAATAAATGGGGACAAGACCCTCCACAGGTTGATCCCAAAAAAGGAGATTCTGACAGGATGTATTACCAGGGGAAAGGCGAAAAGCATGTTGGTATGACATCTCTTATCAGTGACCATACCAGAGTTTATAAAGGCGGTGGCTGGAGAGACCCTGCTTACTGGATGGTACCCAGCACAAGAAGATTCCTGGATGAAAACAGCGCCAGAGATGATATTGGTTTCAGGTGTGCCATGATTAGAGTTGGCGATAACCCGTCGATTTTTTAAAATATTCGATAAAACAATTTTACAAAAGAAGGGGGGACAGAAATTCCCCCTTTTTTTGTATGATTCTTATTAAGAAACCGGCAACAATATCCTTACAATAGTCCCTTCCCCTTTCTGGCTTTCGAATTCAATTTTACCCTTGTGTTTATCAATCAATGCTTTCGAGAGATAGAGGCCAATTCCCAAACCTTTTTCTCCATCAGTACTGTAGGTTGAATAAAGCTCTTCCGGTGAAAATATTTTTTCGATATCCTCCTGACCGACGCCTATTCCAGTGTCCCTGACCATAATTTCTATCATTTTACTGTTTTGGGTAATTGAAACCTGTATCTCTCCGTTTGGGTCTGTGTATTTCAATGCATTAGAAAGAATATTCCTGAGCATCACAGTTATCATGTGTTCATCACAATGACATTGGATAGGATCGGATGGAAATAATAATAGTTGAATGTTCTTATCCTTAGCTGATTGCTGATATTTAGAAATGACATCCTCTACTATTTCATTTAAAATGTACTGCTCAGGTTGAAATTTCATCTCCTGACGTTGTATTCGCGACCAATATAGTATGTTTTCAAGCATGTCGTAAGCTTTTGTTGTTGCTTTTTTGAGCATCATAAGAATATCACCAACACTGTTTTCACCATAAGCATTTATATCCTCGGAAATAATTTCAAGAACGGATTTAGAATTCCCAACAGCATTTCTTAAATCATGACCAATAAGAGAAAACATACGGTTCTTTATTTGATTTTGATTTTTTAATCCTTTTAATTCTTTTTGGTATTGTTCAATCCAGGATTCCGAATTCAGAGGATAGAAAAAAATATAGGTGTATTTCTTAAGGAATAAGTTGATGTGGTAAAAATAAAAATTCCATTGCTCCGGACGGTTTTCAAGTGTAATAATATCAGATTTATCATATTGTGACTCAACAGACTTTTTAAATTCATCATAATATGATTCGTCAATAAAATTCTTAATATCTATATTTTTCCTTTGTTCAGCAGAAATCCCTAAAAACCTGTAAGTGTTTTTTGTCAAAAACTTTGTTTTCTTTTCTGAATATCTTAGAACGCCAATATTGTTTTTTGCAAACGAAAAAAGCGCTTTCCTGTAAAAAAATGATTTTGCAATTAAACAGCATCCTGAAATGATGATTAAAAGTATTACAAGAACAATATACAGATAGGTTACCGGAATTTTTTCTTTTTGCCATAATGTCTGCTCGTTAAACGGGATACCTTCTGTTGATGATTTTAAAAAACGATTATTAAAGAAAAAACTCAGGTCTTTCTGATAGATGCGTTTATCTGACATTTCACAAGAATCCCTGAAATATGAATATCTCTCTAAATATTTTGTATATTGTGTAAAAATATTTTTTTCCTTGTGTATTTTGTACTTAAGAGATAAATACTGTAACATTATTTTTTCAGGTAAATTCTCTGCTGTTGATATTAAACTCATACTATCAAGATAGTACAGCGATGAATCATATTGAGTTTTTTTATAATATAATCGGCTGATATTTAAAAGTATTTCCTGGTACCGTTCATCTGGTTTTGATGTAATCAATGTTTCGAGTGCTTGTTGATAATATTTTAGCGCTTTTTCATATGATTGATTCTGATAATAGATATGACCTATTGTCTGATCTGATTTTGATATTCCAGTCTTATTGTTAAGACTGTCAAATAGATTTCTTGCAGATGTTGCCAGCCGGAATGCCTTGTTATAGAGTTTTTGATCAATATAAACAGTTGAGTTCTCTAAGTATAAATTGGCTACCTGTACCTTGTTATTTGTAAGTTGAAATGCCATATCATAATATAAATGCGCTGAATCGGATTCATTCAGTTTCTGATATGTTCTTGCAAGTGAAATAAAAACCTGGCTTTTTATTGAATCCTTGGTTTTGTGTTTTTTCAATTGCTGTATCGAATTCAGAATATTCAGGGATTTTTTATATAAACCTATTTTATTATATGAATCAGCAATTCTTATTAAAATTTTGATAATATACCTTTGATCTGTTTTTTTTTCTTTATATGCTTTCAGTGCAGTGTAGAAGAAAACATTGGCAGTCAAATACATTTTATTCTGAAAAAATAATTCGCCTGTTGATTCCAGGCATCTGTAATTTGCATTTGACAGACAATTATATGCTAAATAATCAGCAACCTTTAAAGCGCTATCTGTTTTATGCTCAATGAGTAAATTTTCAAGCAATTTGAAGTCATATCTAATATCTTGTTGTATAACAACTTTGTGTACCTGCCCGGATTCATTCTGGGCAAAAACCGGATGCGACACAGAAATGGAAATACAACCAAAAATAGAGTATATAATAAAAATTTTGTAAATTATGTTAGAAAAACGATGCCGGCAAATTCTTTTAAAAGTCATCAGATTATATTTATGTTTTTATTAAGAATTTAAGGAAGTTATTATTAAAGCCAATATATTTTTTTTAAATTTATGTTCAAAAAAAAATGATACTAAACTTGTTTCATTAATCAATAAATAGAATGAGTCTCCTCCCCAAAGTCCCATTATTGCTAAACACTTTATTATTTGCCTCGATTATAAGTCGGGACAAATGCCCCCCGACATTTTATATACGGGGCAGGTTCGCTCTCGACTTAGCAGAGGCAAAAATCATCCTTCTGGGAGTGAACTCATAAATATAAAAAAAACATTCTAAATGTCTAAAAATTAATTATGGAACGTAAGTTGTATATAAAAAAATAATTCATAGTTAAGATATTTTCAAATATGATTAATAAACGGTTCATTTTTATACTGATATTTTTAGTTGCCGAAATGCTTGTTTGTTTTTTTGTGCAAGCGCAAAAAAGAGGCGTCTTTGAACTTAACGGTACCATTGTTCATAATAAAAAAAGGGTAAACGGTGCCATTGTAAGGGTTTTCCTGGATTCAACCAAAATTGACAGTTTCAGGACGATTTCTGACGGGAAATTTCATGTTGAAATGAAACTGAACAGAAATTATATTGTTGAATTTTATAAATATGGCACAATCCCCAAAAGAATTGCTTTTGATACACATGTACCTGAAGACAGCCGTAATAATTCTTATATTACGAATATTGATATCATACAACTCGACGATTTAGCGCCCGGAGTCGATATCAGCGCAACTAAAAAAACAATTTCAAAATATAAAATAAATGCAGAAACCGGTTCCATTTATGATACAAATCTGGATTATTCACAAAATATGATAGGTGAATACAAAAATTTAAAACAAGATGTTGAAGAAAGTAAAAAACTTTATGCTGCTATACGCGAAGAAATAAATAATCTCAGCCCGGAAGCAAGAAAAAGCCTGGGCATAGAAATGAAAATGTGGGAGGCAAACAAAAAAGCAGATAATATTCTTTCCAGAGCACATGAAGTTCTTGTTCTGGCCAACAAACAACGAGACAGTATTATTAAAGATGCACATGAAAAAAGCAAAAAAATTCTTGAAAATGCATTACAGGAACAAGTTAAGAGGAGCAAATCAATCATTGATTCAAATCAAACATTAAGCAGTCTGAATGAATTAAAAGCTCTTTCAGTTGATTCCACGGATTTTGTAAAACGCAAAGATATTGACTCTATAAGGGAGCAACAGGAAAAAATATCAAAAAAGGAACAGAAATCTACTACTGATACCCTTGAAATGCTTGAAAATAATTTGTATGTAAAAAACGAAGTGCTCAAAGTAGCCAGATATCAACTTGAAATAGACAGACTGAATGCAAAAACCAAAGAGGACAGCCTTGAAATAGAGAAGCGGGCAGCAATGATTGATGCAAGAGAAAAGGAATTGCTTCTGACCCGCCAGGAAATTGAAAATGCAAGGAATAAAATCCAACTACAGGAACTGGAAATCAGGCAAAAAACAACATTTTTGTTTTCATCTTTCATTGGATTATTGTTGCTCTTTGTTCTTTTGGCCATTGTTTATCTTAATTACAAACGCAAAAAGAAAACAAATCAAATTCTTCAGGCCAAAAATGATGAAATAATGCAAAAGAATACCCTCATTGAAGCAAAGAATAAAGAGATTTCAGCAAAGAATAAACATATAACCGATAGCATTACATATGCCAGTAAAATTCAGGAGGCCATATTGCCTTCTAAACGGGCCATAAAAGATCACTTCCCCGAATCATTTATTTTTTATCGCCCCCGCGACATAGTCAGTGGAGATTTTTACTGGTTCTCTGAATTAAACGGAAAGTTATTTATTGCGGCTGTTGACTGTACAGGTCACAGCGTACCCGGGGCTTTTATGTCAATGATTGGAAACACGCTGCTCAATCAGATTGTAAACGAGGAGAAAAATGAGAAGCCAAGTGAAATATTAAACAGGTTAAATTCAGGCATTATACGGGCGCTTAAACAACAGGAGGAGACAGACCAGATTCAGGACGATGGAATGGATATAACACTTTGTTGTATAGATAAAAAAACCAAAAATGTTGAGCTGGCATGTGCTAATCATTTCGCATATCTTGTCCGGAACGACGATATACAGGTCATAGAAGGGGATATCTTTTCAATTGGCGGATCGCTGACCACCAGATATGAATTTAAATTTGAAAACCATCGTTCTCCTATTGAAGACGGAACAAAATTATATATGTTTTCTGATGGTTTTCAGGATCAGTTTGGAGAAAAAACAAACAAAAAATTCATGGAGAAAAAGTTTAGAAATCTGATTTTTGAAAATCGTCATATGTCAATGAATGAACAGTACGAATTACTTGATAAAACATTTGAAGAATGGAAGGGCAACAAATCACAATTGGATGATGTATTGGTAATTGGAATAAAAATTTTGATATAAGCCGATAACAGGAGAAATGAAGCTCAGTCTTTATTTTTATTACCTAAATTTCTAAAATGAAATCGTAACAAAACACTGAAATGTGCTTTGAAATTGAGAAGCGCATCAAAA
>CAZVTW010000047.1:0-20522 GCA_964629805.1 uncultured Bacteroidales bacterium | reverse complement strand
ATATTCAAAAAAAAAATGATTATTTTTAACATCTATAAATCTTATAATAAAAAGTATAAAATTATTTCATTTGTATAATATTAAAAACGAAAAAATTATGAACGACAGAAACAAATTCGATCTTCCTTTTGTCCTGTTTATGTCCACCGCTGCCTCGATTTTGGGGTTTATTGCCGGAACCATATTTGGCTCGCAAAGCACAGTGCCGGAAAAGATCTTCAAACGTGTTGACGATGAAAGCGAATCATTTAAAACCAAGGCCAGAGAAACCAAAGAAAAAGCCAGGGACATCATCCGTGAACGGAAAGCTTCCATTGCGAAAAAATTTGATCCGGAAGCAGCAAAAATTGTTTTTGAGAAGAATATCAAAGAAAATGATTTGAAACTCATTGAAGGTATAGGCCCAAAAATTGAAGAAATTTTAAAGGAGAAAGGGATAGATACCTGGAAAAAATTAGCTGATGCAAAACCAAAAATTATCAGTGAATACCTTTTAGAGATAGGTGGTGAACGATACCGTATACATAAGCCCGATTCCTGGCCAGAGCAGGCAAAACTGGCCCTTGAAAACAAATGGAAAGAACTTAAGCGCCTACAGGATACATTAAAGTCATAAAACCAGTACTTCAATTCCTTTTTATATTGCGATTTTAAAGGTTCGGCTATTTCTCATGATTTTTTTGTCAGGAGACTATCCTGCCTGCACTGGTACCAAAGGTTTGATATGAAATAAAGTTTACAGAATCAAATTGTTTAGATTATTTCGTTTCAAACCCTAAAGTCTGTATAAGTTTATCATTGTAGGATTTGTGGCAAAGTTATCCTCAGTCGGATAATTCTGCATCCGGAAAGCCTGATATCTATCTATCTATCTATCTGTCTGTCTGTCTGTCTGTCTATCTGTCTTTCTGTTCATTTTGGCTCATAAAAATATGGAGTATGGCCAAATCTTCAGTTGATTTCCATTATAACACCATCGGGTGCAAACGCGCCCGAAAATTTAGTATTCAAATCCGGCACTACAAAAAAAACATCTATTCCGGCCTGGCCGGATAAAGGTTATGAATCTTGCGACAATTGACCTTGTAATCATAATCGTATATTTTGGTATAACCATTTTGATAGGTCTCTATTTTACCCGACTTGCCTCGAGAAACATTCAGTCGTATTTCCTGGGTGGCAACCGCATGCCGTTTTATATCCTGAGCATATCAAATGCATCAGGCATGTTTGATGTATCCGGAACCATGTGGCTTGTTTCCCTGGCTTTTGTCTATGGATTAAAAAGTATCTGGTTTCCCTGGTTGTGGCCGGTGTTTAACCAGTTGATTCAATCACCCGTTGGATCGTTTCTGCCCTGTGGGTCGGTTATGCAGCGCCAAACGCCCTGAAATGGTACTGGTGACGCTTTAACGGCTATGGATTCTTCTGGGGCATGCTTATCGGACTCCCGGGCGCACTGATTGTCCCTGCTATTTTCCCTGATATTAAACCGCTTTATACATTCCCTGCCAGTTTTGGTGTTTCATTGATTGCCTGTGTTGCCGGCAGCCTGCTAACAAAACCGGAAGATGACGAAACACTGCTTAAGTTCTATACATCAGTGAAACCCTGGAGATTTTGGAAGCCGGTTCTCAAAATGGCCAGGGAAAAGTATCCTGAATTTAAGGAAAACAAAGCCTTTAAGCGGGATTTATTCAATGTGATGACAGGAATTATCTGGCAATTGTCTATTATTGCTCTGCCAATTTATATTGTTGTACAGGAACAAACTTCAATCATCGTGTCTGCCGGAATTTTTGTTATATGTTCACTTATTTTGCACAAAACCTGGTATAAAAAGCTGGAAAACTGATGATTTATATTTCCAAATGTCATAAAAAAATTATTATTTCGTAGGCTATTTAAAAATGAATAATCATGGGTAAAATAAATTTTAAACCATTTCTGTATATGTCCATTGCAGGAATGTATGCCGGATGTCAATCAACAGCCAAAAATGGCCGGGAAAACCAGCGAACAGAAAAACCTAATATCATCGTCATTGTTTCTGATGACCACGGTACAAATGATGCCGGATGTTATGGAAACACAGTCATTAAAACGCCAAATATCGATTATCTGGCATCAGAAGGAATGAAATTCACAAATGCTTATTGCACATCAGCATCATGCAGCGCCAGCCGGTCGGTCATCCTTACCGGTTTGTACAATCATGCAAACGGACATTACGGGCATAAGCACCATTTTCACCATTTCAGCGCTTTTGACCATATCAAATCATTGCCTGTTTTGCTTGATGACATTGCAGGTTATGAAACAGGAAGAATTGGTAAATACCATGTTGGGCCTGAAAAAGTTTTTCATTTTGAAACCGTCCTGAATGCTGATTTGAGAAATCCTGTTGCAATGGCAGACAGTTGTCTTGATTTCATCAGCGCTAACAAAGAAAATCCTTTTTTCCTCTATTACTGCACCGGCGATCCGCACAGAGGAGGTGGTAAAGTTGAGGATAATCCTTATAACCCGGACCGGTTTGGAAACAAGGATGAAGGTTATTCGGGCGTTGAAAAAATAACCTTTTCGCCTGACGATGTTATTGTGCCTGATTATTTGCCAAATACACCCGAGTGCCGGGCTGAACTGGCACAATATTACCAGTCTGTGGCAAGACTCGACCAGGGCATAGGTCGCTTGTTCAAACACCTGAAAGTGCACGGGGTGTGGGATAATTCTATTGTCATTTATATTTCGGACAATGGAATTGCTTTTCCGGGCGCTAAAACCAATGTGTATGAACCTGGTATAAAATTACCCTGTATTATCAAAAATGTTAACAGCAAAAATAAAGGAACGACTAATAATGCAAAAATTAACTGGGCCGATCTTGCCCCGACAATACTGGATTATGCCGGTGGACTGAGTGAAAGTCGCGATATTCTCAAAAAAAGATGGGAAGAAAACAAAAACCGGTGGGATAACACATATAACAAAGATTTTCATGGCCATTCTTTTAAGGAAGTCCTTGAAAACAATACCAGTGAAGGTTGGGATACTGTCTATGCTTCACACACTTTTCATGAGATAACAATGTATTACCCGATGAGGACGATTGTGACCGACAAATACAAACTTATCTGGAACATTGCACATGAACTTCCTTATCCACATGCTTCTGATTTGTGGGAGTCATCCACCTGGCAAAGCGCTTTGAACTCAAAAGACAAAATGTATGCCTTTAAACCAGTAGATTATTACAGCAATCGACCTGAATTTGAATTGTTTGATTTGAAAAATGATCCACAGGAATCAAAAAACCTGGCTGGCAAACCTGAGTATGAAGAAACTCTTGCTGAACTAAAGGATGATCTCAGAGCTTTCCAGAAGCGCACCAATGATCCGTGGCTTGTTAAATGGGAGCATGAATAATACATTGATTTTTATTTCCTTGTAAATGATATGCCTGGTTTGGGGCTGATACCATTCATCCCCTGACCGGACATTTTGCAAACTTCCGAAACGCAATTAAGGTTTCTTACAATCATTCACTACGACACGTGCTGATTTATCAAATCAATAATCTCAGATTCCATGAGCATGGCGTCATCTGCAATTTTTTGTCCCTCTTTAAGGACTTTTTCGACATATTCTTTATCATCAAAGTCTTTGGCATTGACTTTTACATTCAAAAATGCACCCAGTATACATGAACGGACAGCCAAAGCACCAACACCGGCATCTGTTATGGATGGCGGATTTCCCTTCTCAACCATTGAAGTAAGAAGTTTAAACGCTTTATAGGCTGTTTTCATGACTGTAAAAGGAACCTCAATGGCATATTTTGTTGCATCACCAATCGCTTTGTCTCTTTCAAGCGCCTCCTCTTTGGTCTTTTTTGGCATTTTGAAGGCTTTGATAATGGCATTAAAAGCATTTGTATCTTCATCAATGAGTTGCAGAAGTTTTTCCTGTATCTCTTTCCCTTCTTCGGCCCATTCGCTGAATTCCTCCCATTGTTCGTCCCAGCCTCGTTTATGAGATGACAGGTTAGCAACCATTGTTCCAAGCGCTGTGCCGGCAGCGCCCATCATTGCTGAGACAGAGCCTCCGCCTGGTGCGGGAGATTCTGATGCCGTTTCAAAGGTGAAATTCTCAACTGACAGACCAATGAGTCTTTGTTTGTCTTTCTCTGCTATGGCGTATTCAATGATTTTTTCCTTCGGTTTAAACGGATATAAATCATCCAGTCCAAGGGATTTAACAGCTATTTTGATGAGTTCCTGATCAGAAACGCCACATGATCGTTGTTGCTTTTTCAAAAAATACTTTCCGGCATCCAGCATTGCCTGGAGCGGGATGAGGCCAACCAGCTCTGACCCTGTCACCCTGATGCCACGGGCCTCAGCTTTTTTGCATGTTTCATCAAAAGCAACATGAACAGGCGTTTTTGTGATATTTGTCAGGTTGATGGATATTTGAGCGATGCCATAGTCTTCTATGAACCAGCCAATAGCTTTCACGTATTTCAGTGACCCCGGAATCATGATGGGTTTCCCGTCCGCATCGCGCAATATTTCCCCGGTCAGGGGATGCCCCTTTCGCTTTGGACGGCCACGCTCCCTGATATCAAAGGCAATAGCATTAGCGCGTCTTGTTGATGTGGTATTCAGGTTAATATTGTAAGCCACCAGAAAATCCCGTGCACCAACAGCCATAGCGCCAGAACGGGCATTAAATGCAGGAGGACCGAAATCCGGTTTCCAGGCCGGATCAGAAAGCTTTTCAGGAAGCCCTTCATATTCGCCTTTTCTGCAATTGGCTAAGTTTTGACGCTCTTCTTTATAAGCAGCGTATTCATAACAGTAAACAGGAACATTCAATTCATTGCCAATTCTTTCTCCAAGCTTCCGGGCATATTCAACAGCTTCATCCATAGTAATTCCTGAAACAGGGACAAGCGGACAAACATCAGTAGCGCCAAAACGGGGATGTTTTCCCTTGTGTTGCGACATATCAATGACTTCCGAAGCCTTTTTTACAGCCAGAAATGCAGCTTCAACAACAGCCTCCGGTGTACCGACAAAGGTAACAACAGTGCGATTGGTGTCTTTCCCGGGATCAACATCAAGCAATTTTACACCTTCGGTTGATTCAATCTTATTGGTAATTTGTTTAATCTTGTTTAAATCGTTTCCTTCACTGAAATTGGGGACACATTCCAATAGTTTTTTCATAATTATGATATTGTTATTTTTAAAATTTCAAAGTAACGCAGAGATTGGCGTTTTCTCAGACGCACTATTTAACCTGCATGCCGCTTTTCCATACCTGTACCGGTGCCATCATCCCCTGGTTATAGATCATTTCCCTGTAATCAGAACAGGGGAAGATACAAAAATCCGCCAGTTTTCCTTTTTCCAGAACACCACGGTCGTCAAGGCTGAGAGCTTTGGCTGCCCTGAAAGTGATACCTGCAAAAACTTCGGCCATCGTCAGTTTTTCATACGTAGCCAAAATAGATGCCAGAACAAGCAAATGGCCCATCGGCGCTGATCCCGGGTTCCAGTCTGACGAGATAGCCAAAGAGCATCCTGCATCGAGTATTTTTCTGGCAGGTGCAAAATTATACCCCAATCCGACTGAAGCCCCTGGAAGTACTACAGGTATAACATTACTCTTGCTTAGATGTTCGATATCTTTTTTGTCAGATGTTTCCAGGTGGTCTACTGAGACAGCGCCCAACTCCGCGGCCAGCCAGCTGCCTCCCTGCGAAAACTGATCGCCGTGAACAACAACATGAAACCCCTGTTTTTGAGCTTCTTTCAGGTAGTATTCTGCATCTTCAACCGAAAAGGCGCCTTCCTCAACAAAAATATCTATTCGTGTGGTGAGTTTTTTTTGAAGCAGCACAGGAAAGACCTTCTGTATTATCATATCAAGATAGTCTCCCGGACTACTCTGAAAATCATACGGTGACAAATGGGCGGCAAGACAGGTGGGCACAAGACCAATCTGCAATTGATTACCGGCATCCTGTATTGCCTCCAGCATTTTCAATTCTCCTTCAACATTGAGGCAATACCCGCTTTTGACTTCAACAGTGGTGATACCATTATAAAGCAACCTGCTTGCACGACTTATTACTCCTTTGGTTAATAATTCTTTTGTTGCTTCCCTGGTTTTTTTCATGGTTGACTGAATACCACCACCTTCCCTGGCAATTTCCAGGTATGTTTTTACGGACAGTCTTTTCGAAAAATCATCACTCCTGGAACCTGCATAGCAAATATGTGTGTGGCAATCAATAAAACCCGGAAGACAGGTGGCAGGAAAATCAAGTCTTTGTATGTCATATCCTTTCTTTTCGGCTTTTGGTAAAAGCTTATCAAATTTCCCTGTTTCTTCAACAAGACCGTTATTGATAAATATTCCGGCATCTGTAAATATTTCCAAATCATCATCAGAAAGCGGGCCTTTCAGAGGCATTTTATCCATAGTAAGAAGTTGTTCAAACGGACCAAGGTATACTTTGTTGTTATAATTTTTCATGTGTTTAAATTTTGTCCGCGGAATTTTTTTTGTCCGCGAATTATACGAATTATGCGAATTAATTAACTTTCAGTTAATTTTTTTAATCATCGACGTTTCCCGAAATCTTCGAATTCGAGGATGCCCGACCAAAGATCGGTATACCTTCCACTGTCGTGTCGGAAGATTCACCTTGCAGGCAGAAAAGCCTCCTCCCGACTCAGTTGTGAGGACAAGTCGCGGTACATAGAATTTCCATCAGAATTTCAGATTAAATTTGTTTACATTATTTATTGCTTGTTCGTACCCTGCATCAGCATGTCTGTAGATACCCAGGGCAGGGTCGTTATACAGGACGCGCCGAATGTTTCGCGCCGCACGTTCGGTTCCGTCGGCAAGTATCACCATGCCGGCATGCTGTGAATACCCTATGCCAACGCCTCCGCCATGATGAAAAGAGACCCATGTGGCACCGCCTGCAGTGTTGGCCATGAGGTTTAAGAGCGGCCAGTCAGAAATGGCATCACTGCCGTCTTTCATTTTTTCTGTTTCCCTGTGTGGCGAGGCTACCGAACCACAGTCCAGGTGGTCCCGGCCTATGACCACAGGCGCTTTGAGACGGCCTTGTTTTACCAAATCATTAAAAGCAAGTCCGGCTTGTTCCCGCTCTTCCATGCTCAGCCAGCAAATCCGGCAGGGCAGCCCCTGAAATTTCACCTTCTCACGGGCTTTTTCAAGCCAGGTGGTAAGTTGTTTGTCATCAGGAAACAATTCTTTCAAAATCTCATCAGTCAGATAAATATCCGCCGGGTCACCGGACAGAGCTGCCCATCTGAATGGTCCTTTCCCCTCGCAAAATAAAGGCCGGATAAATTCAGGGACAAAACCATCAAAGCCAAATGCGTCTTTTTGACCACCCTGCAGGGCAAATTCCCTGAGATTATTGCCATATTCAAATGTGATACTGCCTTTTTTCTTCATTTCCAACATAAAACCGACATGCCTGGCCATGCTTTTGAGTGACCGCTGCCAATATGTGTCCGGATGAGATTTCCTGAGCTGCTCTGCTTCAGTGAGTGACAAACCATGCGGAACATACCCTTTCAGGGGATCATGGGCAGATGTCTGGTCTGTCAGGACATCAGGGATGATATTGTCTTTCAGCAGCAATTCCAAAACATCACCAATGTTACCCACAAGACCCACAGATACAGGCTCCTGGTTTTCCTGTGCCTGCTGTAAAACGGACTTAGCTTCTTCATAACTGGTTGACATGATATCTAAATACCCGGTATCCAGCCTTTTTTGGATGCGTTCAGGATCAACATCAACACCAAGGAACCGCATGCCATTCATGGTGGCAGCAAGAGGCTGTGCCCCGCCCATGCCGCCAAGACCGCCTGATACAAGGAGTTTCCCCTGTAAATCGCCGCCAAAATATTTGTTTCCGCATTCTGCAAATGTTTCATATGTTCCCTGGACAATCCCCTGGGTGCCAATGTAAATCCAGCTTCCGGCAGTCATCTGCCCATACATGATGAGGCCCCGTTCTTTTAACTTGTTAAAATGTTCCCAGGTTGCCCATGCCGGAACCAGGTTGCTGTTGGCAATGAGTACACGGGGCGCTTCCGGGTGGCTTCGGACTATGCCAACTGCCTTGCCTGACTGGATAAGCAGACTTTCATCTTCACCGAGCATGAGCAGACATTCGATAATCTTTAAAACAGCTTCCGGATTGCGTGCTGCCTGACCGGTGCCACCATAGACAATCAACTTTTCAGGTATCTCAGCAACATCCGCATCCAGATTGTTGAGTAACATCCTCAGTGGCGCTTCTGTCTGCCAGGATTTGGCGTGAAGGATATTGCCACGGGGCGATTTGTATACAGGATGTTGAGCATATTGTTTAATAAATTCCGAATATTTCATGTTCTTCATTTTTAAGTTCAATACGTTCTTTCCGGCAGATGTCATTAACCACCTGCACAATTTCTTTGTTTTTTATCATTTCAGCAGCAACATGAATATCTTCTGAAAAAATCCTGTCTGTATCAGCAAAGGAAATTTTGGAGCGGATATATTCATGTACCTCGTTGAGTATGGTTGATGATTTGAGTGGCCGGCGAAAATCAAATCCCTGGGTAGAACAAAAAAGTTCGATGCCCAGAATCTGTTCCAGGTTACGGACAATCATCAGGGCTTTCCTGGCGCTAAAGGGCCCCATGCTCACATGGTCTTCCTGCCCCAGGGACGTTGGTATGCTATCGGCGCTGGCAGGGTAACACAGACTTTTATTCTCAGAAACCAAGGCCGCCGAAGTATACTGTGGTATCATAAACCCTGAATACAATCCGGCATTTTCCATGAGCAGCTTAGGCAAACCAATCACATCACCTTCAAGCGACAGGTAAATACGCCTGTCTGCTATGTTGCCAAGTTCAGAAGCGGCAATGGCTGCATAGTCGAGTGGCAAAGCCAGTGGCTGCCCGTGAAAATTTCCACCACTGATGGCTGTGTTTTCATCAAAAATAACCGGATTATCAGTGACTGCATTGAGTTCTGTTATTAACAGATTTTTCAGATGCAGCCAGGCATTCCTGGATGCCCCGTGTACTTGTGCAATACATCGCAGGGAATAGGGGTCCTGCACCCGGCCACAGTTTTTGTGGGAGTCCAGGATTTCAGAATTCGCAAGCAGGGTCCGCATCCTGTCAGCAACATAAACACAGCCTTTAAAAGGCCTGACAGTGTGAAGCCGTTCAGCAAAAGGTTTCGCAGAGCCAAGCATGGCTTCAAGGTTGGTGGCAGCAATGATATCAGCCGAATCCAGGCAATTTTGAAGCTCTTCGACAACTTTCACGGCATAAGCAGCAATAAACTGTGTGCCGTTAATCAAAGCCAACCCCTCCTTTGGACGGAGCTCAAGTGGTTTTACACCGAATCGATTCAGTATATCTCCCGCAGGATATTCCTGCCCTTTGTATTTCACTTTCCCAAGCCCGATAAGCGGAATAAACAGGTGTGCAAGGGGAGCTAAATCTCCGGAAGCACCGATTGATCCTTTCAGTGGTACACAGGGTGTGATGTGCTCTTCCACAAACCAATGAATGCGTTGGACCATCTGCCAGGAGACACCGGAAAATCCCTGAGACAGGGAATGAATTTTCAGAATCATCATGAGACGGGATATTTCATCAGGTACATATTTTCCCACACCAACACAATGGCTTTTTAATAAATTTGCCTGCAGGTTTTTCAAATCATTATCTGAAATCAGAGAGGTGCAAAGCGGCCCAAAACCGGTATTGATACCATAAACAGTTTCACGTTTATTAACAATTTTCCTGACATCATCCGCGCTTTTCTCAATTTTCTGTTTTGTCGCAGGGATAAATGTCCCTTTGACATCACCGGAAGCCAGTTTTAATGCCATACCGGGCGTCATGGTGTCTTCTCCGTATGTAAATGTTGTTTCCAGGGTGAATTGTTTTACCTAAAGTTAAGAAATAGTAAGCAAAATACAATAGAAAGGAGTCTAAAGATATTGAAAAACATGAAGGACGGAGTGATTTTTCAGGAAATAGTCTGATGCCGGATAACCGTACATATCCTATTTTATTATTACCTAAATTTCTAAAATGGAATCGTAAGGAACACTGAAATGTGCTTTGAAATTAAGAAGCGCATCAAAAAATATCGAAAGCCTGGCTATTGTTACGGTGAGATATTTTGCAGAGAGCATTCTCAATAGCAATGTGCAGTTGAGAGTTGCAGTATATTTTCGTTTTAGAATGTAAGGTATTATTAAGAGAAAAAATCGGATAAAAACAGTATGCTCAAAGCTCTTGTTTTTAGCTCTTTGCTTTTAGTTCTGGCTTTTGGCTATATAATGCCCATAGGAAAACGCCTGATAAAATCGTTGTAAGGGAAGATTATTTCATGTCATTGCAAAAAAAATACCCCATATATTGCATTTAGAATAATTTTTTTGTATTTTTATTTCACAAAAGATGTTTTGCCGGTACAGGAACCAGGTAAAAGGACGAAATGATTCCCAGCCCCCTGCATTTATCCTGCAAAACAAGTATCCCAACAATAACATCATACTTACATAAAATAACTCATTGTGAAAAAAATACGCTTATTACAGGTTTCTTTTGATACTGAAATAAAAAGCTATGAAATACCCGCTTTCAGGTCAGCAATTGCCGAAAAAGCCGGAAAGGAACATATCCTGTATCACAATCACCTGTCAGACAGTAAATTTCTGTATAAATATCCGCTTATCCAATACAAAACCATCAGCCGCAAACCAACAATCATTTGCATAGACGAAGGTGTGGATGACATACACCATTTTTTTGAGAACCGCGACTGGGAAATAAAGATCAGCGACCGGTGGCTCAACATGAAGATAGGCCGGTTGCACATGAACCAGTTTACCATGCAGGTGTGGGACAAATCATTCACTTACAGCATCCTCGACTGGCTGGCGCTGAAACCGGACAACTACAAATCATACGTAGAAATGGAATCCCTGGCCGAACGCATCAGGTTCCTGGAGACCATCCTGCGCGGCAACATCATTGCTTTTGCCAAAGGCATAGGCTGGACGGTAGACAAAACCATTAAAGTCAACATACAGGACATCCAAAAAGACAGGTGGATAAAGTTTAAAAGCAAAAAAGTGCTGGCTTTCACCCTCCGGTTCACAAGCAATGTGTTTCTGCCCAATTTCATCGGCCTGGGCAAAGGTGTAAGTAAGGGTTTTGGGGTGGTGAAGGAGGTGAAATAGTAGGATAAATAATGCAACAATATAACAATTCAGCAATTCAATAATTTAGCAATTCAACATTAAAAAACACATACATTATGACAAAATACCTATACGGAGCCTCCGTACAAGGCATACAAAGTTTCATTTTTGAAACCAACAAACTCAAAGAAATTGTAGGCGCAAGCGAACTGGTGGAACAGATTTGTACTACGGAGTTTGCGAAAACAATTGGAATTAAAGCAGATGATAAAAAGAGTGAAGCTGAAAAATTAAAGGCAGATAAAAATGTTATTATGACTGCTGCCGGAAATATCAAGTATATTTTTGAGGAAAAAGATAAGGACAAAATGGGGTATTTGGTTCGTAATTTCCCCAAACACATCAGCAATTTTGCCCCCGGAGTTACCATAAGTCAGGCGGTTCAACCCATTGATGATGAAAAAGGCATTAAAGATGCCATTGATAAGTTGGAAAAGAAACTAAAGACCCAACGCAACAAAGCCCAAATGCCCGTTGATTTGGGCTTTATGGGTGTAGAACGCGCACGAAGAACCGGAAAACCGGCTTTTGGTTATGATAAAAAAGAAAAAACCGAAATTGACAGGGGAACATACTTTAAGCAAGAAGTCGAAAGCAAACGGTTAATAGCTAATTTTTTGGGTAAAAAAGAAAAAGATATACGAAAAGAAAATATTCCAAAAGATATTGGTAAAATAACCGGTTCTGACGATGGTTCTTGGCTTGCCATTGTTCACGCCGATGGCAACGGTTTTGGAAATATTCTACAAAACCTTGCAAATGAAATCAATTCAAATGAAGAAGCAAAAGAAGCGTTTAAAACCTTTTCCGTAAAGTTGGAAGAAGCCACAAATGAAGCTGCACAAGTCGCTTTTCGCGAAGTGGTAGATGAAACTTGGCAAAATAAAATTGAAAGTTCTAAGGATGATACGTATCCTATGCGCCCGGTTATTCTTGGCGGCGATGACTTAACCGTAATTATCCGTGCGGATTTAGCATACAATTTTACAGTGGAGTTTTTAAAACAATTTGAAATACAAACTGAAAAACACTTTGCAGATGCCGGATTAAACGAATATAAAGTAAATAAACTTACCGCTTGCGCCGGAATTGCCTATATCAAAACCAATTATCCTTTCCATTACGGCTACGATTTAGCGGAAAGTCTGATTGGCGAGGCAAAAAAATTCTCAAAATCAGATAAAGTTAAAGGCGAAGCAGAAATCGCCCCGTCAAGTCTTTCCTTTTATAAAGTGCAGGCATCGTTTATTGAAGATTTAAAAGATATGAAAAACCGCACGCACTATGCCGAACAGCCTGATGTTCGCTTTGATTACGGACCTTATCTTTTGAATAAGCAAAACGGACATCCGCATATCGGGGAATTGAATACTTTATTAAAAATGTTGGAAAAGTACAAAACCGACAAATCAAAAGGTGTTTCTAAATTACGTCAATGGATTTCAGAACTGTATAACGATAAATCAAAAGCTGATTTTATGCTTAACCGCATTAAAGCCGTAAATAAAGATTTTGCAAAAGATATACAACTTGAAATATATACAGGCAAACCGAAAAATGTTTACAAAGATTTAATTGATTTACACACATTTAATACCCTATACCATGAAGATTAACTATCAGATCAAAATGCTTTCAGATTGGCATGTAGGTTCGGGCTTGGACTCGGGAGCCGATGCCGATGCCCTTGTGCTGAAAGACGATAATAATTTGCCCTACATCCCGGGGAAAACCGTAAAAGGTTTGCTTAAAGACTCCCTGAATGAAATTTGCGAAATAGAAAAAGGCATGAAAACCAAAGTTGATGAAGTTTTTGGTTTTGCAGAAAAAAACGATGCTTCAACAGCCGGAAATGCTTTTTTCTCAAATGCCGAACTTTCAGAAACTGAAAAAAAGGAAATCGCAAAAGAACTTTCATCACATCTCTATAAAAATATTGCTTCAACGAAAATCGGAGAAAATGGAGTAGCCGTAAAAAACTCATTGCGCACCATGCAGGTTTGCATTCCGCTTTCGCTGGAAGGAAGCATAGAAACCGAAGTAGAAAATGCCGAAGAAATTTTGGAAAAAGCCATGAAATGGACACGCTATTTGGGTATAAACCGAAACAGAGGCTTGGGCAGATGTAAATTTTCATTAACAGAAAAAAGCTGAAAATTATGATAACAAAATATTTTAAATGCAAATTGCTGACCGATGTGGTGCTGAATGCTTCGCTTGCCACCGAAGGCAATATGCAATCATTGGATTTTATTCCCGGAAGCAATTTTTTGGGCATTGTGGCAAAAAAATACAAAGATTTTGATGACGAAGCTCTCGACATTTTCCATTCCGAAAAAGTAAAATTCGGCGATGCGCTGATTTCTAAAGACGGTAAACTAAGCTACGCTTTGCCTTTTAGTCTGTTTCAGGAAAAAGGTAAGCAAAATATTTGCGATAATCCGGTTTGGGTTCATCACGGAATTGAAAATTTTAAGGAAATTAAAGATAGAGACGGTAAAACGCGACAACTCAAACAAAACCGTTCGGGCTATTTGAACAGGGAAGGCAAATACATAAAAAATGTCGAAAAAAGCTTTTCTTTAAAATCAGCTTACAATGCCAAAGAACGTCGCTCAGATGACGGAAAAATGTTTGGTTTCGACAGCATAAAAGCCGGACAGGAATTTATTTTTCCGGTAAGTTTTGAAGATGAAAGCCTTTTTGAGCAAGTGAAAAATGCTCTGGAAGGCACAAAACAACTCGGAAAATCAAAAACCGCACAATACGGACAAGTTTGTATCAAAGAATTGGAAACAGAACCTGAAATGTTTTCGAGTAAACCAAACGAAAACAATCAATTGGTTGTTTATGCCGAAAGCCGTTTGTGTTTTTTGAACAAATTGGGAAACCCGACTTTTCAACCTGAGATTTCAGACTTTGAAAATAAAGAAATTAAAATAAATGGAAAAATTGCTTGGGATAAATGCCAAATCCGCACCGGTTCGTATTCGCCATGGAATGCCAAACGCAACACACCCGACAGCCAACGCAGTTTTATAGAACGCGGTTCGGTTTTCGTAATTGAAACCAAAGGGAATATTGATGTTGATAATTTGCCAAAATTTGTAGGCGAATACCAAAACGAAGGTTTCGGTAGGGTAATTTACAATCCAGAGTTTTTGAAATATAAAACAGACGAAAATGGTATTTGGGATTATGGATTAAGTGAATATCCAAAAGATGACAAAGGAACTGATGAAATTCCGGTTAGTTCTTCACTTGGTAAATTTCTGAAAGTAAAATCAGAAGATGAGAAAAAAGAATTAGAAATAGGTCAAAAAATTATTGAAGTTTTCAATTCAAAGGATGGTGAAATTCTTTTGGATGATAAAATTACCAAAAGCCAATGGGGCGGCATTCGTAATTTTGCCACACAAGCAAAATCAAATGAGGATTTATGGAATAAACTTTTCGATGAAAAAGACGGCTATCTCATGCACGGTGTAGCCGATGAAAAAATCTGGGGCAAATACAAAGGCAAGCGCAGAAAAGCCTTATCACAAATTATTGAAGAAAACCGAAATTTAGGAACCCAATTCGTAGCTAAACTGGCTGCCGAAATTGCTAAAAAACAGGATAACAATGGATAAAAAAGAATATACACACAGATACATAGCTAGGGTGATTTTGGAAGCCGAAACACCTTTGTTTGTCGGTTCGGGCGAAACCGCACTTTTGAAAGACGCACTCGTGCAACGCGACCTGCACGGCTTCCCAATGATACAAGGAACAAGCCTTGCCGGAGTATTGCGCCACGCACTTCTTGATAAGTTTGACGAAAAAACAAAGCAAGATAAAAAACCGGAAGAACAAATTAAATGGGAGTCCTTTTTCGGTTATCAATCACCAAAAGGCAAAAAAGGGCTTGGTTCACAAGTCAAAATCAGTTCGGCGTATTTGGTTTTGGAAAACGGAAAAGTTGCTGAAGGCTTAACCCCCGATTTTGACATTTCAAAATACCAAAAACATTTTGAAGAATTGCCCATGCGCCAACACGTACGCATAAATGAAAAGGGAGTAGCACACGACAAAGGCTTGTTCGATAACGAAGTGTTTTACAAAGGTTGCCGTTTCTTGTTTGAAATAGAACTGAAAGGCGATGAAAAGGACAAGAACCTATGGGACGAATTTCCGGACCAACTCATAAGTCCCTTGTTCCGTTTAGGACAAGGCACACGAAACGGATACGGCGATTTGTCCGTAAAAGAATGTAAAGCCAAAGTTTTTGATTTGAAAAACGGTGATTTTGATGCCTATTTGAATTTTGATAATTCGCTAAACGCCCAAAATAGCTGTTTAAAACCGGTAGAACTCGAAAAAGAAAAGCAAACACATTACAAATTAGTCTTAAATCCCGAAAACTTTTTCATGTTCGGTGCCGGATACGGCGATGCAGAAGTAGATAACATTCCGGTTACCGAAGAAGTAGTTACTTATCAAAATGGCACCATTCAAAAGCCGCAAAAACAAACTTTAATTCCGGCAAGTTCTGTTAAAGGAGCATTGAGCCACCGCACAGCTTTTCATTACAACAAAGAAATTAAACGCTATGCGGATAATTATGCCAATGAGATTAAGGAAAATACGGAAAAACTTATTGATTTTGTAGAAACAGACAATGATGCAGTTTATGAACTGTTTGGTGCCGAAGAAGGACATAAAACAAGAGACGGAATGCGCGGCAAAGTCATCATCAACGACATGTTATTAGATGAAAAATATAAAGTCGGCGATAAGATTTTCAACCACGTAGCTATCGACCGTTTTACCGGCGGTGCAATGGACGGCGCATTGTTCAGCGAAAAAGTGTCTTATTTTGAAGATGAAAATCAAGAAATTGAACTGGATATATATATTGAAGATTTTGAAAACGATAAAAAAGAAATGATTATCGGAGCTTTTGAAAAAGCTTTAAAAGACGTTTGCAAAGGTTTATTGCCACTTGGCGGAATGACCACCAAAGGACACGGAATTTTTACAGGCAAATTGTTTAAAAATAATGAGGAGGTAGAATTATGAAAATAAACGAAATAAAAACACGAGAATATCAAGGCTATATTTGGCTTTCAGACCAAAAAGAACCGAACGTTTATCGTGAAGCTCAAGAAATTGACTTTTCAAATCATACAGAAAACCACAATCCCTTCATCATAGAAGCGTTGCTTTACGCTAAAGACGAGCAAATTTCGGTTACTTTAAAACACACCGGAAAATACCAAATCCATGAAATTGATTTGAAAAAATATTTAGATGAAAATTTGGTTGATGTGCCATATTTACCACACCGTTTGAACGAAGAGTTTAAGCGAAATCCAAAAGCTTTTAAGGAAATAAAAAAAGTCAATTTCAAACAGCTTTGGCTTCCCGAATCCGATGAAAATTGCGAAGACATGGAAGTCTTAAAAATGAAAGCACTAGTATTTACAGGTTTTGAACTTTAAAAAATTATGGAAACAATGGAAGTAAAATCAGTATATAATTTTGTGCCCGCCCCAACCGAAAACGAAGTTTTCAAACCCGAATGGGCAGAACAAGTAAGCCACGACATCCCATTCTCCGACGGCGAAAGCGGCGAAATAGAACTCACAATAACCGCCAAAACACCCATTTTTATAAGAAACGGGCATACAAAGGCGGATAAAGAACTTTTTGATAAGCGAAAAGAAGGAAAATTACCAAATCCAACAAAAGAACAGCAAGAAGCAATAAACCGCTATCTTGAATTTTCAAATATAGAGCGAAACGGCAAAAAACAATATTTCATTCCTGCAACTTCGGTAAAAGGAATGGTTAGGAATGTGTTGGAGATAATATCTAAGTCAAGACTTAGCCAAATACAAAATCATCGGCATTCCGTTCGGCAAATCATAAAAAATAAAGTTGTTGACGAAGGCTATAAGTTAA
Organism: uncultured Bacteroidales bacterium; assembly: GCA_964629805.1. Classification (GTDB taxonomy): domain Bacteria; phylum Bacteroidota; class Bacteroidia; order Bacteroidales; family CAZVTW01; genus CAZVTW01. The sequence goes on along the minus strand of CAZVTW010000047.1, from coordinate 3,232 downwards.
ACGAAAATAAGCATGAAATCCATGCTGGTTGGTTGATTGACCAAAACGGAAAGCATTATATTTACGATTGCGGAAAACCTTTAAAAATTAGATATACTGATTTAGATAGAAAATTTAAAACTGATTTTTATGGGCATTTTAAAAAAGGTGGAAAAGCAAAACTAAAAGATAAATTTTCTAATCGTACTGCCAAATATAAATATGAGACTTTTAAAATTGATTATAACAAAACACACAAGTTTGAGGAACACACACTTGATGAAAATGACAAACAAAAAAGTTGGGTAAGCAAGTTCCAGCCTTTGAAATACGCTCGCTTTACAGAAAGCGATTTTGAAAGTTTTCAAGGACATATTGTTTGTGTAGGGCAATCTGCGGAATATGGTTCTTCAAAAAACGATACATCTCGAAAAGCTGAGTATATTTTTAAAGGAAAAAAGGCAGAAATTTTGAATAATTCCGCAAAAAGGTATCTTGTTCCAAAAGAAGTTTATGAAACTTTTCTTTTCATTAACAGGCATAACAAAAGCGATGAATTGGAAGATTGGAAATATTTTAAGCATAAAGAAAATTCGGGTATTCCTGTTTTTTTCAGAAAAAACGAAAAAGAAGTAAAGGATTTCGGAATACCGTTTATGTATAAAGAACCGGCTGATTATTCTGTTGAGGAGCTAAATCCAAATAAAACATATTTTAAAGGTGATGAGGGATACGATTTAGCTGAAATCATTTTTGGCACAACCAGAAAAAACAAGGAACTAAAAGGACGAGTTTATTTCTCTCATATAGAGTGTAAAAGCGATATTGATGAAGCGAGCCTAAAGAAACAAACAATTGTTCTTGGCAGTCCTCGCTCTTCGTATTTCCCTTTTTATCTTCAACAACATGGGCGAAATGGAATTTTATCAGTTTATAACACTTACAATACCAAATCGACTTTATCTGGTTTTAAACGCTATTATGTTCACAAAAAAGAAAAAAATCTTGACAATATAGAAACACCAAGTGAAAAAATGGCGACTGAATTTAAACCGTTGCCCAAAGACACCATTTTTAAAGGTAAAATTCGTTTTCACAACTTGCGAAAAGCAGAAATCGGTGCGTTAATTTCAGCAATAACTTTTCATAATCAAAAGAATGATACATTTCACTCATTAGGCTATGCAAAACCTTTAGGACTTGGTAAAGTGAAATTAGATATTCAATTCGATAATCAGATTGACTATTTGAAAGCGTTTGAATTTGAAATTCTTAAAGAAATACCTAATTGGTCAATTGCTGAATTACTGACATTAGCTAAAGAAGCTAACGGCGATATTGATTATATGGAACTTTCAGATTTTCAAATAGCAAAAAATGAAGGTAAATATTTAGAGCCTGTAAAACCTTTTTCAGGCGATTTTCGCTTAGTTTCAGACGAAAAACTTGATGAATTAAAAGAAGCCGAAGAAAAAAGGTTAGAAGAAATTTGTAAACAGGAAGAAGAACGCGAACGCTTGGAAAAAGAAGAGAAGTTGAAGCCATATAAAAATGCTATTGCAAGTGCCGATAAATTTTTCAAAGAAGAAAAGTGGGAAGAAGCTCTTAAACATTATCAAAAAGCTATTGATGAAAATGTCAATGAAATCTATCCCAAGCAACAAAAAAATATTTGTCAGCAGAGAGTTGAAGCAAAAAGTAAATTGGAAAAAGGTATTTCCATTCCTGAAGGTTTGGCCGATTTCAATGAAGGCAAGAAAAAAATTGAGAATTTTTTCAAAGCAAAAGGACAAAAACATATTGAAGGAAAAAATGCTGAAATTTTAAAAGCATTTATTGTTCGTTGTATAAAAAAATCTGATAAACGTTGGAAAAAAGCAGGTAAACAGGACTGGAAGCTTGTTGAAAAGTGGGTCGGTAAACCCACCGCCCAGGCATGGTTCAGCGAAATCACCAAAAATCACTAATGCAAAAGTGAATTTTTGTTGAGTTTTCACTAATCCAAAAGTGATTTTTCGGGTAAAATGTTTAATCCAGACAACAAAAGAATGATAAATTGTTTATTGTGTTAAGCAAAATACATACAAAACCACCATTCCGATGCGGCTGTTTGGGTTTTTATATTGACTTTTAAAACAACAATATATGGCACAAAAAATATTGGTTTCGCTTGTTAGCGACCAAACAATCCCTAATGTCCTTTTTATTAAAGAAATGGGACAGCATGTTGATCAATACTTATTTGTGTCGACACAAGACATGGAAAAGAAAAACCGGAGCAATTGCATTATTGAAGCAACCCAACTGAAAAAATCCAAAACGCGCATTGAAACAATAGAACCTTATGATACAGAAAAAATCAGGAATAAGCTGAATATAGTATGCCCGGCAGATAACCAGTACATTGTAAACCTGACATGTGGCACAAAATTATCTTTCCTGGCATGTTATCAATTTTTTAAACGGGATAATAACAAACTTTATTACCTCACCATCGGGCAAAATGAGATATTGCAGCTTGAACCTGAGGAAAATAAAATAAAAATACAACACAGGTTAAACGTTATGGAGTATTTGACAGCCTACAATGTGATAATTGAATCAGAACATAATTTAACTCATAAACCTGTACACACGAAAAATATTTTTAATCAAGCCAAAAATAGAGCATTCGTGCTTGAAGAAATTAAAGAAATAAAAAATTCACAACAAAATTCGTGCGTTGAATACCGCAGCTATTATGCAGGTGGTTGGTTTGAAGAATATATTTATAATGAAATTAAACAAAACTATTCACTAAGCGACAAGGATATTTTATTAAATGTCAAACTTTTTCACAAAGAGATAAAAGAGCATCATGATAATGAATTTGATGTCGTTTTTACAAAAGATAATAAATTATATGTTATTGAAGCAAAGGCATTCAGGGGTAAAAAAGTAACCATGAGAAAGATTGAACCATTTCTATATAAACTGGCAGCGCTCAATAAGAATATAGGTTTATCCACACTACCCTATTTAATTCTCACCGCTGACATACAAGCTTCAGACAAACAATTCAGGGAATCTCTGCCCGACAAACTACAAATTTTAAACATCAAAGCTATTATAGACCAAAACTTACTCATTGACCAACAATTATTTTTTAATCATTTAAACTAAAACATCATGGCACGAAGAGTATTTTTAAGTGTTATAGGGACAAACAATTATAAAAGTTCCAAATATTATGTTGAAGGCCGGCAACCTGTTG
>CAZVTW010000046.1:0-20907 GCA_964629805.1 uncultured Bacteroidales bacterium | reverse complement strand
ATTTTTAGTGGCTGAAGTAGTATTTCCTGGTAAAGGGGATAAAAATATGTTTGTTCGGGAACATAAATGCTTATTAATTGTGGTTTGTATCCCGGGGCTTCCACAAATAAATCATAGGTTTTTCCGGGTGGGCAAAAAATGTAATATTTACCATTTTCCCGGGTGGGATTGATATTCACCAGTTTTTTCACTGTTGTATCTTTATGGATAAGCTTAATATTCGCCCGGAGGGGTTTCAGATTATCTCCTCCTTTTATTATTCCGCGTATAACAGTAACCGGTATATTTAATCTTAAATCAACATCATAGAGATCCTGATTATCGAATCTGTCCCTTTGCGAATATGATGTGATGAGATTGTTGCAATGGTAATAAAAGGCACAATCAATGTTATCCCTGGTCGTATTCAGCGGGAATCCTATATTGACAGGCTTCTGTAATTCTCCTGCATTGTTTGTGGCAGATTTAAAAATATCATACCCTCCGATTGTCTCATGACCGTCTGATGAAAAATAGAGTACCTTTTTATCTTCATCAAAAAAGGGTGATTCTTCATTAAAACGGGTATTGATAACAGGACCGAGGTTTTGAGGTTTTCTCCATTTGCCTGGTTTGGATTGCACAGTTCTGTATATATCAAGCCCTCCTTTTCCACCCGGCTTGTTGCTTGTAAAATATACTTCTTTGCCATTTCCGGAAAAATGAACCCTTGATTCATAATATTTGGTGTTAATGAAATCGAGCTTGCGCTTAAAAACACAGCGAAAATCACGCTCTTCACATTCATAAATATCAAAATCAAATCCCTCACCTACACTCAAATAAAATATCTTACCATTTGTTGATATACCAGCCAGATTGAAATCAGTCTGATTGTCAGGTAAAACAACATCTATTGGAACAGATTTGGACCAAAGGCCAAACTCTTTATTAGAGCGCATCAAACGTTTTTCAATGATAACATCTTCAGACTGTCCTTCTATTTCTTTGAAAACGGTCATCATAAAATACAATGTCTTACCATCTTCTGAAATAACCGGTGAATGTTCGGAATACCTGGTATTAATGCTCTCTGACATCTTTTTCATGGTATAATCAATCGTATCCCTGGTGAGATTTGATGCATATTCGCAAACCTCAAGCATACGTTTGGCATAAGGATAGAATTCATCATCCTTACTAACAAGCCTGGTATATTTTGAAAAATAGAATTTAGCTTTTCTAAATTTATAGTCCTGATGATATAATGTGCCCAGGTCCTTGAAAACAATTGCCGGTGTCTCAGAATAACCTGAATTAATAACATATTCAATATAAGGAATCGGGTCTCCGCCAAGATATTCACCCTCAAGATATGAAGCGCCAATGAGATATTTTACATATATTTTTTCGAGTTGGATAGTATCATCTTTCTTTTTTATTGTTTTCTTATCATCAAGGAAATTCCCAAGCTCAATTGTGTCAAGATGATATAAGATATCCAGCGCCTTTTCAAATTGTTGATCATAAATATAATCAAGAGCTGAATAGAACAGCTTTCTCTGCTTTGCTTTACTTTTCTGGGCATTCAATTCAGAAAAGCAAAACAGAAATGTCATACCAAGAAAAAGTAGTCCTAAAATCGTTTTACGCATGTTGGCTAAAAATTGAATTATCATTTTAATAAATAAGTCGAATAAACGTTAAATTCGCATAATATTCGTTAATATCCGTATCAAAATTCAGGAGCTATTCGTAAAAATTAATATAACCAGATGTACCTTATTTTTATTTATGCGGAATCCCTCCAAATAAGAGATGAACCAATAAAAATCCGGAGTGCAGCCTTTTTATATGTAACATTACTTCCATTCTATATTATTCTCTTCTCATTTCGATCTTATTATACTTACTTGTTTTGTAATTCAGGTTTTAAGCGCCAAAAATTAAGCCATTTTTTCTTTATTTACAAAAAATGAAGTTAATTTACAATATTAAAATAATACATTTGGAAGTAGACTCATACATAGAGTGAATAATTTCTACTGGTAAACACCCTTATCTCATAAAAAAAATTATTATCTTAACATATTATGCGAAATATTTACACTTATTCTCTGAGATGTTTTTTTTATACATTACTTTTAACGAAATAAATATAAAAATGTTGGTTTTCAAATACAATCCCTATGAGATACAAAATTTCTGTTTCCTGGATATTAATTTTTTTATATTACTTACCTTCGGTGCACGGTCAGATGCTTGAAATAGACTCAACAGGAGCGGTTATAGCACTGGAAAATCAGGAGGCTGAAATGGCTTATAACCAAGGCATCAGAGCTTTTAATGAGCAATCGCCTGTCCTGGCCATTGAATTGTTTTCAAAAGCTATTGAGCATAATCCTGAATTTGCACGCGCCAGGCTGAACAGGGGAATAGTGTACATCTCTACCGACAGCCTGGAAAAGGCTCTTATTGACCTTGACACAGCTGAATACTACAATCGGCGTCTCACGAAATACACGAGCTTCCAAAGAGGATACATCTTCCTTCGCAGGCATCTCTTTCAAAAAGCAATTGATCAATTCAACATAGTTATTGATCTGGACTATAATAAAAATATGGCGTATTACTATCTTGCTGTTTGTAATGTAAAAATGAATCATATGGAATTGGCAGGAGAGTATTTTAACAAGAGTTTAAACCTGGATACAACCAATTCATTTGTATACAATGACAGGGCTTCGTACCGATTATTAAAAGACAGCCTCAACCTGGCAATATCAGATTATCGGAAAGCGCTAAAATTAGACAGTACGCTGGAAATAACATATTGTAATCTGGCATCAGCTTACAGAAAAAAAAATGAGCCTGACTCTGCCATCAAGTATTATACTAGAGCCCTTGAACTGAATCCTGAATATTACAAAGCGCTTAATAACAGAAGTATTACTTTCTATTTATCAGACAATTACAAACAGGCTATTCAGGACATAGAAACTGCTATAAGAATAGAGCCTCAGAAAGCCCCTGCATATAATAATCTTGGTATTATTTATCATGCTATGAAAGAATACAAAAAAGCAATAACATATTTCGATAAAAGTATACAATTGAATCCGGACATCGCACTGACCTATCATAACAGGGGAAATTCAAAAGAGATGCTGAAGGATTTCTCAGGGGCCGTTAAAGACTGGCAGAAAGCGCTTGAGTTAGGAATATCCGGAGCGAAAAGATATATTGAGTATTATTCACAGTAATTCTGATTGTTTATATGAAGCGAAAAGTATTCATCATATTATTTTCCCTGCTTTTTCTTTCTGTGTTCTCATTACACGGTCAGCAGGATATTAAAATCAGCAAATCTGATTTGGGACCGGACCGCAAAAAAATAGCAAAAGGCTGGAAATATATTAAAGATGGTGAAAATTTATATGAAAAAGGCATTAATTACTATCCTAAAGCGCTCAGGTATTATCTCCAGGCCTATCATATATTCCCTAATAATGCTCTCCTGAATTATAAAATAGGTATTTGTTTCTTTTTTACTTTTCACAAAAAACAATCATTGCCATATTTTAACAAGGCCAGTCGTATAGACCCTGATGTGTCAAAAGATATCAGGTATTTTCTGGGTAGAGCGCTCCATTTTAATCTGAAATTTAAAAAAGCAATTGATGAATATATGACATATAAGGAGGCAAATATATCGTATTTATCAAAACAGGAACATTTTCGAATAGAAAGGCTTATCCGGCAATGTCAGGCAGGTCAGGCTTTGATGAAGAATCCTGCCAGGGCCTTTATAGAAAATGCCGGTTCTGTTATTAATTCGGAGTACACTGAATTTCGTCCTCTCATCCCGTCAAATGGTTCGATATTATATTTTAATGTTCACAAGACAGATGCAATTCGTGAAGATATTAGCTCCTTTCTACTGAATAATGAAGTGTATTATTCAAAATGTATTAACGAACAATGGCAGGAAAAGAATAAACTTCAACGACCAATAAATCCTGATAATCAAATAGTGGCAGTTGGCCTGTCATATGACGGAAACCGGCTTTTTCTCCTAAAACCGGATTATGGTGGTGATATATTTGTGAGTGAGAGAAAAAAGAAAAGATGGTCTGCTCCGGATGCACTTAATAGAAATATTAACAGTAAATATACAGAAACATCCATTACTTTTGCCCCGGATAATCTACATGCGTATTTTGTTAGTAACAGGAATGATATGACTTACGGCGAGAAGGATATTTATATTTCCAGCAGAAAAGAAAACCGGAAAAGGTGGAAAAATACGCAAAATATCGGGCCTCATATAAATACTGAATATGACGAGGAAGGGGTTTATATGCATTCAGATGGCAAAACTCTGTATTTTAGCTCAAAAGGCCATAATACAATGGGAGGTTTTGATATATTCAGGTCTGTTTATGATGAAAAAACCGGGTGGAGCAAACCTGAAAATCTGGGGTATCCGATAAACACACCTTACGATGAATTATATTTTATGCTTACTGGTGATGGAAAATCCGGTTATTTCTGTTCTTCAAGGGAAGGAGGATATGGAAAATTCGATATTTACAAGGTAGTTTTTCCCGGACCGGAGAAAGAGATGATACCATATACAGAGAATGATTTATTTGCATCTTTATCAAAGCCAGCCCAAAAAATATCGCTCCTTCCTGCAGTAGAAATTAAAACTAAAAAGGAGGCACTTATTAAGGGAATGATCAAGAATTTCCGAACACTTCGTCCTATTCAGGCAAATATTAAGGTGATTAATTTAAAGACCCAGAAAACAGTTAATACCACATCCTCCAATCCGCAAACAGGGCGGTTCACACTGACTTTACCGTTTGGAAAAGAATATGGCATGACTATGACATCAGAAGATTATTTATTTCATACAGAATATTTTAATACAATTGATACAGGAAAAACTTATTTTGAGGAAATCAATCTGGACATCAGGCTGACACCTGTCAAGGCAGGTTCGAAACTCATTCTAAAAAACACACACTTCAAACCCGGAAGCATCAAACCTGTCAAAGAATCAGCTTCAGAATTGGACAGGCTGGTGAATCTGATGAAAAAGTATCCGGGTCTGAAAATAAAAATATCAGGACATACAGATAATTCAGGCTCATTACAGGCCAATCTAAATTTGTCTGAGAAACGTGCCCAAAGCATTGCAAACTATCTCACATCTAAAGGAATAGATAAAAACAGGATGCAGATTGCCGGGTATGCTTACTTAAAACCAATTGCATCAAATGATACTGAAGAAGGACGACGAAAAAACCGGAGGATTGAGGTACTTATCCTTGATGATTAAAAGCATTAGTCCGCTCCGGAAAATTTCTTTAATCTTTTTTCGGGAGCGGACGACATAATTACCTTTTTGCAAATTTTATCACTTCACGAGCATTGTTTTCATCAAATATGTGGAGAAAATAAAAACCCTGTGCCAGACCAGACACATCAAAATGAATTCCATCTGCCATTTCGGAACTAATTTTTTTATCTCGTATAAGTTTACCCGTTGAAGTATATATTTTCATCCTGTATGAAGAACTCTCTGCTCCCGGAAATTGAACATAAAGATGATTAAGCGCCGGGTTTGGATAGACAAATGGTTTATGCTCCAATTTTGAGACAGAGGTAGTTGCATTAACTTCAATTTCCCGAGAATACATTGTTTTATTGCCGTCCTTATCAGTAACAGTCAAATTAACAGTATATATCCCTGCATCCTCAAACTTATGATTGACTTCCTGACCGATTTTCAAAATACTATCACCGAAATTCCACTCGAATAATTCACCCTGTCCGGCTTCCGGCAAAAAGAAGGTATATTCATCTCCCTGTTTTTCATATTTCCACATATATTGATGATCATCTGCATCATGTGGTTTATTATCCGTACCAAACAACATGAAACCTGTTTTCTTCATACAACCATCATCGGTAGTAGCTAAAAGCATATATGGTGTGTTTGAACACAAATGAGTTATTGTGGCTCCTGTTTGTTCTTCATTCCATATAAATTTAACGTTATCCTGTTCAATGCCAAACATATCTATTAACTTGGCCGAAGCTCTGCCATCACAGGCACCCGGAAAAGATTCATCCTGAATGGCCAGATTAATGATCAGGTCGTCGCAATTTCCGCCTGACTGGCCGCCGCCTTGTGGTGATACTATATCACAGTAGGTATCAATACAACTGTCAGCGGTTATGATGGTCAGGCATACTTCGTGCTCATAATCGTATTGTCCGTCAGTTGGGGCTATCTCATAACTGTGAGAAGGATTTTTTTCCCGGGAATAATTGCCATCGCCAAAATCCCAGTACCAGGAATCAATTTCACCTTTGGACAAATCTCTGAAGGCAAAAATTTCAGGGAAGCTTTCTAAAATATCATATCTGAAACGAGCCTTGCAATTGCCAAACGGAGGTCCTTCATGCAGGTCAATAACATGACATACCGTTTGTATTTCTCCCCTGACAGAATGAATAGTCAGGCATACATCATAAACACCTGGTTTTTCATACACATGCACAGGTTCCGGCTCATGACTAATACTGCCATCTCCAAAGTTCCATTCAAATTCAATCACTTCCTGGCCGTGAAGGTGTGGATGAAATGAAAATGCCCAGGGTTTACCATCAAGAGGTAAAAATTTAAAATTCAAATCATTTGGGGATGGTGGCGGGTAAAGAACAGAATCTTTTGTTGAGAGTAATTTGCATTGTTTGTGTTTGCATTCATCACCAGAAGTAACTGTGAGACAAACTTCATATTCACCATCTTCTTCGTAAATATGTACCGGCTCCTGCTCCCGGCTTTCTGAACCATCACCAAACTCCCAGTACCACTCTGTGATGTAGCCCCGGCTGTAATCAAAAAATTTGTATTGATTCAGGTTGGGATTTGAAACCATGGCATTTGAAAAGTAAAAATCTGAGAAACACTCCTCAGGTTCCTGACCAGGCAGTACCATCCGGCAGACAGAACTTTCACATCCGTCTTCTGTTGTCACATGCAGGCAAACTTCATAGGATCTGCCGGGATCATAATTTTCATATTGGTGAACAGGATTAGACTCAACACTTTTTTGGCCATCTCCGAAATCCCATTTCCGGGAAACAATTTCACCATGAGACATATCCTCAAAAGCAAACATTGGTGGCCAGGTTCTAAGTGTTTTAAATTCAAACCAGGCTTCGCATTCTTCCGGTTGATGAGGTCTGACATTGACAATATCACACATGGTGTTCTTGCAAAGACTATCATTCCCGACTGTCAGGCAAACTTTATACTCCGGCTTTTCATCTGCCGGGAAACCATGCATCGGATTTTTTTCCTGGCTCGTGTGACCATCTCCAAAATCCCAATGATACCAGTCAATATCGCCACGGCTTTCATTAACAAAATTTACCGGAACTTCAGGTCTTATATACATTATAGAATCATTGATAAAGTGATGGAAATAAGCCTGGCATCCTTCGGTGGGTACGTAACCGACAAAAATCTCTTTGCAGGCCGTTCCTATACAACCATCTTCCTTTTGTACTGTCAGACAGACCTTATAATTACCTATCTCCTTGTATGAATGACTCACCTGTTTTTCTGCGGCTGTTTCTCCATCTCCAAAACTCCATTCCCAACTGATAACCTCTCCGGGAGACCGATCTATAAAAACATATTCTAAAACAGAAGGAGGAATGTCGTCTGTTCCGAAAGTTCCAACAGAAAAATCTACCCCGCAGGGGTCAGGTTTTTCGAGAATTTCAACGCAATCCAGCCTGACGATTTTTCCAACCATGCAAATGCTGCCCATATCGCTCAACTCTGTGTATGAAAAAGCGATTCGCATTCCGTCTTCCAGGACAACATTAGGAACAATTTGAACAGGTTCCAGAACCTCCCCGCCATCTGTTTCAATCACCAGACCACATCCGTCCAGACCGATGTAATCAACAACTGTCCCATGCAACGAACAGGGTTTCATATGCGGCCAGGCTCCTTCAAATTTTTCAGTGATACATGTCCGGCAAGTATCTCCACCCGGAGTAATAGTCGTAACACAGACTTTGTATTCACCTGGTTCTGCAAATTCATGTACAGGAGATTGACCTGTGGCAAAACCGCCATCGCCAAAATCCCAGTAGAAAGCATTCATGTCCGCTTCTGTTTGAACATCAAAGGCATAATGAACAGGTATGCAATAACATGGAGAGGCAGATATTGTTAATTCACATGTTGTAACAATATCATCAGCATTCTGACTTTGAGTTATTTTAAATGTTGTCAAAAAGAGCAGGAGTGTTATGGGAATAAAATAATTTTTCATGATGAATTTTTTTATTTTAGAAATTTAGGTTAAAGATATAAAAACAATTTTTACTATTCACTACTTATTATAGATTAAGTTTTTTGTAAAATGGTTGCGTAAATTGAGGCATTTTTTTGTACTTGTAATCCTCATGTTATTTAACAATGAGAAAAGAGGATTATTTTTCTATTTTTGTTTAACTCGAAATAAAAACAACATAATGAAAAGGACAGCACTATACAAGATTCATGAACAGTTAGGAGCTAAATTCACTGAATTTGCAGGATACCAAATGCCGGTTGAATATCCGGCAGGAGTCATACAGGAACACAAACAGGTCAGGAAGGGAATTGGGCTTTTTGATGTTTCACACATGGGTGAAATATTTGTGCGCGGCCAAAAAGCCATGCAATATCTTCAAAAAATATCTTCCAATGACGCTTCTTTACTCAGCCCCGGCGAAATACAATACACTTGCCTGGTAACAAAAAGTGCGGGTATTGTGGATGATTTGTTATTATACAGGATTGAAGAAAATGAATTCCTGCTGGTTGTGAATGCATCAAATGATGAAAAAGACTGGAAATGGCTCAATGAACAAAATACTGAAGGCGCTGAATTAGAACATGCTTCGCAGAATATTTCACAGCTTGCAGCACAGGGCCCAAAAACTGCCGAAGCGCTACAATCATTAACCACGACTGATCTTAATAAACTTCAGTTCAATCATTTTGTTTATACTTCATTTGCAGGGGTACCTGATGTCCTGATTTCAGCTACCGGGTACACCGGCTCAGGTGGTTTTGAACTCTATTTCCCCAATGAACATGCGCAAAAAATCTGGAATAGCATCATGGAAGCAGGAAAACCTTTTGATATTTTACCTGTCGGTCTCTCTGCCAGGGATACGCTCCGGCTCGAAAAAGGACTTTGTCTCTACGGGAACGATATGAATGAAACCACAACACCCATTGAAGCAGGTTTGAGTTGGGTGGTTAAGATCAAACCGGATAAAAATCTCTACGGAAAAAATATTCTTAGCAGGCAGAAAGAAGAAAAACCCAAACGCAGGTTAAAAGGGTTTCAGATGCTTGAAAGGGGTATCCCCAGACATGGATATGATATCTTTGATAGTGATTCGAATGTGATTGGTCAGGTGACCTCCGGAACCATGTCACCAATGCTTAATACCGGCATCGGCATGGGATACATTGCCCGTGAACACGCAAAAAAAGATACCATTATTTATATTGGTGTCAGGAAAAAGAGACTACAGGCAAAAATCGTGAAAATGCCGTTTGTATAGCTTTCCTACCATTCCATTTGTTGAATCAATGCCTTCAATTCTTCATTATCTGGTATCCTGTGCACAATAATCCGGTATTTCAGCCTGAGTGGTGTATCCTGGGGTATATGATATTTTTCCCGGCCGGGAAATTTGAGGTTTTGCATGCTGTTTTTAGCACGTAATATCCAGGGCTCAGGATACCCCGGGTTAAACGGATGACTCACAAGTGCTATACCAGCCAGGGAATCCTGCTCGAAAAACGAACCGCTAATATTCATCCAAAGCCCCGCTGCGACAGCAAGGCGCTTGGGAGTGACCTGCCCATCTTTGTCTTCAAACCTGACATCTTCCGGTAATTTTATCCTTGCAGAAAAGCCCCCATAACCTTTGTCATCTTCTGATCCACCAATATATAAAGAATCAACAAGAGATCTTATCTGTATTGCTAAATCAAGGATTCTGTAATTATCACTGCGTGGGAAGATGGTTATATTGGCTGTTTCAATGGCAAATTCTTTCATTTTACCTGATTCATCTATCCACATAGGAGATTTCCAGAATACCTGAGTGTTTAAAACAGCATTACCTCCCTGGTACTCAATTTCTGCTTTCTTTACATCCCAGATAAAATCCCGGCAAATCCAGGCATCTCCTGTTCGTTTTTGCCCAATCCACACCTGGTGCCATGTCCAGAATATACCCCGGTGATGGAAATGGTCATCAGGAAAATCCTCTGTAAAAATACCACCGCCCAAGCTGTACAAAGGATGGATATAATTGGCACGAGGGTATTTCCCTGAAAGAGATTTGGTTTTGGACTGGTAAAACAAAACCGGTTGTCCATCCTCCAGGATTCTAATTCCTTCGGACGTATTTTCATGGTGAAAATTACCTTTTGTACATGATGCCAAAAGCGCAATGACTAACATGACAAATATTAATGGAATCGGCAAAGATGCTTTCATTTGTTAAAAAATCGTTGATTCATAAATTAGCATATAGCAAATGTATAAAAAACTCATCAATTAATCCTGCAAGTTTTTGGGAATTTTGATAACTATTTACAGTTACATCCCGAAAAATAAACAATCCTGTGCAAAGAAGCAGGCTATCACACTTTCTGCTCAGGTATTCAACTAATAAAGTTCTGTCCTTTGACAACATGGTATGTCTACCCATCCTCAAAAGTTAAGGGCTCCATCATAAAGGTATAACAATCTGCCTTTGAGGTTCATTGTTCCAGCCTCAATGTTCAATTACCTGCCCCTTAAGGTTCAAAATTCAAGCCATTGAGGTGGGGAGGGGTACTACGACAGGTAAGGTATCCCTCCTTATCTGGTAGGGTATTTGATTAGCAATTGTTCAGTACCCCCCACACCTTAATAAACAAGAAACCACCCTTTTTGGGGTAGCCCGGGGTACGCGTATAGGTGAGAAGGGCTACCTTTCATGCTATAATGATGAACCTTTCTGCCGGAAGGCCGAACCTTTAGGGGTATCCTCCCCCCTTCAAAGTACCATGGATTACCTATGGTGGTGGGGAAAGGTACTATATGAGTTGGATATGGTAAAAAAAAAATCCAAAAACATCAAAAAATTTATTAATTTTGGAAAACGACATAACAGATTATTTGTTTAACTAAAGGATTGTTATTTCTAACTAAAAAATTATTTTCTATGGAAACATTCAAACCAAAAATATCACTTGAAGATGTCAAAGACCTTACAAGAGATAATACAGAAATAAAAAATGATGATTATTATCTTGCTATTGATGATTTAGCTTCAAAGTTCAAACCAAATTATAAGACTGACTATGAGTCAAAATGGTCATACTTATATTTACCCATTGAACAGGATGGTAGCCTCATTTGTATTGATATTTCAGTTTTTCTGTCCCACGAAAAAGATTACTACCTGTCTTTTCACGGATTTTCTTCAGGCAGGTATGGCGCTATTATTGAAAAAGGCAATGAACAAACACCGGAAATCTACCAAACAGTTCTCAGTGAACTGGAGCGCTTTTTACCATATGTCAGGAAAGAGGGAACAAAGCTTATTGAACAGTTATACCCTTACGAATGGCGGACAGGAAGAATTAAACGAAAACATTTCGTTGATCCTTCAAAGCTGATTTCTAAGGAAAAAGCAGAAAAACTGAAAAAGGATTACCAGCAACACCAGGAAACGATGCCCAGAATCACTGAAATTTCGCTGAACGACTATTTGAAAACCGCAGACCTTTGTTACAGGGCAGGTTTTCCCGGGAAAATAAAAGAGTACATGAGAATGTTTCATGCAGAAGAAGCAACACCTGATTTCCTTCGTAAATGCTTGGCAGATAACAGGCACGGAGGAATGATGTTTATGGAAGACCCTGACAGCAAAAAAGAATACATGGATTGGTACTATTCCAGGAAATGGGAAGGCGCCCATCCTTTTGAGTTTGTCTACAGCAGCAATGTTCATGGCATGTATCTGTATCCGCCGGATGAAAAAGAGCCTTTTTATAAACTCAGTGTTGTTGATCATGATTTCAACGACGCTTATTTGAAAATGGTCGAAACGCTCATTGATAATAATATCCCCTTCACCACATACAATCTTGAAGAGGTAATAAAATATGCTACCGGGGAAGCTGACATTGATGTTAATACCGGTTCTTTTCGTAAACCTGTTTTTACTTATAAACACACAAAAGAAGAACAGGAAAAATACTTCAAACATATTACATGGGATAAATTGCCAATCTTGGAAGAAAACACCTAAATCTTATAATAAATTCATTTTTAAATACTTACGTCATCCTATTTGTGATGTATGGACTGCCTTGTATCTTATATTCAAAAATTAAGGCTTACTTTGTGTCGTTTTTTTTCAAAAATAAGGTTTACTTTATATCTCTTTTTATAGAAAATAAGGTTTACTTTGTTATTTTGAAAAAAAGGTTTGCATTAAATACATGTACAACAGGGAAATATTAGCCAATTTAAAAGTCTGGAAAAATAAAAAAAACAGGAAGCCCCTTATAATCAGTGGAGCCAGACAAGTAGGTAAAACTTCTGTCATTGACTTGTTTGACGGGAGTTTTAAACATTATATTTCTTTGAATCTTGATTTAAAAAATGATATAGAAATCTTTTCTCATGGAAATGACGTTAACAAAATTATCAAAATTCTTTTTCTTAGGCATAATATCCCGCTCTCAGAACAAAAAGAAACGCTTTTATTCATTGATGAAATTCAGAATTCGGCTTCTGCCATAGCTTCATTGCGCTATTTCTATGAGCAGGTCCCCGGGCTGTATGTCATTGCCGCCGGTTCTATGCTTGAAAGTATTTTTGATACAAAGGTAAATTTTCCTGTCGGAAGGATTGAATATTTGGCTATCAGACCATTTTCTTTTACAGAATATCTTAACGCTGCCGGTGAGGAACAGTCTTTGAATATCATAAAAGAAATTCCGTTTCCTGATTATGGTCACAGAAAACTTTTAAGTCTTTTTAAAGAATATACACTTATCGGCGGAATGCCGGAAGTTATATCTGTTTTTCCTGAAAATCGTGACCTTGTCATGACCAATCAAATATACCAATTTTTGATAACTGCATACCTGGATGATGTTGAAAAATATGCATCCGGTGATGCTGAAGCAAAGGTCATCAGACATGTCATAAACAATGTCATAAAGATCGCCGGAGAACGAATTAAATTCGCCGGATTTGGTCTATCAAACTACAAATCCAAAGAAATAGGTCAGGCATTCAGAATTCCTGAAAAAGCTTTATTGCTCCAATTGGTCTATCCAACAACCAATACAAAACTTCCACTGATAGAAAACAAAAAGAAATCTCCTAAAATTCAGTTTCTTGACACAGGTATCATCAACAATTTTTCAGGAGTACAAAGCCAACTTCTGTCAGACGAATAGATTGATGAAGTCTATAACGGAAAAATAGCAGAACACATCACAGGGCAGGAATTATTAACTATAAATCCTTTGCCATTAACGAAAAATATATTTTGGGTCAGGGAAAAAAAGCAATCCAATGCTGAGGTGGACTATATACTTCATTACAAAGACCTGTTGATTCCGGTTGAAGTAAAATCCGGGAAAACCAGACGCTTAAGATCTCTCATGGAATTCATTGATCTATCGTCGTGCAAATATGCTATACGGGTCTGTTCAGGACAACTTCACAAAGAAAAAGATAAAACCATAAGCGGCAATGAATTTTACCTGTTAAACCTGCCTTTTTATCTTATAAACCAAATTGAGAATTATATGGAATGGTTTATTCACTAAAAAAGTTTTGTTATGTAATATCATATTTTATACTTTTGCAGCAATGAATGTTGTTAAATCCATAACAATAAGAGCAACATCCTGCCTGTTAATTGGCATCATGGGGTTATTGATAGCCAATAAAGCCGTTTTTACCCATACTCATAAGTTACCAAACGGAACAATAGTTGTCCATGCCCATCCTTTTAATAAATCATGTGATAATGAACCGTTCAAATCCCATAAACACACAAAAGGTGAACTATTATTCTTTCAAAATATTGAAAATCTGTTTCCCTTATTGTTTCTGATTTTTGTTTTTTCAGGTCTTCCCGGCAGGATAATACAGCGATTCTCACCCTTCGTCGAATATATTCCCGTACTACATACAACTCATCAGGGAAGAGCTCCTCCTGTTTCATAATATCTTGTAATACGAAACCGCCATCAAGTTGATCAATATTAACTTGTGGCCTGGTTGAGTTAATGCCGACCGACTATCAATCATAATATACGAAAGAAGTGACATTTATTCAGCTCATTGATAGCGGATCGGTATAAGGTATCAAAACAGACATAGCCTGTTTCGATGTTTTCATATGTATTGCTGATAATTCCGTTCAGGAAAGTCTGTTTTTATTTCAATTTTAATATTTTCTGGTTGCAAAGTTATAGGATGTAGATCAGATTATTGTGGACATTTATGATACAAAATTACATTAAATGATATTATGAATAAAAAATATGTATTTTTAATATTATTCCTCATCTCATTTTCGTATTTCCTGCAGGGACAGGATAAAAAAACAGATGCTAATATTATAGGACATGTTGTTTGTTGTGGTCAGCATATTCCTTTTGCAACGGTCAGAGTTGACGGGACCACCATTGGCACAACAACCGATGAATCGGGCCACTACCAGATACTTCATCTACCCGAGGGTACACATCTGTTAGTTGCACAATCTGTTGGATATAAACCCCGTCAGGTCGAAATCAATATTAGCGCCGGGGAAACAAAAGAAATAAAATTTGAACTCGAGGAAGATGTTCTGGGATTAGAAGAAGTTGTTGTGACAAGTGACAGAAATTCCACAAACAGAAAAAATTCTTCTGTTATTGTTAATACTATCAGCCCGAAACTGTTTACCATCACCCAGTCTGTCACTCTCAGTGAAGGCCTTAATTTTTCGCCGGGTCTTCGAACAGAGGCTAATTGTCAGAATTGTGGTTTTGCACAAGTGAGGATGAACGGTATGAAAGGGCCATATTCTCAAATCCTGATTAATAACAGGCCAATATTCAGTGGTCTTGCTGCTGTTTATGGTCTCGAACTTATTCCATCCAATATGATCGAACGTGTGGAAGTGGTTCGTGGTGGCGGATCTGCTTTATACGGCAGTAATGCCATTGCAGGAACAATCAACCTGATTTTAAAAGACCCGATTAACAATTCATATGAATTTGGAATCAACAGCGGGCTTGTTGGTTTTGGCATGAAAGAGGCAGACAGGGCAACAGAAGACCACAGCGTGAATTTCAACACTTCACTGGTTTCTGCTGATAACAAAACTGGCATGTCACTATACGGTTTCTACCGGGACAGAAAGCCCTTTGATGCCAATGATGATGGATTTTCGGAATTGACTTCAATAAAAAACACCACAATTGGTACCCGTCTCTATCATAGATTTGGAACAAGGACAAAACTAACAGCTGACTTTTTCAACATCAAAGAAGAAAGACGAGGAGGCAATAAACATGATAATCTTTTGCACCAGGCAGATATTGCAGAAGCAGTTGATCATAGTATTACATCCGGAGCGCTGACTTTTGAAAAATTCTTCAGAGACCATGATTTATTCTCTGTTTTCGTTTCCGGACAGGGTATAAACAGAGACTCTTATTATGGCGCAGGAAAATCCCTGAAAGATTACGGTGTAACAAAAGATTTTTCATTTACAGCAGGAGCGCAATACAATGCACACATCAGTAATTCAAACATCGTTATTGGCATTGAGAACAATGGCGCCTGGCTGAAAGATAAAAAAATGGGCTATCCGGATTTAGATGGCGCTACCATTAACTTTAGTGATTCTTCAATTACTATTCCTGAATTTGAAAACCGTATCATCGCAGAACAATACACAAATACACTCGGGATTTTCGCCCAATACGAAATAAAACTCGATAAAACAACCCTTTCAGCAGGGGGGCGTTTTGATAATTACCGGATAGACAGCAGAAAAGAGAATAATGCCGACCAGTCAGGTGATGTATTAAGCCCGCGTTTGACTGTCAAATATGATATTTTGGATTATCTACAGGCACGAATTAGCTATGCTCATGGATACAGGGCCCCGCAAATATTTAATGAGGATTTGCATATTGAAACATCAGGTGCAAGACAGGTTATTCACAGGAATGACCCCGACCTGGAGAAAGAAACAAGTCATAGTTATATGGCATCATTGGATTTCAACAAAAAATTTGATGAAACATCCGTTGGTTTTCTGATAGAAGCATTTTATACAAAGCTGAATAATCCATTTGCCAGCGATTTTGGTGTCCCTGATGAAACAGGCACGGTCATATATACCCGGGTGAATGCTAAAAATGGGGCTGTCGTGCAGGGCATGAATGTCGAAATCAACGTCATTCCCACTAGGGATATCGCTCTGAAAGGGGGATTTACGATTCAAACAAGTCACTATGAAGAAGTCAGAGAATTTGGAGAAAAAAGTTTCTTCCGAACGCCGGACGATTACGGTTATGTCACTTTGGACTGGAAGCCTTTCAAAAATTTCCGCTTTTCGACATCCGGCAATTACACCGGGAAAATGCTTGTTCCCTACTTCGGAAATAAGCTCCAAAACCCTGAAGAAGGTGAACTAAGAACATCAGAAAGATTTTTCGACCTTGGGATGAAAGTGAGTTATAAAATCAAATTGAACGGCGCTTCCTTAAAAATATTTACCGGTGTTAAAAACATGTTTAACTCATATCAGCATGATTTTGACAGAGGTATTGACCGCGACCCGGGATATATCTATGGCCCTGTTAACCCAAGAACTGTGTATGCAGGACTGAAAATAGGGAATTTTTTCCGGTAAAAATGAATATACTTCATTATTGTTTATCTTGCAATTAACCTTTTGCACCAATACTTAGGGCTTGAAACGAGATAACCTGACCATTTAAACTTGTTATTCTGTACAGTTTATTTCGCATCAAGCCCTAAAGACGCAGAAAAAAATGCATTGATTCATTTTGTCATTTTAACTATATCTTTTTCTATGGTGCGGGGTTTTGTTGCCGGGCCAAACCTTTTAACAGGTTTTCCATCAGGTGAAATCAAAAACTTTGTAAAATTCCATTTGACTTTTTTACCTATTGTACCCGGTAATTTATCTTTGAGATACCTGAATATTGGATGAGTGTTGTCTCCATTCACGTCAATTTTTTCTGTGAGCTGAAAAGTAACACCAAAAATTACACTACAAGCTTCCTCAACTGTTTCATTTGTTTCAGGCTCCTGGTTTTGAAATTGATTGCTGGGAAATCCCAAAACAACCAGTCCCTTATCTTGATATTTTTGATGCAGTTCTTCAAGACCTCTGAATTGAGGTGCAAAACCACATTTTGTAGCTGTATTGACGATTAATATAGTCTTTCCTTTAAAATCTGACATGTTAATTGTTTTTCCCTGTGGAGAATTTACGCTTAATTGATATATATCTTCCATAATATTTTTTTTAAATAAATGACATCTAATTTTCGATATTGTTTAAATTTAACCGAAATTTGTAAAACACATACATATATTCATTAAAAAACAAGCAAAACCTTAAATTATGAAAAAAATTTTAGGAGCGGCCTCATTTTTGAAAAAACAACTGCCGTATTTATCATTTTAATACGGCAGTGTATTTGTGCTTTTTAACATCAGTTCATACCCTATTTAGGCATGCTTTCTCCTATTTCGTTGGGTTTATCAGCTTCTCCCTCTTTCCTTTTTACAAATTCATGAAATGCGCTTTCGCCTTCCTGCTTCCAAAATTCATCGTAGTATTTCCACTTCGCATATTTTGAGGCATTAAAATGGTCAGAAAAACCCTTCCTGAATTTATTCTTAAAATGATTGTTATCACTACAGTCTCTATTATGACCATGTCCATGAAAACCGACAAGTATTCTTGCCAGCACAATCAAGCCAAAAGCCTGCCAGTAGTTAATAAGCCCAAGACCAAATATTTCAGGCATTAACCAATTCCAAAGCAACATGACAAAATATCCAAAGATAAATGCCATAAATACTGCTAATGCAATCCCACTAATGATGTATCCTGCTATTTTCAGGAACTTAGGGACCCTGTTTTTATTTTCAATATGTGTATTCATATGATAAAGATTTAATATGTGTTAATGATTATAAACTTTAAAAAATTCCTTCTGAAGCTTTGCCATGGCCCTGTGTTTTTTCGATAAGAGCGTTCCGACAGGAATTTTCCATTTTTTCGACAATTCCTTATAAGATGTATTATCAAATTCAGTTGCAACAATTACTTCTTTATATTCCGGTTTCAATTTTTCGAGACATTGATAGAGGATAAACTCTTTATATTCAGCATCATTTTCATCGTCATTATCTATTTCCCGATTTTCAGCGAATGAATTTTGAAGATGTTCATTATCATCAATGGTTATCTGCTCTTGCTTTCCGGCTTTTGTCCTGTGAATATCAATAATTCTATTTCGAAAAGCCCGGTAAACAAATGCCAGCATATTTTCTACCGGTCTGTCAAAATTGACCGAATTGAACAGCTTCAAAGCCACATCCTGAACAATATCCTCTGGTTCAGCATATTTGTAGTCCAGGTTGTTACGAATAAAACCCAGGAGATGTCTTCGTTCATTTCTGAAGATTTTTGACAGGCCGGTTATATTTTGATTCTCAGTGCTCATCCAAAAAAAATAAATTTACATTCTTTACTCTGACAGACGAAAAAAATTTATTTTATTGCAGTTTTTTAAAAAAAAATGTGTTTGCCCTGATAGTTTATAAAAATATTGCAAAAAATACTTCACCCATCATTCAGATACAAGAGATTCTATTTTATTTCTAGTTCCAGTTTGTTAGATTTAAAGTAGCTGATTTTAAAAAGGTTTGAGATGGTTGTGGTACAAACATAAGAGGTTGAAATAATTGATAAGGTTTTAAATAACCTTATTATAATTTGTTTAAACCCTAATAGAAAATGTTTTCGCCTCATATCTTTAACCTTATTAACCTGTCTCGACAGAGTCGACTACCTTATTCTAAGTGTCTGATTAACAACAAAAAAATTCTAACAAAGTAGTAATAGATATAAAAAAAAACCAAGCATAGGAATTGATAAAAAAACTTATAATTTTTTTGACAAGTCCATCTTAACAATGTTAAAGGAACATTTTCATGAACTCTCCTTTTTTAAATCTTCCCATAAAATTCCCTATATTTGTTGAAGCAAAAACAGGGTTGTTGGTCATTTTTGTGTGTAAAAAGAAAACAAAATGAAACGACTGGGATTTATAATGTTTGTTATTCTGGCTTTATCCTGGCAATATGTTATTCCGCAGGAGATTAATGATATAAAAGCCAGACAGAATGGAGAAAAAATTATTATTAGCTATAATCTCATTGACAACTCAGGTAAATACAATATTGATCTGTATTTCACAACCAATGGCGGAAACATCTGGGAAGGACCTCTTCAGTCAGTCTCAGGAGAAGTTGGCACCGGAATTACGCCGGGATACAACAAAAAAATCACCTGGGATGTACTTCGTGATAAAGGATATTTAGTTAGTGATCAGGTACAGTTCGAAATCAGGGCAGAGAAACAAATGGAATCTATGAATCCTTACATGCACTACATAGCTGATTCACGGGACGGAAAAGCTTATAAGGTTATCAATGCAGGCAACCAGGTATGGATGGCAGAAAATATCAACTATGAATCACCAACCGGCTCCTGGTGTTATAACCAGGTATTTTCGAACTGCGATACGCACGGACGGCTTTATACCTGGACTGAGGCACAGAATGCCTGTCCGGCAGGCTGGCACCTTCCAACTCGTGAGGAATGGAAAGAATTCAGTCATTTTGTAAATAGCAACAGGGATAAGATCAGGCAACTGGCCAGGAACGGTACCCTTGACCTGGATGTCAAATTTGGCGGATTACGCACCATTCGTGGAACATTCAGGTTTAAAGACCACAGTGCTTTTTACTGGACAGCCACGCCTGCTTCTCAAAAAAATGCTTATGCTATTGGGTTTGGAGGCGGTCAACAGTCAGCAGTTCTCAGGGCACAGCCCAAAATGATGGGACTATCTGTCAGATGTATACAGGATTGATTATTATTTTCGTTATAATATTTTAAATGGTTAATAATATTACAAAAAAGAAAACATGCAGGAAAAAACAGGACATTATTCATTTGAACAATTGCAGGATATGATGGCTGATCTTATCCGCTCGCAAAAAGAAACAGACAGACAGTTTAAAGAAACAGACAGACAGTTTAAAGAAACAGACAGACAGTTTAAAGAAACAGACAGGCAGTTTAAAGAGACAGACAGGCAATTTAAAGAAACAGACAAAAGAATTCGCGACTTAAATAACCTATTTACAACGCAATGGGGAAAACTCATGGAAGCCCTCATCGAACCATCCTGTCTAAAATTATTTAAAGACAGGAAAATAGATATCAAAAGGTCATACACGAATGTCAAGATTGAACAGGACAATGGCGAAAAAACAGAGTTTGATATTGTTTTAGCTAATGGCCGTGAGGTGGTCATCATTGAAGTGAAAACAACAATGACAGTAGAAAAAGTAAAGGAGTTCATAGAAAAAATGCAAAATATCCGGGAATGGTTTCCTGATTACACCGATAAAACAATTTATGCCGGCATAGCAGGTGTCAGATATGAAGAGAATTCAGACAGATATGCATACA
>CAZVTW010000045.1:0-21114 GCA_964629805.1 uncultured Bacteroidales bacterium | reverse complement strand
TACCTTGAGATTTCTCTTCGCCAACCGGCGAATCGAAATGACAATGGATACATGGATTTTTGCAGAGTTGGTGGTTTGTGGGATTGAAACCACACAAACCACCACCCCATACAAACACAAAATACTGTCATTCCGAACGAAGAGAGAAACCGACTTCAAGAGCTCAGCGAAGCTAATATCATTAATATTATTCGGTCAATTCAATTTTACCGGACAATACTGATTAAAAACCTTATTCGAAATATTTTCAGGGATAATTCTTTATTCTCTTTTAACCTTTATATGCTATTGTGCATTCAGATGCTTGCTTGTCATTTATTATTTTGAATTATTATAATTTAGATATTTAATTGCCTTTTTAGATGAGTTTTTTTTCTAAAAAAGTTATACTTTAGAAAACCAAATCATTTTTATACTTTTAATCTGAGAATTCATGCGTAATCTTTACCTTTTGTACAAAAAGGATAGATGTATCCTCATACCGGTTGTGTTGACTTTATTTGTATTGATGTTACCCTTCTCCGGGTATTCCAGAACTTCGGACAGCACTCAGGTGGCCGGAACTGATAAGAAGGTAGGAAAGCATGAAGTGAAAATTGGTGAACGTATTTTTTATGGGATACATCAATCTGTCGGGAAACAAAAATCCTGCGTTTCATGTCATAACCTCAAATATTCAGATACGCTTAACTGGAATCCTTCTGCATATGCCATAGCAGAATCTTTTTATGCAAAAAGTTTTGAGGAATTTAAAAATATCATTCTTTCATCTTCCGGAAAGAAGCTTTCAGAATCTCACCAGGGTTATTCCCTGACAGATGATGAGATTTTGTATTTACAAGCTTTTGTATACTCATTAACAGAACAAGGGGGATATGAGCAAAAACCGGATATTACAAATTTGATACTATTTGCCGGCAGTATCCTGCTTATTATTTTGCTGTTTGTAGATGCCGTTTTTACAAAATTTTTAAAATACAAATTGATCCACGGGGTTATAGTCCTATTATTACTTACATATATTGGGAAAACAATTTACGAAGAAGCTGTCAGTTTAAGCCGTGCACAGTATTATGCACCCGATCAGCCCGTTAAGTTTTCCCACGAGGTGCATGCAGGCCAAAACCAAATTGATTGCCGGTATTGTCATCATTCAGCCGATCATAGTAAATCAGCCGGTATCCCTGCAATCAATGTCTGCCTGAACTGCCATACCCTGATCAGAGAAGGAACTCACTCAGGAAAATTTGAAATCAACAAAATACATACAGCCAGCGAAGATGGCACTCCCATACAATGGATACGCATTCATAAACTTCCTGACCATGTTTATTTTAATCATGCACAACATGTTCAGGCTGCCAGTCTTGATTGTGAAGAATGTCATGGCCCTGCCGAAGAAATGCACATCCTGCAACAGGTTGAGGATTTGTCAATGGGATGGTGCCTGGCGTGTCATCGTACACGGAAAATCAATTTTTCAAGCAATGACTATTATGGAATGACTTACACCCAATATCATGAAAAACTTAAACAACGTGAAATTGATTCTCTCACCATTGAGCAGATGGGAGGAACAGAGTGTATGAAATGCCATTATTAAACAGACAACTGATTAGCCGGAATATGAAAAAATATTGGAAGAGCATAGAAGAATATAATAATAATATATGTATTGATCCGTACGATGAGAAGCCTGATATCTCACTTGTGAATTTATTGGAGAAGCAGCAAACTGCCTCGCGACGGGATTTTTTGAAAGTATTTGGTTTCAGCATTGCCTCAGCTGCTATTGCTGCCAGTTGTGAACAACCAGTCACAAAAGCAATACCATATCTCATCCAACCCGAGGAAGTGACTCCGGGTCAGTCAAACTAATATGCATCAACCTTCTGGGATGGTACCCGGTATTGCAGTATTGTGGTCAAAGTTCGTGACGGCAGGCCGATAAAAATCGAAGGGAATGATTTATCACCTGTCACAAAAGGTGGGACAAGCGCCATTGTTCAGGCATCTGTTCTTGAACTTTATGACTCTCATCGTTTTCAAAATCCCATTATGAATAATACAGAAACAGATTGGGATTCTGTGGACAAGACGATAACCGGTAAACTAGAACAATTATCAGAAGAAGGAAAGGAGATTGCACTGCTAACTTCAGGTGTTATCAGTCCCTCAACGAAAAATGTCATTCATCAATTCTCATCAAAATATAACAATGTCAGGCATGTCATATATGATGCTTCGCCTGCTGACGGAATATTGGAGGCAAACAATAAATCCTTTAACAGGCGGATTATACCTGACTACAGGATTGACAAGGCCGAATGTGTGGTAAGCTTTGCAGCCGATTTCCTCGGGACATGGCTTTCACCTGTTGAATATACCAAAAGATACGCAGGAGCGAGGAAATTACGAGACGGTGGAAAATCCATGCTGCGGCATATACAGGTTGAAAGCAATATGTCGCTTACCGGTTCAAACGCGGACGAAAGGCACATCATAAAACCTTCGCAACAAAAGGCTGTCATTACAGCGCTTTATCAATATATTTTTTCTAAGCTCAACAATACGACGGTAAACATATCTGATAACCTCATTGACATCCCTGGTATAGCAGAAGAACTTCTCAAACACAAAGGCAAATCAATCGTCCTGAGTAATTCAAATGACCCGGAAACACAGATTATTATCAATGGTATTAATTCATTGCTTGGAAACATAGGTGAGACGATTGATTTTCAGTATGCCCTTTTAACAAGGCAGGGAAATGAAGATGATCTTCATAAACTGATTGAACGAATGAAATCCGGTCAGGTTGGAGCAATAATTATTCAGGGAGTTAATCCCTGCTATGACTCTCCCCATGCAGAAGATTTTAAGCTGGCAGTTAAAAAGGTTGATGTCAGTATTTCTTTTGCTGTTCAGCCTGATGAAACCTCAGCACTGACTAAATTTGTTTGCCCTGATAATCATTATCTTGAATCCTGGAATGATGCGGAACCAAAACCGGGACACTTTAGCCTTTCACAACCGGTTATTCACCCGATATTCAATACCAGGCAATTTCAGGACAGCTTACTAAAATGGTCAAATAGTGGCATATCTTATAAAGATATAATAAAAAATCACTGGGAAGCTGAAATTTACCCAAAGAGTACGAAACTATCCGGATTTCATGATTTTTGGCTTCAATCTCTCCAGGACGGCATTTTTAACATAAAACAAAATAGTATATCACCCCCGGAGATGGATTTTACTGCCCTCAGGACTGTCTTGTCCAATCAAAAAATAGATGAAAGCCATGTGTTTGAACTTGAATTTTATGAAAAAACAGGATTAGGAAACGGCCTTCATGCAAATAATCCCTGGTTGCAGGAGATACCTGACCCGGTCAGTAAAGTCTGCTGGGGGAATTATGCCAGCATATCACCAAAACTCGCAAACGAAAAAGGTTTGAAAAACGGTGATGTTATCAGACTAAACAGGCAGATTGAATTGCCAGTCTACATACAACCAGGTCAGGAATACAGAACCATTGGCGTGGCCCTGGGGTATGGCAGGACAAATGCCGGCAAAGTAGCCAACTCACTCGGTGTGAATGTATTTCCTCTAATAAAAATGCACAATGGATACAGGAAAAATTATGCAATAGTAAACATTGAAACAACAGGTAAAAATATTGAGCTTGCCTTAACACAATCACATCACTCAATGGAAGGACTCCCCCTTGCCAGGGAAGCCACCCTTGAGGAATATGTGAAAAATCCGGCTGCAGGAAATGAACTTCACAAAAAGGTAGAGGAACATCACACAACACTGTATGAAAAATATGATTACAAAGGGCACCACTGGGGGCTTGCCATTGATTTAACAGTATGTACCGGCTGTAGCGCCTGTGTTGTAGGATGTGTTGCAGAAAACAACATACCAGTTGTCGGAAAAGATGAAGTTACCAGGGCACATGAAATGCACTGGATAAGAATTGACCGCTACTATTCCGGTTCGCCGGAAAATCCTGAGGTTATCAGGCAGCCTGTTCTTTGCCAGCATTGTGATAATGCACCCTGTGAAAATGTTTGCCCGGTTTCGGCAACAAATCACAGTTCGGAAGGCATCAACCAGATGGCTTATAACAGGTGTATCGGTACCCGCTACTGTAATAACAACTGTCCGTATAAAGTGAGAAGGTTTAACTGGTATGATTATAATAAATCTGATGCTATACCGGACAATACCGTTGATCCGGCGGGAATGACCCTTGATTTGCCACGGATGGTTCTCAATCCTGATGTGACAGTCAGGGCCAAAGGTGTCATGGAGAAATGCACATTTTGTGTTCAGCGTATCCAGGAGAAAAAATTAGAGGCCAAACTCGAAAACCGTCCCTTAAAAGACGGAGAAATCCGGACGGCCTGCCAACAAGCCTGTCCTGCCAATGCCATTGTTTTTGGCGACCTGAATGACGAATACAGCGAGGTCTCAAAATTATTCAAAAATCCCGGAAATTATCACCTGCTGGAAGAAATACATACCCTTCCGACAGTCGGGTATTTGACAAAAATTAAGAATAAAAAATCACAACATACTTAAACTAAAACAAGCGGATGTTTGTATCACCAATCAGGGAACCCTTGATAAAAGGGCAAAAGACAATTGCGCAGGTCACAGAGGATATTGTTAAACCTGTCATGACCAAACCGGGATTTTTATGGTTTGTTGGTATTACAATTTCCTCAACAGCCATGCTGATCGGAATTTTTTCAATGGTCATTACCATCTGGAAAGGAATAGGTACCTATGGCCTTGACCGGACAATCGGATGGGGATGGGGTATCACCAACTTTGTCTGGTGGATCGGAATAGGACATGCCGGGACATTTATTTCCGCTATCCTGTTGCTTTTTCGTCAGAGATGGCGGACAAGTATTAACCGCGCTGCTGAAGCCATGACAATTTTTGCTGTTATGTGTGCCGGAATTTTTCCGCTTATACACATGGGAAGGCTTCTTCTTGGCTTTTTCATCTTTCCCTATCCAAATACCAGGGAGGTATGGGTTAATTTCAACTCCCCTTTATTATGGGATGTTTTTGCCATCACAGCCTATTTTTTTGTGTCATTTTTCTTTTGGTATATGGGTCTGCTGCCTGACCTCGCAACCCTTCGAGACAGGATGAAATCCAGAATGAGTAAAATGATTTACGGACTGTTGAGCTTTGGTTGGACGGGCTCTGCCAGGCACTGGCACAGGCACGAAATGATGAGCTGGATTCTGGCAGGACTGGCAACACCTCTTGTACTTTCGGTACACTCAATTGTAAGTTTTGATTTTGCTACCTCGGTGATTCCCGGCTGGCACACAACCATTTTTCCGCCATATTTTGTATCAGGAGCAATTTTTTCCGGTTTTGCCATGGTTCTGACCTTGATGATCATTACCCGCAAAGTACTCAGGCTTGAGGAATATATCACTGTCGGACATATCGAATCTATGAACAAAATTATTATCCTGACCGGTTCAATCGTAGGGATTGCTTACCTCACAGAGCTCTTTATGGCCTGGTATTCTGGTGTTGAATACGAACATTACGCATTCCTGAACAGGGCCACCGGGCCATATGCCTGGGCATACTGGATCATGATGACATGTAATGTGATTACACCACAACTGTTCTGGGTACGCAAAATAAGAAGAAGTCCCCTGGCAACATTCATCATCTCAATTTTTGTCAATATCGGGATGTGGGTTCGAGCGGTTTGTCATTATTGTCACTTCCCTGCACAGGGATTATCTGCCGTCAAGCTGGAGCATGTATAACCCTAGCTGGATTGAAGTAGGCATTTTTGTCGGGACACTCGGGATTTTCTTCACCGGTTTTTTCTTATTTATTAAATTTTTCCCGGTTATTGCCATTGCTGAAGTAAAAAGTATACTCAAATCATCAGGTGAAAAAAAATAGAAATACAATGATTTGTATGAGATTTTTGGAAAAAAAAATATTATAAAGACATATACAACATTTTTATAATTCATTATTCACTATGAAAAGTTATATCACCGGACATTTCACGGACGAATCCGGTTTATTAGAAGCAGTGAAAGCGCTAAAACAAAAAGGAAATAACATCAGGGATGTATTGACACCATACCCTGTACACGGGCTTGATGAAGAACTTGGCCAAAGAAGGACTTTATTGCCTAAAGTAGCTTTTATAGGAGGTGCAATTGGTCTGATACTGGCTTATTTATTTCAGTGGTGGATTTTTACGGTTGATTATCCCACCAATTTTGGAGGGAAACCTTATTATTCACTTCCTTCATGGATTCCGGTTATTTTTGAAAGCACCGTGTTGTTTTCGGCCCTGTCAATAGTTTTTGCCTTCCTGATACGATCAAATCTTGGTTTAGGCTCGAAAAATAAAATTTACAGCGAACGTATTACCAATGATCAATTTGTGATTGTATTGGATTGCAAAAATAAACAGGAAAATGAAATCACCAGGATGACAGAAATCCTCAATTCCTATGGTGCCGATGAAGTAAATATAAACATGCAGGATAAATAAAAACAGGAAAATGGAACATCATTTTACTTTCACGAAAAAATTACGTATTATTTTTATTGCCATCACCATTATTGGTTTACTGGCATGCCTGTCAGGAATTTTCATTTATTCCTCCGGCAGGATTTGGTCGAACGTCCTGCTGAACAGTTTCTTTTTTCTCTCGCTTGCCCTGGCTGGCGTATTTTTTGTTGCTGTGCATATTGCCGGTCAATCTGCCTGGCATACAAGTATTCAGCGTATCCCGGAGGCAATGGGCAGCTTTATGCCTGTAGCAGCAATCCTGATGCTTTTAATTCTTGGCGGAATGCATGATCTTTTTCACTGGACTCACACAGAACATCTCGATAAGGTCTTAGAGGGGAAAAAACCATATCTGAATGTCCCGTTTTTTATTATCAGAATGATTATTTATCTTGCAGGATGGATATTCCTGGCCTGGAAACTCAGACAACTTTCTGTCAAAAACGATATATCACCTGATTTAAAGTATTTCAATAAGAGCAGGATTTGGTCAGGCATATTTTTGGTGTTTTTTGCTATTACCAATTCAACATCATCCTGGGACTGGCTCATGTCCGTCGAACCTCACTGGTTCAGCACCTTATTTGCATGGTATATTTTTGCCGGATTGTTTCTTGCCGGAATTGCTACAATTATCATTATCCTTTCCATGCTTCGGTCAATGGGTTATATGCAACATGTCAGGAAAGAACATATCCATGATCTTGGAAAATACCTTTTTGGTATAAGTATTTTTTGGATGTACCTCTGGTTTTCCCAGTATATGCTTATTTGGTACGGTAATATTCCCGAAGAAACCGTATATTATGTCAAACGGTTGCAGGAATTTCCTGCCGTATTTTATCTTAACATTATTCTTAATTTTGCTATCCCGTTCCTGGTTCTTCAGCCCCGATCATTCGTCCGCTCTTTACGTGTTTTGGCAATTGTTTCCGGTATTGTTCTTATTGGACAATGGCTGAACCTGTATCTGACAATTATGCCCGGCACAATTGGCGCTGCTGCTGAAATTGGAATTCCTGAAATAGGTATGACTATCGCATACTCAGGAATATTTCTGTTTGTTGTATTCCGGGCCCTGTCTAAAGCGAAGCTTATTCCGGCCAATGATCCTTTCTATAAAGAAAGCCTTGAATATCATAATATTTAATTCCGATTAATCATGAAGTATTTGCCTGTCAATATAAAAAAACACATTATCGCATTCATTCCGGCGCTTTTTTTGGTGCTGTTTATCTCCTGTGACGATGACAGGAACAAACGGGGATGGAGCTACATGCCGGATATGGAAAATTCGCGTGCTTATGAAACATATTCTTCAAATCCGAATTTCAATGACAGTATGACAATGCGTCAACCTGTGGAGGGAACGGTACCACGCGGAAAAATTCCATTTCAGTACGAAAAAACAGAAGAAGCTTTACAAAAAGCCGGAGAAAAGCTGCAAAATCCGTTTGGATTTTCTGCAAAAGCCATTGCTGACGGGAAAACATTATACGGTCAGTTCTGTATCCATTGTCATGGAGAAAAAGGCGACGGTCAGGGCCATTTGTACACATCCGGACTTTATCCTTATCCCCCTGGCAATATAATTTCCGAAAAAGTTCAAAACAGACCGGACGGGGAAATTTTTCACGTCATATCTGCCGGATATGGCATCATGGGTGAACACGGCTCTATGATTCCTGGAGATGACCGCTGGAAAATAATTACCTACATCCGAATGGGATTGCAGGATAAAATACCCGAGTAATTTATGGAAGAAATATAAAATTTTCTCATTTTCTCATGACGCTTACATATCCTGCGGACATGTAAGGTCAAAGCATCTGAGCTTGATTGGTGAAAGTTTATTGATTGGTCATCAATAGTTTATTCTTCACTCCATATTCATAAATAATCATTTCGTTGATTTAATAGCCAGCTTTAGACTAAGACTTTGTTCTTTTGATATAATCGGAATGAAATTATTGCCTTTAAAACCTCATGTTAAAATTGTGAATCGAATAATCACACAAAGAGATTAAATATACCCCCAATTATTGTATTAGTTCCGGATGAAAACTTCGAAAAACAAAAATGAACAAAATATTCAATTGAGCAGGATACTTAATTGGAGCTGTCATCACCATGTTAAGGGAAAAAGATGTAACCACCACCTGGCGCTATTGTACTCAACAATTGTTGAAATTCTTTTTCATGATATTATTGTATTGGTTCATAATCAGGATTGGGTTTTGGGAATTTAGCATTTACTGTATTCCGCCAGTTATCTAATTTAGTTTTTAATTCTTTGGTTTTCTCCGGATTCTCTTTTGCCAGGTTTTTGGTTTCACCGATATTTTCACGGAGATTATATAGCTCCAGGCTATCTTTCTCAAACCAGTCTATCAATTTATAGTCACCATCCCTGACAGCGCTTCCGGGTTCTCCGCCCTGGTTGCTGTAATGCGGATAATGCCAGAAGATAGTTCTATCTTCTTGTTTATTCCCTTTTAACACACTGACCAGGCTTTTTCCATCGATATGTTGGTCTGGTCTTAGAGGAAGATTCGCCATTTCAAGCATAGTCGGATAATAATCAGTACTGGTAACCAGGGCACCGGAAATACTGCCGGGTTTGGTTACACCAGGCCATTTAATAATTGTTGGTTCTCTTATGCCACCTTCATAAAGCCAGCCTTTTCCTGCCCTTAAGGGAAGATTACAGGTATTTGATCCTTCTGATGTAGATAAACCACCATTGTCACCAGTAAAAATGACAATTGTGTTATCATCCAAATTGTTATCTTGAAGGGTTTTCATGAGCAAACCTATGTTATTGTCCATAATTTCAACCATAGCGGCATACACAGGATTGTCCTGTACCCTCCTGACTTTAAAATCTCCATGTTTAGCCTGCGACCATTGTTTCATCCAGTCCCTGTCTCTGTCAAAACGTTGTTCATCTGTGTAACCAAGTTTTTTAGCTTTTTTCCGGTATTTTTTCACCAGCGAATCAGGTGCCATAATTGGGTTATGCAAGGTGTAAAATGACAGATAAGCAAAAAAGCAGGTATCTCTGTTTTGGCGCATAAAATCGCAGGTAAATTCTGTCAGTTTATTGGTTAAAAAGTCGCCCTCTTC
The DNA here is from genome assembly GCA_964629805.1 of uncultured Bacteroidales bacterium. Taxonomy (GTDB): domain Bacteria; phylum Bacteroidota; class Bacteroidia; order Bacteroidales; family CAZVTW01; genus CAZVTW01. Next base: position 11,399 of record CAZVTW010000045.1, on the reverse strand, counting down.
ACCAGGTACACCAGGCGCCCCGAAGGGATAAAAATATCCGCCGTTTCCATAAGGACCGCCTTTGTGTGTTCCGCCAATGTTGAAATCAAATCCCTGGTACTCGGGATAATATTTTTCTTTCCCGAGATGCCATTTCCCTGCAAAATGTGTTTTATATCCCGCTTCTTTCAATGCTTCGGCAATGGTAAATTCCTCTAAATCCATGTTTTGGTTAAAATTAACAGAACCTGAAACGAATTTAAATTGGTCTTCTTTTGGATAGTATTTTTGTCGCCCCGGAATCCAGTCAGTGATACCGTGGTTGACCGGATATTTTCCGGTCATGATGCTTGCCCGTGTGGGGGAACAAACCGGGCAGGCTGCATAGGCATTTGTGAATTTCATGCCTTGTTCGGCTAACCTGTCCAAATGTGGCGTTTCATAAAAACTACTGCCAAAACATCCTGCGTCAGTCCAGCCCATATCATCAACCAGTATAAACAGGAAATTGGACATTTCCGGTTGAGTTTGTGTTTGCTCAGGGCTGCTACAACTTGTTAATGCACCAGCGGTTAAGAGAAGTGTTTTAAATAAGAATGTATTTTTCATTGTTTTTTGATTTAAGGGTTGATTCATTTATAAAGTCATGAAAAATAATAAAAAATTATCTGATGCAAAAATAACTGTTCACGGAAAGAATATCAAATTCTTTTTATTGCCTTCATTTTATCTATCTTTATTGCCACAAATTTTTAACGAATAATGAAGTATGGACAAAAAAAAATTATCAACATCTACACTTTGTGTTCATAAAGGCACATATCATGATAAAAATATACGTGGAGTTAATTCACCGGTGTTTACATCAACTGCCATAGGATATCGCGATGTACCCGAGCCTGTTTATCCGCGCTATTTTAATATCCCTAACCATGATTCAGTTCAACAAAAGCTGGCTGCACTCGAAAATGGTGAAAAAGCGCTTGTCTTTAGCTCAGGAATGGCTGCTGAAAGCACAGTGTTCTATACTTTTCTGCAAAAAGGTGATCATGTGGTTTTGCAGGGTGAATTATACGGTGGTACTGTGCACTTTGCCAACAGGGAATTTAACAAATTCGGGATTGAATATACATTTACGAAAGAAAAAACACTTGCTTCATTCAGGGAGTGTATCCGACCCAATACCCGGGCGCTGTATATTGAAACACCAACAAATCCGTTATTGTCAATCGTTTCACTGAAGGATATAGCCAACTTAGGCAGGGAAAAAAATATCCTGACAGTCATTGATAATACGTTTGCATCGCCTGTAAACCAAAATCCCATTGATTTTGGAATAGATATTGTTCTACACAGTGGTACTAAATATTTAGGCGGGCATAGCGACCTCACTTCCGGCGCTGTCATTGCCAATGCAGACCATATCCAAAAATTGACTGCCACAGCCCGGAACTTAGGCGGTAGTCTGAACGCTGAGGATTGTTACCTGCTTGAGCGTAGCCTCAAGACACTGTATATCAGAGTGGAGCGCCAGAATGAAAATGCTTTGGGACTGGCTGATTTTCTGGAGCAACATGCATTCATTGAAAAGGTTTATTATCCGGGCCTGACCTCGCATCCAGGGTATGAAACAGCAAAGAATCAAATGAGTGGTTTTGGCGGGATGTTATCCTTTGAACCACTACCCGGCAAAGTTGATGTTGAAAGCCTGCTTGATAAACTCGAACTTATTATTCCTGCTGTAAGTCTCGGGGGTGTTGACACAACAATTTGTTCTCCTGCAAAAACATCACATTCAAAAATCAATGCAGAGGAACGAAAAAAAATGGGCATTCGTGATAATCTGCTTCGCTTGTCGGTCGGTATTGAAGATATTGAAGACTTAAAAGCTGACATAGACCAGGCGCTTGGCAGATAATTCATAGAATTTTTTGGCAGGAATGATATTTTTTTTAGTTTTGCACACGTGTACATGAGAACTTCAATGAAAATTACCATTAAAGACATAGCCAGGAAAGCAGGTGTTTCGCACCCGACAGTGAGTAGAGCGCTCAATGATAATCCGCTTATCAGTGAAAAACTTAGAAGGAGGATTAAAAAACTGGCTGCAGAAATGGGATATATACCCAATATTTATGCCCGGGGATTAAATACCACCAGGTCTTATGCCATTGGTATCATTATGAATTATTTAAATAATCCCTTTTCTTCTGAAATATTTGAAGGTGCAGAGGAGGTTGCATCAAAAAATAATTACATGTTTTTTTTTGGGGATTCACGTGAAGACCCGGAAAGAGAATACAGATATATCAGGGCTTTTGCAGAAAGAGGGGTGGACGGTTTGCTTATTTATCCCAACAAACGAAATATGCACAAAAAAAGCATTACTTTCCTGGAAAAAGTAAATATTCCCCATGTTTTTCTAAATCATTACCCAACTCAATATCATTGCTCCTATGTTGTATGTGATGAAGAAAAAGGGGGCAGGATACAGGCAGAATATTTAATAAACGCCGGCCATCAGTCAATTGCATATATTTTACAAAGAGGCATTTCGGAAACCACCGGCAGGTCAAAAGCATTTAAGAACCATCTCAATCATTGCGGTATTGAATTACCTGATAAAAATATATACAGAATTGACGGATATGAAATGGCTTTGGAAGGCTATGAAGCTACAATGGCTCTCCTGCAGAAAAAATTAGGTATTTCAGCGCTGGCACTTTTCTCGGATGAACTATTACCAGGTGTTTTCAAAGCCATAGATGAACTGATCTTACATGTTCCCAGAGATATATCGATAATTGGATACGGTAATATCAAAGCTTGCTTTCCTGAGAACTTGAATATCACAACTGTAAATTATCCAAGATTTGAAACAGGAGCCAGTGCGATGAATATTCTTCTAAGTCAAATCAATAATCCCGGAAGTAATGCAACGAAGGATAAATGTTTTGAGATTTTGTCCCCGGAAATTGTACTGGGAGACAGTTGCTAATTTTTTTTATATAATTTGAACACGTGTACATTAATCAGTATTATCAATAAAATTCGAAGGTATGAGCCAATTAAAAAAGAAAGAAAAAATTGGATATGCAAGTGGTGATTTGGCTGGTAATTTCATTTGGATGATGGTGATGTTTTTTTTGCCAAATTATTACACCGATGCTTATGAAATTCCGGCAGCAGCCATTGGTACAATGTTTATCTGGGTCAGGGTCTTTGATGCATTTAGTGATCCTGTCATGGGTATAATTGCTGACAGAACAAACACGAAATGGGGTAAATACCGGCCCTATATTTTGTGGTTAACTATCCCTTTTGGAATAGCCGGAATAATGATGTTTACTACGCCTGATTTCCAGGTTAAAGGGAAAATTATTTATGCCTACGTCACATATTTTTTAATGATGCTCATTTTTACAGGCATTACAATTCCATATAATGCCCTTTCAGGAGTACTTACCCTTAATCAGAAAGACAGGACACAAATAAATACCTATCGTTTTGTAGCTGCTTATGCCGGCGGATTAATCGTACAGGGAACAACCCTGCATCTGGTTGATTTTTTTGGTAATGGTGACGAAGCCGGTGGTTTTCAAATTACTATGATTTGCTTTGCGATTCCGGCTATGTTATTGTTTTATTAGGCTTTTCGTTCAACAAGAGAAAGGGTAAAACCGGAAATAAATACCGAACATAAAATCATAACAGATATGACCGATTTATTGAAAAACAGACCATGGATAATTTTATTCTTCATTTCACTGATACTATTAATTTATGTCTTTATCAGAAGTGGAAGTATACTATATTATTTTGAATATTACCTCGGCAATAAAAAATTAGCTACAGCATTTATGTTTTCAGGAACTGTCGTTGTTTTGTTGGGTACATTTATAACCAAAGAATTAACACGGTTCATATCTAAAAAAAGGCTTTTTATCCTGAGCATGATTATCATAACTTTATCCCTTGCAGGAACCTATATTGCGAAACCAAATCAAATTGTACTGATTTTTGCCTTGCAGATATTGTTTTCCCTGGGATCAGGACCTACAATGCCTCTTCTTTGGTCTATGTATGCTGATGTTGCTGATTACTCGGAGTGGAAGACAGGCAGAAGGGCAACAGGGTTGGTATTTTCAGCATCAACTTTTGCCATAAAATTCGGGGCTGCCATTGGCGGAGCGGCTATTTTGTGGCTGCTGGCGTTTTATAACTATGAACCAAACGTAATTCAGCCGGAAAAAACTTTGAATGGCATCAGGCTGTTAATGAGTGTTTATCCGGCATTTGGCGCGTTTGTGGTTCTCCTCCTACTCTTTTTTTATAACCTTGATCAGCAAAAATTGACAATAATTTCTAAAGAATTAATGGATAAGAAAAATTTAGCTGAATAAAAATAATAATATCTAAATTTCTAAAATGAAATCGTAACGAAACACTGAAATGTGCTTTGAAATTGAGAAGCGCATCAAAAAATATCGCAAGCGTAGCTATTGTTACGGTGAGATATTTTGCAGAGAGCACCCTCAATAGCAATGTGCAGTTCAGTGTTGCAGTAGATTTTCGTTTTAAATTTTGGTAATATATAATCTAAAATATTTATGCACACAAAATTATCCGGCAAAGAACGAATCAAACTTGCATTGGAACATAAAACCACGGACCGTATTCCTATTGGAATGTTATGTGGTGGTATTAATCAGCCGGCCTTAGATGCTTTTGACTCTTACCTGAGAAAGAATTATGATATTGATACTGAAACTTACATAAACAGATTTCTCGATATCGTAGAAGTATGGGCAGACCATCTTAGTCCCAAATATGGTAGTGATACTGATATTTGGGGTGTAAAACGTAAGAAGGTATCGTATGGACAGGGATCGTATAATGAAATTGCATATAGTCCCTTAAGTTCTGCTGCTACAATACACGATATAAAAAATTATCCATGGCCGAAAACATCAATGTTTGATTATTCAGTGATTCCGTCTATGATGAAGGAGCGGAGGAAAAATGAGGGCCAGGCATTGATTGCATCCACCGCTTTTATTTTTGAAGCCGCCTGGGCTATGCGCGGACTGGAACAAATTTTTATGGATATGCTAACAGCGCCTGAGCTTGTTCATGCAATGTTCGATAAAATCACAACATTTAATATTGAACATTTTACCAAAATCCTTAAAGCTGCAAATGGAGAAATAGAATATATTTTTACTGCTGATGATGTGGGTGGTCAATCAGGCCTGCTTATGTCCAAAGAATTGTATGAGGAGTTTCTAAAACCATACCATACACGTATGAACGAAGCATTTCATAATGAGGGTGTGAGAATATTTTATCATTCATGCGGGTCGGTGACAGATTTGGTAGAAAATATAATGGCAACAGGTATCGATGTACTGGAGTCTCTGCAGTTTAATGCAGAGGGTATGGAACCCGATATACTTAAATCCAGGTTTGGTGACAGATTATGTTTCGAGGGCGGGGTTTGTGTACAAAATCTCTTACCATTCGGTAAGCCTTCTGAAGTGAATGACTACATAAAAAACTTAATCGATGTATTAGGTAAAAACGGAGGATATATACTGGGACCGTCACATTTTATTCAGGCAGGTACACCACCTGAAAATGTTTATGCCATGTTTGATACTGCTTTGAATTATTATCCGTATAAATGATGCCTCTCCCTGAGGTCTCTTGATTGCCAAAATCTTTGTTGTTTGTCGTGAATCAGTGGGGGAGAATCCATTTTATGTCAGGTAAAAACTGATGGGCATTAGGCTCAGGGGCAATACCTTTTTTCGAAAATTTTTGGGCAAATCCTTTCTGTCCCGGGATTATATGGATGCGGCCGTATGGATGCAGACTGGTGACATCATGCCGCAGCAAAATTGTTTTACCTTGATGTGTTGTGATGATTATTGTATTCATATCTCCTTCTTAGTAATCTTTTTGGGCATATTGGGAATTTTCACCAAACTTTTTTTTCACTTTGGCGGTTATACCAAACTGATCAATTGAAACTGACATCAGGTAATTCATTTTTCCCCCCTGTGAACATTCAAGATATGAGTAACAAGATCTAAACCATGCGTTGGTTAGGTATGAAATGAGGAGTATAATATAAATTGACAGAATTCTGAAGGCAGAAGGTCAAATATCTTTAGACATATTAAATTCGAGAGCAATTGTGTTGTGTCCTCTGACTTATGAGTAATTGTAATGGCTAAAAAAAAATTGAATCTTTCGTATTTAAAATCTAAAAAACTTATTTAAGAATCAGGCATATCCGGCAATTTCCACCCTTCTCTGTATGTATGATTAATATATTCGTTCGTCGCTTCAAGGGCATTGAATTTTTCATATTTCGTGTTAAAATGCGGATGACCTTCTATGATTTTGAAATCATCTGATAAGACGACTTTAAGAATTTCATTTTTAGAGATGTTCGTAACTTTCATGTTCTCAGCATCCCATTCAAGAATTTTGTTGAGGCTCTGCAAACGTATGGCAAGCACACCTAATAACACCATTTCATTGAACGGACCGGCATACATAAAATTGGAGGTTCCTTCCATCCTGTTTTCCGGTGATTCCCTGCAGGCCCTTATCCAATCCTGTTCGTGAGGTCCATCTTTATATCCTGTCATCCCGGGTATTCTTCTCAGATACGGTTTTACATCCGGAACCGTTCCTGACAATAATCTGGGATTGAATCCCCCAGAACCACACATGAGGGTATCTTTTGAGCCTACGAACATACAACCACCCAGCCCGTCGGCCATAAAATTTTCACCTTCAGGCATATTTTCAGGTCTGTCAGGCAATAATCCGCCATCATACCAATAAACATCAACAGGAGGCATGTTTAGGTTTTTGTAGATATCACGTTTTGGGAACGAAAACTTGACTTTCTCTGCCTGTGGTGCACTTTCAGTATTGAGAAGGGTTGAACTTCCCTGTATGGCATACGGATAGCCTAATTTCAATGCCTGGTAAACCGGGTCCAGCACATGGCAGGCCATATCACCAAATGCTCCTGTTCCAAAATCCCACCAGCCTCGCCAATTCCAGGGAGTATAAATTTCATGATATGGACGCATTGGTGCCGGTCCAATAAAACTGTCCCAATCCAGGGTTTCCGGGGCTGTCATTTTTTGTTTTGGACGTTCCAGTCCCTGTGGCCATATAGGCCGGTTTGTCCATGCATGAACTTCTTTGATTTCACCTATCTCATTGTTCCAAAGCCATTCACAAACCTGCCTGACACCATCTCCGGAATTACCCTGGTTACCCATCTGTGTTGCTACTTGATGTTTCTTTGTCAACTTTGTCAGTAACCTTGATTCATACACAGAGTGAGTCAAAGGTTTTTGACAGTAAACATGTTTTCCCATGGTTATGGCAGTAGCAGCAACAATGGCATGGGTATGGTCTGCTGTAGCAACCATCACTGCATCCATTGATTCTCCAAGCTCGTCAAACATTTTTCGCCAGTCATAATACTTTTTGGCCTGCGGGAATGTGTCAAAACAATTTTGGGCATATTTCCAGTCTACATCACAGAGCCCAATGATATTTTCAGGTTTCATGGCTTTCAGGTTTGGCAAACCTTTGCCTCCCACACCAACGCCGACTATGTTTAAAGTATCACTTGGTGTCTTATATCCCAGGCCACTTACGACATAACTTGGTACGATGGTAATTCCGGCTAATGTTGCGGCACTTTTTTTTAAAAAATCGCGACGGCTAACAACATCTTTTTCCATAAACAAATTGATATTTAGTTTTAGATAAGTGAACTATAACTGTTAAATTTTTATATTTCTGAAATATATGCTTGCATCAGCATGTCTTGTTTACCCGGATTGCATGCTAATAATATGAACATAACAAAAGGCAAAATAAATCCTGGTTTTGCTTTCATGATAATTATGTTTAAGCTATTAATTTAACACTTTTATTTTAATATCCCTGTAATAGACGAGTGAACCGTGATTTTGCAGCGCAATATGGCCTTTGTCATATTTGCCGTAATCAGGAAATTTTGCCCATTTTCCACTATTCCTCAATTTTTGCCATTCATCTGAATATTTTTCATACTCTACGACAACATTACCATTCAGGATTTGAGTTACTTTATTGCCTTCAACAATGAGTAACACCTGGTTCCATTCTCCAACAGGTTTGTAGTCTTTAACCCTGGGTGGATACATGGCATAATTGGCGCCACAAATCTGCCAGTCTTTTAACGGGCCGTGCCAGTTATTATGGTCTATAACCTGATATTCCGGGCCTGTCTCATATGGGTATTTATATTTTTCATCCTCAGCGACCTGGAAAATAATGCCGCTGTTTGCTCCTTTGGTTAATTTAAATTCCAGGCTTAGCGCAAAACTTTCATATTCTTTATCTGTGATAAGTCCCAAATGGCTCTCTCCTTTTCCCCCGGTCAGTATTTTTAGAGCGCCATCCTCAATCACCCAACAATCGGGCACCTTTCCCATATTATAGCCTTTCCAGTTTGTAAAGGTTTTTCCGTCAAACAGCAATTCCCAACCCAGCTTTTTTTCTTTTTTTGTGAGTTTGTTTGGTGGCGCTTTCCCGTCTATTTCCTGTAGATATTTATTTTGTCCGTAAAGTGTTGGAAATGTAAGACATGCAATTAATCCTACTGCGATTACAGTTATTAGAGTCTTTAATTTTTTCATCTTTTTGTTTTTTTGTAAGTAATTATTTGATATTCAGATAGAAACTCTAATTGATTTGAAACTCCGGGAGATTAGTTTGCCAAAGCGCAAAGCTATATAAATCAGCTGTTGTTTCAAACTGTTTTGTTTTGGTATCACCAATGCCGTGTCCGGCGCCAAAATCTGTTAAAAACAATATTGGATTGTCAGAAGCATTGTATTCAATCATCCGGGCAGCAAATTTAGCAGGTTGCCAGGCAATTACCCTCGGGTCATTCATTCCTGCCGTAATGAGCATGGAAGGATATTTCTCTCCTTTTTTAATATGGTGATAGGAGTCCATTTCAATGAGTGCCATACACTCAACCGAATCTTTTACAGTACCAAATTCAGGAGCATTGACCGGTCCATTAGGTGTATTTTCACCACGTACAGTATTCATCGAACCAACAATGGGAATGGCTGCAGCAAACAGGTCTGGTCGTTCGGTTACAGCCCGGCCGATAAGAATACCTCCGGCGCTCCCGCCCATAATGGCTATTTTGTTTGATGATGAATATTTTTCATTGATTAAATATTCGGCACAGGCGATGAAATCTTTCCACGTATTGGGTTTCGTTGTTTTATATCCTGCTTTATGCCACGAATCACCTAATTCACCTCCTCCACGCACATGTGCTACTGCAAGTATAGCGCCTTTGGTAGCTACTAATAATCTTCCCGGTGAAAATGCAGGACTGATTGATATCCCATAAGCGCCATATCCGTGCATTAAAACCTGGGCCTGACCGTCTTTTTTCAATTTTTTATCGTAAATTATTGATAATGGAACTTCTACTCCATCGTGAGAGGGTATCATGAGTTCTTTTACAACCAAATTTTTAAACTCCGGATATTCTGCTTTATCAGACAGGGTTTCAACTTTAAATTCTTTCTTTTCAGCAAGGTATCTGTATCTTTGGAAATCGCTTGTCCAGCCTGAAATATTCACCCAGATATCTGTAAACAATGCATTTTTATTACTTATTCTGGCCGATCCTGCAACAAAGGGGAGTTTAAGTTCCTCAACAGAATTGTCATCTAATGATAAACGAAATACTTTCTCCTGCACCCCGTTTTCGGACATGGTATAATACAAGGCATCTTTGTTTAATTTGTATGATTGTAATATCCTTGATTTATCCTCGGGTACAACAGTAACGGCGTTCGCCAGGCCGGGGTTTTCAACAGGTGTTTTGAGTATTGTGAAGTTAGGAGCCCCTTTAGGTGTATAAATAAATATATCAGTTGGTGAAGTGGAAAAATTATGAACCTGGTCCTCTTTTGAAAACAATAATTGCCAGTTTATTTTTTCATTTTCCAACTCTTCAAAAGGGGCATAATAGGTAAAGAGTGAATTGTCCACAGTTAATAATAAGCCAAACAGATATCCTGTGATTTTGTCATATATCACAAGTGGATACTCTTCCGGTTGAATACCTAAATCAGGGTATTTCTCCCTTGAAAAAATATCCCTGTCATTTTCAGGATCAGAACCTGGCTCGTGTAAATAGGTTTTACTGTCCTGTCCTCTTTTTTCGTCGTGAAAATCACCTTGTTGGAGCCTGTTAAATAAAAAGGCGGATTCACCTGGAAGCCATGATACCGAAGCAAACCAACATCTGTCTATTTGCTCGGAATAGAGTGACTTATCTTCAACATTCATGATTAACAACAGGGCATCTTCTGACCCATCCGGCGCAATCTGGAAGGCTAACTTTTCACCCGAATCGGAGGGATAGAGAGCTGTGATGACATATGTTTTGTCTGAAGCCGTATCAAATGACTCCGGATCATAAAGAAGCTGCTCTTTACCTTCAAAACCATCCCTGAAAAATAGTTTTCCTGTTTCATCTTCAGGAGTTTGCTTTAAGTAAAAATAACGATCATTATCAGTTATTGAAAGCCTGTAAATTTTTGACGAAACACGTTTATCAAAATCAACAAGTTTATCAATGATTTCCTGACGCCCGGAAATTTTATTGATGATTTCGCGGGCATGGTCAGCTTCTGCTTTCATCCAGTTGACTACATTTGAATCTTCCAGATTTTCAAGGTTGCGATAATCATCTGTTAATTCAACACCAAAATAAGTGTCAGTAACGGGTTGTGGTTCAATAACTCGACTTTGTTTCTCATTTGCCGGTTGATCACATTGAAAAAAAAGAAATGCTGCAAAAAGAATAGCAAAACAGAGTTTTATAAGGCCAAATGATGATTTTTTCATAATTGTAATTTTTTGTCTATTGCAGGAATACTTTTTATGGATAGTTTTTCCGTACAACAGCGGGTTAATAAAATTTGTGAATTAGAGTTCCTAAATTTAAAAAATATATTTAAATTTTGGTGAATAGGTGGACTGAATTTGTTTGTTATTCGTTTAAATATCATATTTTTGCCCAATTTCTTATTTATGTTTCTATCAGTCACATGTTTATATCAATTTTTTTCATTAAAATTCCCTTTTGTGTTCCTGCTTTGTGTTTAAGAACTCATACAAACATAACGTACTGTATATTTTTCAAGGTTAATTTTTTTTATTATTCACAATACATAAAATTAGCCTGTATTCTTGTATATCGAGTAGTTACAAATCAGCATTGTTGTAATCATTCTGTAAATTATTAAGCAGGCGCTCTGAAATGGCATTCGAAATATTTTTGATTACAATTTTTCCTTCAT
>CAZVTW010000044.1:0-21364 GCA_964629805.1 uncultured Bacteroidales bacterium | reverse complement strand
CGGCACAAGCTCTGCTGTGTCATAAATTAATATTATAACTTATGAATAGGGCAGGATAGATATGATAAATCAATTAATCATCAAATTTTTTGTATAACGATAACGCTGCTCCCCAATCTTTAATTCTAAAATATAGGTTCCTGCTTTGATGCTATCCACGTTAAATTTCAAGGAGTGTTCTCCATTATTTAAACTGGTTTTAACTAATTCATAGCAAATAACTTTGCCAGATATACTAAGTAAGTTTAAGGTTACTACTGATTTATTTTGAATAGTCAAATCTATTGTAACCTCTTTTTCTGCCGGATTTGGATAGAGATTCATATGCATTTCACTTGTTATGTTTTCCATGGTTGTGCTGGAATCATCTTTGTACGTCGCTTTTACAGTGGTATTGCTGCCTGATGTAGTAATTGTAGTATATTGTGCTTGTTGGTCTGCAATTTCGGCACTTCCTGCCGTTATCTCCCATTTATCGAACACCTGACCTGTTGGATCATTATCCGCTTTTATTGAGACTTCAGATCCTGAATAAAAACATCCCCCGCCTTCACCATTATTTACTGTCAGAGCATATCTTTTCCCGGCATAGGGATCAATAATTTCAATAGCATCAATTCTGGAAGTAATGTTTTCTGTTTTATTATTATACAACCGGAACCAGTTCACAGCATTTAAATCCGGATTACCAAGAACCCCGGCATCCTTAACTTTTAGACTAACAAAGTTCCATCCCGCAGATAGGTTAGTCAATCTCCAGTTATACTCATTTTCATCGGGTTGTCCGCTGCTACCTAATTCAACCTGATCCACACTATTTTTTTGATCATCAGAAATATAATACCAAAATTGCAACCGTATACTATCGTGGGTTCCTCCTGAGAAAAAAGGTTTTGCAAACGCCTTTTTAAATTCATCAGTTCCATTGCCCGTAAACTCCAGGCAATTATCGCCTTGTGGATTATTTTCATTATTTAAACTTAAAGTGGCAGATGAGTTCCAACCCGTTGTGACATCACAATCATCGAGGTAAATACCTTCTGCTCCTATTCTTAAAATTTTTGAACTTGAGCTACTGCCGAACCACTCAACACCTTCCTCTATCATTTGCCATTGAAAAATATATGTTCCTTCTTCCAATGGTACCTGAATATCGAAAGTAAATGTTTTCTCCTGATAGGGTTCAACCAACTCGCCATCATCCAGCGAGACCCTGTTTAAACCCCAAATGGTATTATCAGCAGGCCGCTGACTTCCTAAATAAAAGCCCCCCTCTTTACTCCATGTAGTGTTTCCGGTATTTTTCATGGTAACACTCACGGTAATTTGATCACCCGGAATTAACATGGGCACTTCCTGTGAAACATAAGCGGCATTATTTACTTTGGGTATTTCTTTATAAACAGGCTCAACAACCGCTGAGTCATAACCCAGAGTAAGCGTAGTAGTAAATGCCAGTGTATCATCAATCGTTGGTGTTCCTGATTTAATAGTCCACGATTCAAAATACATGCCTTCGGCTGCCGAATCGGCCGTAATGGTTGCCACTTGAAGCGGTTGGTAACTGCCATTGCCAATTCCGTGGTTTACCACAAGCGGAAACGAGGGACAAGTTCCTTCAGGTACCCCACAGCCACAAAGGCCGGGCTCCGTTTTGTCGGGATCATCGGGGCAAAAATCATCGGCTGTAATATGGATACTTATGGTGCTGTCCGCCATTATATCAATATTCAAATCAACTATTAGGTGTTCATCGCCCTCAAAGCTTTGCATCAGGATTCCTTTATCAAAAATATAGTTATAGCCTTTTAACAACACAAAGCGTACCTTAGCATCGTAAATCGGAAAATGGAATTGATTCACTATTGTAGCTGTATTTACGGCCATACTGCCATTATTCTCGTTTTCGTAGGTTAAGGTAAGGTTAGGCTCCCAGGTTGATGGTGTATTCATATTTCCGCTGGCCAGTGCCTGAACAACTGCTTTTTTACCCGAAACAGGGGTCATTGTGCCCGTGCTGTTGTTCACCCTAAACAGATTAAACTGGAAGTACTCCCGAATAGAATTTGCTATGAAAGCCACAGCAGGTCGGCCCGACTTAAATTCATGAGGATTATTCTTACTTAAATGGTGATTATGCCCGGCAAGCACAAGGTCCAACGGTTCGTGAGAATCGATAAAATCATGCATTCGTGAATAAATATGCCCTGCTGAAAGAAAGAAATTACCTCCTGCACCACCACCATCAAGCCATGATACAGCAGCGTTTGTCTGGTATTGATGATCCGATATATTCCATGAATTATTCAGCATCATAAAACGACCATTCCCATACTTAAAGCAATAGCTTTGTAATCCATAATATTTGTTGTAGAAATCGGAATTTTCCTGCACTGTACCTTTTGTCCAGGTATTTCCATAAGGAGCATCGTGGTTACCCGGAATCATAAATGTAGCCGCATTGGCATCGGCCATCCCTTTTACCCCCACACTTTCGTCTCCCTGAAAATAAATTACCTCACGCTCAGGGTGGTTTCTTACGCTATACATATTGTCGCCTGTTTCTATAATTAACTCACAATCCATAATGTTAGCTATGTCAATCATGGTTGTTTTTTTTAAAAACAATGTGATTGCATCATAACCATGCTGATAGATATGGCCATCGGACATGTGCATAATATAATAATCGGTTTTAAATTCAGTAACCACCTTTACCCCACCATGCGATGTTACATTGCCATTAGAGGTTTTCAGCACCAGGTTATACCGGTCTGCCGGGGCACCTGCCGGAACGGTTACTATAATGTGTTTATTGTACCGGTTGCCCGACAAAGGATCATATTCCCAGTCGCCCGATTCAACAGTAAAGGTTGTTGAAACCGTTAAATAAGGGCTTTCAAGCTCGATAAGATCAACGGTTTGGCCGTCATTGGCATCAAACCAGACCTCGAAACTTTCGCCACTTTTTACAATAGCGGTGGTGGACCGCCAGGGGCGTACTATTTTTGCACTCCATGCTGTTGTTGTATATGTTATTAGCGCAAAAAATAACAATACAGGTAAATAATTACGTTTTTTCATAAGAATATTTGTTTTAATAAAATGTAACATTACGTTGTTTAGTTAAATTTTTAAATGTTATGGTAACCTCAGAAAATAATTTCACAGACTGCTTTTAGCCGATTCCATTACATCAACTTTAAATTGCAGGTTATCATATATTTAATCAATAATATGTTCCCATGTTTCTCCGCTCAGCTCCTGCTTGCCATAATCGGGGATCCGATTGGTGAAATCCTCATAATAACTTCTTAACTTCTGGATTTCATCGGCATATTCGGGGTTGTTAATGGTATTATTTACCTCGGCGGGGTCCTTACTCCTCACAAAAAACATATCGCCAAAATCACGGTAATCTCTTTTACGCGCATAATCGGTAGGGTCGAGCATTATTCCAAGTTTATATTTTTTTGTAATTACAGCTGCCTGTGACCAGTTTTCCGAAACAAGGTATTCCCTGTTTATAGGTATATTTTTGATTAATAGTTCAGCGAGCGACACCCCCTGAATATCATGCTTTAGTTTAGGGAGTTCAAGCCCTGCCAGGTCAAGTAATGTGGGATAAAAGTCAATTAAAGAAACCAATTCGCTGATTTGCCTGTTTCCTTTAAACCCTGCAGGATACCGTATAATTAATGGTACATTTAAAATATCTTCGTACACATTATGACCTATTGCCGCCTTTTCAACCATACCGTGGTTTCCAACAAAATCGCCATGGTCCGAAGCATAAATCACAATGGTTTCCTTATCCATGCCGGCATCATCCAATTCTTTCAGTATTTCACCTACAAAAAAATCTATTTCGGTTACCAGGGCATAATAGGCTCCTATATAATCTCTCCAGAGTTGTTCATTTTCATAGGCCTTATCCATGTTCCACACTTTATTATCGCCATTTCGCTGGCTCTGGAACAACGGGGGTAAATTTTCTTTTGGTTCATAAAAACTTTCCGGTTTTTTAATGCTGCTTCCGTTTTTATTGCCCTCACCCCACGACGAAACATCGTACATATCCATGTATTTTTTTTGTGGGTTATAAGGCTGGTGCGGACGATAAAAGGTTGCCCAACACAAAAAAGGTTCTTTGCTTTTGGCATGTTGCTTAATCATATCAATGGTTAAGCCTGCTGTATAAGCTTCCATGGTATGTGTTTCGGGAAGTTTTGACAAACGGGTTCCAAGGTCGGCTGTTGGGTATAGTGAATCGGCGTAGGACGAACATTTTGGCCCACGTCCGAATTCTGCACTCCAATCGTAGGCAAATTCAGCAATATACCCTTCGCGTTCAAGCCATGTAATGTAGTTGTCGGTTGATTCATTGCAAAGGTGGCTTTTTTTCACATCCCAGCCTTCATCAATAGCATCGTGGGTATGCCTTTTACCAAAAGCATAGGTTTTATAGCCGTTTTGCTTAAATACGGTAGGCAGCGATACTACTTCTTTCATAACCGAAGTGCGCTCGCTATTGGTTAATAACCCAAGAGTACGCGAGTTTATGCCGGTCATTAGCGATGAACGTGATGGAGCACAAATGCCAGTTGAACAGTAAGCCCGGTTAAAAACAACAGACTGTTCAGCTAATTTATCCAGATTCGGTGTTATCACATCCGGATGGCTTTCGAATCCCATAACTTTTTTATGGTGCTGATCGGAAAACAGAATTAATACGTTTGGCTTTTCAATTTTTGAGTCCTGTTTATCGCTGTTTTTACACCCTGAAAAAAATAAAAGCAGTACTAAATTTATACTAAAAAAAACTATCCCGATCTGTTGGCTGAAGCTTCTCATATGAAAATTGTTAATATATTTAATTGTAAAACTAATTATCAGCGCTAAATAAATTATTAATTAATGATTAATGACCCATTAATGATACCTTTTGCAAAGGCTATATGCAGGTCAAATTACTGTTACTTTTTTAAAATTGTTCATGATTATTTTTAATGATTGAGACTGGCATTTCCACACTAAACAGTGTATAATTTAAGTTTCTCATGCCAGCCATAAAATATTTTGAAATTGTCCTATTTGCTTTAACAAATTCGGCTCAATCCACCAACTCCACTTCCACATATATGGGTTTGTGATCCGATGGATAAGCCCCATTCACATTATAATCCACCACCTTGTAGTTTAATACTTTAACCAGCCCATTATAAAGTATCCAGTCTATTTTATCCTTATCCTCAAACGTATTTTTTAATAATCCCGTATTCCTGTTCTTTTCATCACCCACCAGCACGTTGTAAGGGGCACTACCCGGACGGCAATTAAAATCGCCCATCAAAAAAACCGGCCGATCAGGAGCCCAGGAACCAAAGCGGTATAAAGCGTTTATTCTTTCCGATATAAGTTTGGCTGCATTTAACCGGGCCAACGTATCGATGGGACCATTGAATAAATGCGTATTGAATACATAAAACTCGCTTGTACCTTCCCAATGTCCCCGATAATCCTGTGGATATGGTCCGTTGTTATTTTCGGCAGGAATATTAACCAAGGCGAAACGCGCCCAGGTCACCATACGGGGATTTACTTCGGGGCCGCTCCCTAAAACTTCGGGTGTTTTGGATAATGCAAAACTTTGAAGTTCCCGCAAGCGAAACTTATCCCTTTTGTAAAAAATGGCCATGTGTTCATCATCATCGCCACCTTGTCTGCCTTCACCAATTATTTCGTATTCAGGCAGGTGTTTTGCCAAATAATCAATCTGCTCTTTCAGGCCTTCCTGCGTGCCAATAATATCGGGCTGGTACTTTTTAATCATATCAATCTGCCAATCGCGCCTTACTTCCCAAGATGGTTCAAATGATGGACTGGCAAACTTAAGGTTATAGGTCATGAGTGTTAAAAGCGTGCTGCTTTTTTCCACCATAATTTTATTCTGAGCCCTTGCCATAAAAGCTGGCAAGCAAACCAGAATTATAACAGACACAATTTTTTTTTGCTTTCGCATCACTTATTTGTTTTTTAATACTGTTATTTTTAAATCGATACCGTTCAATACTTAAGTAATTATCCGAAGTTAAAACCTACTCTAACCAAATTGGACCAGACCATGCAATATCATTATTTTTTTGAACTGCCTTGGGCGACCATTTCATCAAGCTCTTGTTTGAGTTCTTTTACTTTTTCAGGATACTCAAGCGCTAAATTTTTAGTTTGTTGAGGATCATCTTTTAAGTTAAATAATTCAACCTCCTGATTATGATCAACCACACCTCGTTCTTTTTTAAACCATTCTGGCTCATCGCGTCCTCCGGCAGGAGCATCAATAAACACCCATTCGTCTTTACGTATGCCTAATTTTTTGCGTGCCGTATTATAAAGAATCGATGGACGTTCTTGTGATGGCTCTCCCGTTTTTAATAAGGATAATATACTAAAGCTATCTTCTCCCTCATTTACGGTTAATTCATGTCCCACAAGTTCAGAGAATGTTGCCATCATATCTGTCAGACAAAACGGATGATTATTTACTGTATTGGGTTTAATTTTCCCTGGCCATCTTGCAATAAACGGGATGCGATTACCACCTTCCCATAAGTCAAGTTTTAAGCCTCTCCATGATCCCATGCCATAATGGTTAAAATCTTCTATTCTCGCATAAGAGTATTTATCTGGTCCATTGTCTGACGAAAAAATCACAATTGTATTCTTAGCTAAGTCCAGCTCATCTAATGCTTCCAGCATCATTCCAATATAGTGGTCAATTTCATACACATAGTCGCCATAACGACCAACCTTCGATTTTCCAACAAATTCAGGAAGTGGCACGTAAGGAGCATGTGGCCCTGGTGGATCCCAATAAATAAAGAAAGGTTTGTTTCTATCTAATCCATACTCAGGGTTTTCTTTTTTACCCCCGTATACTTCAATATATTCTATAACTTTTTTGGCACTATTGGGAACCCAGTTGTACGGATTTTCAGGTTCTAAATCTTTATTTACCGGCAAACCGTTAACAAAAGGCATTTTACAATCGCTAATAGCTGACATGCCATGAATGGAGTCAAAACCCTCCTTCTCGTAAACATGCGTTTGGGTATAGGCATAATCGAAACCAAATAAATTTGAACCCAAAAGTTTTCTGTTTGGAAAATCGTAAGCATCAATTGTTCCGGGTTCTCTTCCTGGTTTTACCGCATCGCTGTAATTATTTTTAATCCCCCATTTACCAATCTGTGCTGTGTTATACCCATTTGCCTTAAGAACAGATGCTACAGTTTGTCTTCCTTTTTCAATCATAACATCGTCGTAGGCTTTACCGTTACCAAAACCTTGCGTACCACGACGCCAGGGATATCTTCCTGTAATCAATCCATACCTGCTCGGTCCACAAACCGGAGCAGGCGAATGCGCATCGGTAAACCGAACACCTTGTTTTGCTAATTCATCAATATTGGGTGTTGGTATCAATGATGCCGGATTATAACATTGTGGATCGCCAATACCCATATCATCCATATACAGAAATAGAATATTTGGCTTTTCAACTTCATTTACCCTTGCGTTATTTTTTTTTAAATCTGTTTTACAAGCAAATAGAACAGCAACCATAGTGATGGTTAAAAGTTTAGAATAATTGCGTAAATTCATAATCATTTATTTTATTTTTAAAAGATTATCATTCTTATCAACACATGCCACGGCATGAATTTTAGCCTTTTTATTTTGAATGGTAATTGGATGATCGGCTTCATAATTTTTCATCCGGCACCCCACCATGCTTATGGTTAAATTTTCATTGCCCTTTACAAGCATAAAATCGTTCGATCCGCCCACATTGCTCAATGCTCCATTACCACCGGAAAAAGCCTCCACATTGGTTAATGAGGTGTGCCCCATGCCATCAATTATTATTGGATGTACATCTTCAATGGGTTCGCCAGTGTTGGCAATAATAGAACCTTGCGAAATCATCCAGTTGCGGTTGCGGTGATTATCGCCGGTTTTATAAATACCCACGGCAACACAGTCCAGGTTAAAATTGGTGAGTTGACCATAGGCTGCAGGTCCTAAATATATTCCTCCGTAAGTACCAAAAATAAATATATCAATCATTTGGGCATTATCCGTATGATTAATGGTATAGGCAAATGTTTTTTTAGCAATTACAGCATCAACTACAGCTTTGCTGTACTGCCCACCAATATATCGTTGTATAGCCGGATTCACGTGCACATGAAGTAAACGCGGAATATCATAACAATAATCAATTTTAATAAACTCGCCACTTAAAGGGAATCCATAACAATGTTCAAACGTCATTAGCTCGCAAGGATGCTTTTTATTCGCATTGAAATCGAATGCTAAATACTCACCATAAAAAGTGAGACAAGAAAGATAGATCCCCTGAGCGTTTGAAGTTTGCGAAACCTGAATGGTAGCCGGGTATTCAATGATAGCATTGGGGTCTTTCACGGTCTGATCGGGATACCAAAACTGAATGCCTTTTATTTGTGTTCCGGTTTCAACGGTAATAAACACATTTACTGTATCGGTTATTTTAAACACGCTGCCCACCGGTTGTTTTTTGGTTTCGTGAACCGTTCCGCGTGGCGTTGGTCCATGCACTCCTATCAGGGAAACATTTTTCTTTAGTACAACTCCTCCATTTAAAGGGTAAGGCTCATCGCTTGCCTCAACAAACAAGGCTGAACCTGAAGTTGATGCCCAGTCAATGGCCTTTTGTAAATTTTGCGTATTTAATTCGGGACTGTTTTCAGGCTTTACTCCAAAATCCTGAATGCTTCTGTTTTTTTCACTACAACTTATAACACTTATAAATAATGGTATTAAAAATACCTTTAGCCATTTAGTCATTTCAATATCCAATTAATTAATTTTAATATCTTGGAACAAGATAGGCTTGCTCCATTAAATTTGAATTAATAGCACATTAATGAAGGATTAAAAGAGTGTAAAATTGTATTTTATGAGCCTAAAAATAGCAATCTACCTCCCTTACAGACTCATTTTGGCCTTTTGATTAATACCTCCTCCACACTCAGATAATCACAACTTTATAAACTTCCGTGTAGTTTGTTGCCCATTAAGATTAATCCTTACCAGGTAAATGCCTGGTATTAAACTTTTTGAATCAACAGACAGTAAGGCATTAATTTGATGTAATTGACCTGCATAAGAAAACATGACACTACCGGATAAATTAAGCAATTGTATTTCTACATAATTACCTGCTATATGCAAGCCCCCTAATTTCACTCCTTTGTTTGTTGGATTTGGATAAAGTACAAAACTATTCGCATCGGCTAATTTTGTTTCAAATGATGCTGTGGTTGTGTAATAGATATTAAATGATTTCTCAATGCTCCCACGTTCATCATCAACACTTTCAACCCGAATTGAAAAATCCTTTGATTCCTCTTCTCCAAAATTTACGTTGCTTAATACCATATTATTTAAAATGGTAATTTTTTCATTATCATCATCTCCTTTTCCCCGCACAAGTGAATAATAATGCTTATCGCTATCTGCATCTACAGTATTTAGTATACTTATAATTGAGCCTACCGGAGTTGTATCATGTATACTATTAGTTTCCAGTAAAATATCCTCAGGGTTCTCATAAGCACAAAACCCTTTATCTTTCCATTCTCCATCCATCCACATCAATTGATTTAACAACCAGCTTTTTAATTTTTCTACTTCTCCTTCATAGGTTGTTGGATAAGGTTCAATAGCAGGCCATAAGTAATGACCCAGGGTAGCATACTTATCAAAATTGCGATCAATAGCTCCACCTAAAACTGTCACACAACTATCAATAATATTCACAACACTTTCATCGCTAAAAATACCTTGCCTGTGCTGTGTCCATCGGCAGAGCACCTTGTCTTGAAAAATCTCATCTTCCATTAAGCGCTCATACCAATATACCCTGCCGCCCTGCGGATAACTCCATCCATAACTTTCTGCTGCATTCCAGCCCTCACCGTAGTTTAAATTGCCGTATCCCAAATTATAATCCCAGGGCGGTACTGCAACCAACTGCCCTCCATCGTAATCATTTTCCTTAAAAAAATATGTGCTAAACAAGTAATTATCTATGCCTTCTGAAATTTCGTTGATAAACATCATATCGATGAAGGATTTCGTCCTTATATATTTTCTAAATCCATCACGTGGATGATCAAATTCATTGCCCGACATCACTTCATCAAATCTTTTCATCCAGTTTTTTATATAATAAGACTGGGCATAACTCAACTCATCTACTTTGGGATCAAAATATTCATACCATATACGTTAATGAAAGGGTTGTTCAACGGGAGACGTCCACCATTCCAAATCCTCTAGTTTATCTTTTTTATCCCGACGTAAGATATATCCTCCGGATATTTCTTCAGCGGTAACATCCTCAGCAGTAATCTTATCAATATCAACCCTATTTTTATCTCGCTTAATTTTCTCGGTTAAAACATATACACCATCGTATACACCGTTTAATACAACTTCAATGTATCTTGTGCGAGGAGCCCACCTGCCTGTGCGACGGAATAATACGTATGTTAATACATTTTTAATCATTGTTTTATCGCTATATGGGCCATAAAGTACAAAGTCATTCTCTTCAGGTAATCCTAATATAGATACGTTATTGTTACTTCCATCGCCTAGCTGAAACTCAATACTGATTTTGCCTGAATATTCATTCCATGCGTCATCAAGTCTGTTTAGTGCTCCACTACCATTATTAACTAAGCCCATATCAGACACTATTTTAGGATCGTCAGGAATTACCTGACCATTGGTATTAATAACCATTAATGGTAAATTAAATTCATCAAAAGAAACCGGTTCTCCAAACCAATCAGGAACCGGACGATATATAGAATCAGACACACTTAACCCGGTATGTAAAAATACATTTGACGACATATCACTTGATGCTGCGTTTTTGTTGTGAACCTCAACGGCTAAAAGGTTTTTGCCTTCTTGCAATAAAGTGTCTAAAAAGTGACTCAGGTCAAACCTTTCAGGATTAATACCACTATATAAAGTTGCTTAATGAATATCGTCAAGTTCCATATCCCACGAAATGGGATCACTCACGTTAGCTCTGGCCACTTCTTTTCCATTAAGATAGGCTACAAAACCATCATCATAATCCATGTCAAGATATAGTAATGCAATGTCTAATTTGCTTTGAACGTTAAAGCTAAATCGTAAATAAACACATTTCGTACCTTGTTCAAGTAATGTGTTATCATCATTATCGCCATACCCAAACCCTGCCTTTCCTTTAGCCCATGAAGCATCATCAAAGCTTTCTGATGGCCAATCATATCCAATATCAGATTCTGGAACTAAATATTTACAACTATCGCCAGACAGAATTATTGATTCCCAATGATCGATTTTTTGCGAATAAGCATTAACGAAAGCCGCTACCAACAATGTCAATAACGTATATTTAAAATATTTTTAAGTCATATCAATCATTATGTTTTAGTGGCTTGATAAAAAACTACAAAAGTTCGTCTATCTAACATATCCTTATTCGTGTTATACATAATTAAAAGTTAATAAATTCAAAAAAGCTCCTTGCCAATGTTATTTTAGCAAGGAGCATTGAAGAAATATATTAATTAACCCTAACCTTATTATTCTTTATTGATTTTTTAAACTTTTCATATTCCACCTGGAGTTCTTCAACCTTCTCAGGCATGCTGTCTTTTAAATTATTTGATTCGGTATAATCACTGCTTAGATCAAACAACTGTATATCTGTTTCAGGTTTTTCAGGCAATACACCCGGATACTGTTCGGGCCTTGCCTGCTCCATTGGGGCCAAAATGGTGGTTCCATCCGGTCCGCGAGGATCTACCCAGTCAGCAGGGAGCCTACTGTACCGTGGTTTTTTAACAAAAAGTTTATAATCTCCCTTACGCACAGTCATTATCCGGTCGTTTATCATGGTAAATACCGGTTGATGTTCTTTTTGATTCCCCTTCAACACCTCAGTGATGTCTTCGCCATCCAGAACATTTAACGAATCGGGGGCTACATTAGTTAAAGCCAGTAGGGTAGGAAAAATATCGGGCGACCAGCAGGGTACCTCCACCTTTTCACCTGACGGGAACACTTTGGGGTACCGTATGATAAATGGTACGCGTGTTCCTCCCTCCCAGGTATTTGCTTTCATACCTTTTAATCCTCCGGTGCTTCCACCATAATAAGGTCCGTTGTCCGACATAAAAATCAGAATGGTATTATCAAGTATTTCCAGTTCATTTAGTATTTTCACTACTTCACCCACCGACCAATCCAGTTCACGGATCACATCACTGTACAAATCGCCGGGTGTTTCAGGCGTATAGAAATCTTCAGAAGCAGCCAGCGGTTTATGCGGCATAGCATGCCAAAGCTGAAGAAAAAAGGGCCTGTCTTTATTGGTGTCGATAAAATCGAGTGTTTTACGGGTATACTTTTGGGTAAGCAAACGTTGATCGACAGGATATTCCACCGTATCTCTATTTTCAACAATTTGCACCGGGCGCATATCATTCGAATATAAAATGCCATAATATTCATCGAACCCATGGTTTACCGGAAAAAACTCCTCTTTATGCCCCAGGTGCCATTTACCTATAAGTTTTGTGGCGTACCCGGCATCCTGAAAAATTTCGCCAAGTGTAATTTCTTCATCGGCAAGGCCAATATCATTAATACCTGCATCTGGCGTTGGGTTTCTGATTAGCCCATGACGCAAAGGAAAGCGTCCGGTTAACAGTGTTGCCCTCGATGGGGCACAATACGGTGTGGTTACATAAAAATCAGTACATAGAACACCTTCATCAGCTAATTTATCAATTTGGGGCGTACTTATTGCATCCGGCGAATAGCTCGATATATCTCCATAACCCAAATCATCGGCCAGAATAATTACAACGTTTGGAGTTGTCGTTTCAACCTTAACTGACTCTGAATGACATCCGGTTAAATAGAATACTGTTATTATTCCGAGCAACTTTACACTTGTAAAAAAAGTTTTCATAATAGTGGATTAAAATGTTATTAATAAGTTGTTTAAATATTTACTTCCCATCCCTTTTCGTATTTTCTCGACCACAGCTCCATAGCTTCCCTGTCGAGCATTCGTCCCGTTCTATCAATATCGAATCCTTTGTTAATGCGGTAAGCCACATTGGCATAATGTACCATGGCCATACTCACCGAGGCATCGTCGATGGGGGCTTTTAGCGTTTCGTCTTTTCTTATGGCATTAAAAAAGTTCTGCACGTGCAATGTTGTGGCTGAGCCACCTCCGCCTAATGCCAGGCCTGACTCCTTTTCCGCCGATTCATTATCTTCCACCACATTGCCTTTCCTATCGTAAACAACATATTTATTTCTATCCACAAAAACGCTTCCTTCGCTGCCATAAATTATAGTGCCTCGTCCATGGCCGTATGTGTCGTAACCATTGCGGCTCCGGCCATCCCATTTTATCGATTTATTGTCGTCAAACTTAAACGTAGCCTCCATGGTATCATACATTGTCCAGCCGTCGTCTAAAAATTGTCCTTTTACGGCATCTACCTCAACACGGTGAGGAAAATCGACCTGGAGCGCCCAGCGTGCAATATCAATTTCGTGAGTCCCGTTGTTTCCTGCCTCGGCCGTACCGTAATCCCATCCGTACCAGTGCCAGTTGTAGTCCCAGGTTTCTGAGGTATAGTCGCGTCGTGGCGCCGGCCCCTGGAACAGGTCCCAGTCAAGCCCTGCAGGCACACCAACTGCTTCTTGGTTAGGCACGCGGCCGCGTTTATTGGTATAAAAAGCCACGGCTTTATAGGGCTTGCCAATAATCCCGTTATGGATTTTTTTAATAATTTCAATGCTCTGGTGTGACGACCGCTGCTGGTTGCCCATTTGAACCCGCCTGTCGTATTTTTTAGCAGCAGCTACCAGCATCTCGTTTTCGAACATATTATGGCTGCACGGTTTTTCAACGTATACATGTTTGCCTGCTTTTAAAGCCATTATGGAGCCTGGTGTATGCCAATGGTCGGGGGTGGCATTAAAAATGGCGTCTACATCTTTATCATCCAACACTTTGCGGATATCATTTTCTAGTTTTGGCTTATAATCAATCAATGGAGCAAACTTTTCGGCTGCCTTTTCGCGTTGGCTTTGCATCACATCGCACAAATAAGCAATCCTGACATTATTTTCTTTTTTACTTAATGGTGATGTGTATCCGTTTAAGCGGCGACGTAAACCAACTACAGCCACATTTATGCGGTCGTTAGCACCTATTACATTTTTAAAACTTTTTGCAGATTGGCCAAATACATTACCTGCAATTGCAGAACCACCCACTACAGCACCAGTGGTACTTAGTGAAGCTTTCTTTATAAAATTTCTTCTTGATGTTTTCATGCTTACAATTCTTTAATTTTAATATTTTTAAACACTACCTTATTTCCATGATCCTGAAGTAAAATATGACCGGTTTCTGCCTCACCAAAATTTGGCCACACACGGTATTTACTGTAGGCCACTAAGGCTTTCCACATTTGGTTTGCCCTTTCGTACTCCACCACTAAAATTCCATTTAGATAATGCTGAACCTTATTTCCTTGTACCACTATCCGTGCCCTGTTCCAGCCATACTTATTCACCCGTTTTTCGCTTCCCTGGTTGGGGGCATATAAAAGCGCATCTGCTTTAATTAAATCGTAAAGCGAGGCCAGGGTCCGGTTGCCATTTACTCCTTTTTTAGCATCGAGGTGCAACTCATCATCAAGTATCTGATACTCACATCCAATAGACGAACCTTTCCCCATATTAAGTTCGGTGTCCACAAAATATTTAATACCACTATTGGCTCCCTTGTCAAATTTAAAGTCCACCTGCAATTCAAAATTCCTGTATTTTTTTATGGTCACTATATCACCTCCAATGGTCGATTCGTGTCCTCCGTTTTCTTCAACCACCAGCTCACCCTCTTTTATTTGCCAGCCGTTTTCAGGGAATTTATCCAGTTTTGCACCTCTCCAGCCATTGGTTGTTTTACCATCCCAAAGCATCTGCCATCCTTCACTTTTCTCCCTGTCGGTCAACTGATTATCCAAACAACTGATTTGTGGAATATCCGAAGAGGTTAAAGTAATTTCATCCAAAAGGTTCTCAGTCTTTATCTTTATGTTTTTATACCGTACCTGCTTACCTACTTTTTCAGGATTATGAATATTATGCACCTGCAGTGCTATAAATCCTGAAGCCGTAACATCGTCCACCAAATCAACCGCCTGCACACCGTTAACCCAAACGCGGATATCGTTGCCAATGGCCTCTACCCTGAAATGGTTCCAGGCCTCCTTTTTAAAAGCCTCACGGGCTTCGGGGTTATTTTGCAGATGATAAAGCCAACCCCTGCGGGCTTCATCGTAAATACCACCCGACCAGGCCCTTTTAGAGGGGTCCAGCTCCACCTGGTATCCATGCACCCGGCCATCTTTATAATCCGAAAAGCTGTTGCTGCGTATCTGGACTCCGGCATTTAATCCATTATCAATTTTTGCTTCATACTCCAACACAAAATCGTCGAACTTCTTCTTTGTAGCCAAAAACGTATTTGGAGTATTTAATTTACTGGTGGCTACAATCATGTCGCCCTCCACCTTAAATTCAGCTTCACCGTTTAAAAGTTCCCAGTTCTTTAAGTTTTTACCATTAAACAACTCCAACCAGCCATCAGTATTTTTGGCCGAAAGGCTCACTGATAAAAACAATAGTGCAATTAAAACAAGTCTTTCAATTTTCATCTTTCTATATTTTTCAATTTTTACCTTATAATTATGGTGCATTATTGCCATCTTCCTCAACCGCTGTTATTTCACTTTTTTCTCTTTCGTTGCCTTTTACAATTTTTATAGATGTCCCAGAAACACCGTCAACACCTTTGCCCCAGCCTTTGCCCACTTCACCTTCGGGGTAAATCCAGGCATTGTTCGGCAGTGCTTTTTGATTATTTCTTAATAAAATCCTTTCTTTCCATAATTTTGTTCGTGTTGTTTCTTTTTGATTATTCCATTAATAATCAGGTACATTGGCTTTAGCTCCCCAGCTTTTATTGGGGTATTCACCCAATTCCAATGTTAATGTAGCCCCTCCCATTATTTGCTCATGAGTAATAAATGGGCTGTTTATTTCTTTACCATTGATAAATGCCTTTTGTATGTACTTTTTTGTTTTACTGGCACCGGGAGCCAACACTTTAAATTGCTTTCCATTGGAAAGATCAATAGTTACCTCTTCAAATACAGGGCTCGTAATGGTATAATATGGTTTTCCTGGTTCTACAGGATAAATACCCATGGATGAGAAAACCACAAAAGCTGTCATGCCTCCACCATCCTCATCGCCAGGCACTCCAAAAATATTATTCTTAAACCATACATCAAGTAAAAACCGTGTTCGTTTTTGGGTTTTCCAGGGTGCTCCAAAGTAATTGTATAAATACGGAATATGGAATGAAGGTTCGTTGCCCATGCTAAACTGGCCCACCATGCCTGTAGAATTTGAGCCATTTACGTAGAAGTATTTTTTGTTCGTTCCAAGAGGCTCCCTGAACAATTGATCAAGCCGTGCTTCAGCCGCTTTTTTTCCACCCAATAATTGAATTAACCCTTCAATATCATGTTTTACATCCCAAGCGTAAGTCCAACCATTGTTTTCATCGTAATATTCGCGAAACCCTAATCCGCCAGCTAATTTTGGATCAATATCCAACCATTCCCCGTCTTTGTCTTTGGGTATAAACAAGCGATGCTCTTTATGCCACAAATTCTTATAGTCGTTGGCTCTGGGAGCAAACTGTTCGTATTCGTCATCATGCCCCAGTTCCTTTGCCAGTTGTGCCAATGCCCAAAAATCATAACTGATCCCTAAAGTAACAGGCACAGGCTGCCGTTTTTCAAATCCATCCATTTGGGGTTCGGTTTCTTTCTCTCCTATTGCCAGCGAAGGAAAGTAGCCATTTTCATGATAAAAGTCGTCGATAGGGCGACGCGGTGTACCTTGCCTCCAGGGGATAAATGTGCCCTTCATCAGGTTCTTTTTAATCCCTTCATAGGCCGAATCAACATTATAATCTTTAAGGCCTTTGCGGTACCCATCAATAAAAATAGCTGATGAATGATACGCATTCATGCACATGTGGTTGCCGTGCAATTGCGGAAAAGTAGGCATCCAACCACTCTGCTCATACATTAAGGTGTAGGAATTCAGCATATCATTCTCCATTTCAGGATCTAAAATAGTTCGTAACGGATGCTGAGCAAGATAAGTATCCCAAATCCAGTCATCAACATAAAATGGCCGGTCACTATCGTACACTTTTCCGTCATACCCGCTATAATAATGTCCATACTCATTAATATCTACCATACGTTCATAAGTGCGGTATAATGATGTATAAAAAGTACGCTTTTGCGCGGTGGTACCGCCTTCAACCTTAATTTGATTCATTACTTTTCTCCAGGCCTCTTGCCCTGAATTAGCCAGTTGGTCAAAATTAACAACGCCCAATTCCTTTTCATAATTGAACTTTGCCTGATCATTACTGATGTATGATACGGCATATTTTAACAAAATAGTTTCAGGAGCGCTGTCAGGAATTGAAATAATAAATCGTCCTTTGTGGTTTTCCAGTTTTGTCCTTACTAATTTATTTCCCTCAACATCGGTTAGCTCTCCATAAACATAAGTAGTAACAATACTGGTATCGGAAAAAACTCCCCTGGATTTATAAATGATTTTTTCTGTAAAACTAAATTCACCCTTGCTTAGCCTGCTATGCAATTCACCTGTCCCGGTAACCAATAGTTTTCTTCCTTTTTCAGATGTAAAACCAAACTTATAAATGGCTGATTTTGCACCCGGCGCAAAGCTTACCCGAATATCATCATCAATTAAATAAGTAGAATATAACCAGGGGTGTAAAACTTCCAAATCATGATCAATGGTCATCTTCTTTTTCCAGGATTCATCTGATACCGGGCCTTGATGAACTTTTATCTGAAATAAGCCTTTACGGCGATGGGCATATACATGCATGGGAAAAGCTTCTACCTGATCTGCTATATAATCCTTCTTAACAGGAAACATTCGTAACATCTGGTTAGGCAGATGAAACGTTGGATAGGTTGGAACCAAAAATCTTGAAACATTTCCAATAGTAGGATCAATATAATCTGTATTGTCTTTTTGTGTGTTGTTCAGCGAAGATCCACATCCCCATAAAATTAGGACACTGAAGATTATGAATACATTTTTAATCATTGAAATTTTCTTTTTAATACAACCTGGTAATTAATTCTTTAATAATTACATCTTTTTGCTATCGGCTTTAAGCTTAACCGAACTATTAATTGATAATTATTGCATCACTATAAACGAATTCATCTATCCTGACTTTTACAATATAAACTCCTTGTAAAATGCCTGTCACCGGAATTTTTAACTTATGATTCCCAGATTCAAACTTTTGAGTAAAAGTGCCTGTTTTGATTTTTCTTCCGTTTAAATCAGTCATTATTAATTCAACCTTTGCTGGTTCCTGAATTAAAAACCCTACAAAAAAATCACTATTTGCCGGATTGGGAAAAAGCTGAATATGGTAATCGTTTTTTATACCCTCAGGTTCAACAATACCCACTACCTCTTTATAGGTGGCTGAGATTTCGACATTTTCCTCTGGCATGGTAAAATAAGTCATTGGGGCATTCTCATCAGAAAAAGCTATTGTGCCGGTATTTACCTCCCACCTATCAAATTCTTTTCCCTCAGGGAAGGCTTCAGCTTGAATTACTACTAAATAATCCGGCGTATAGTCTCCTGACCCGGAACCATTATTTACTGTAACTGTATATTTTTGGGTTTCCCTGTATGTGGCCGTAATAATTGCATTACCTGCTGCCATGATTAATGTGGTGTTGGATGCATTGATGTCATCAATTGTTGGTTCACCGTTTTCGATTACCCATTTATCAAACATTTTACCTTCTGGCGCTGTATTAGCAAATATACTTACCTCATCACCTTTGTAATATGATCCTCCACCCGTGCCGCTATTCACCAACAATGTATAAACGGGTTCGGCTGTTGGATCGGTTAGTTGAATAGCATCTAAACGTGTAGTGACCTGACCTGTTTTTTTATGGTAAATCCGGAACCAGTTAATTGAAGATAAATTTGGCGATCCTATGGTATTGGCTTCGCTTAATTTTAACGTAATCAGGTTCCAGCCGTTGGTGAGGCCGTTTAAACTCCAGCTAAACTCATCATCATCAGGCTTACCGGCACTACCAATCTCCACCTGATTAGCCGATTCGAGCATAGATACATCAGAAACATAATACCAAAATTTCAGTTCGGTATTCTCCACTGAACCATGAGAATTGAAAGAAGGAGAAAAAACTTTTTTAAACTCATCAGTACTTGATGAACTAAACTCAATACAACCATTACCCTGTTGTTGATCGGTTGTATTCAAAACTAACGCTGATGAAGAATTCCAGTCTGTCAGTTCATCACAGTCGTCGAGATAACTTCCAGGTTTTCCGAACAACACTTGTTTAATGGCTGATTTTGCACCAAACCATTCTTCACCCTCCTGAATCATTTGCCACTGAAAAACAAATATGCCATCAGTTTCCGGTACGGTTATATTGAAAGTAAACGTTTTTTCTTCACCTGGAATAATACTATCCCCTTCATTTAAATTCACTCTGCTTAAACCCCAGGTTTCATTGTTTGCTGGTCCTCTGCTGCCTAATTTAAACTGTCCGTGGGTTGACCATGTGGTAACACCCGTATTTTTCATAGTTACACTAACACTCACGGTTTCACCCGGATTCAATTCAGGAACCTCCTGCGAAACAAATTCAGCGTTATTCCCGGTTGCTCTTCCTCCATTTATTAAATCTCTTTTTGAGACACTGTATGCATGAACTGAATTTTTATCTTCCAGCCATTCCACCAAACACGCTCTTAATTCCTCGGCCTTCTCCTTGTATTGTTCCCTGTTTGGATTATTACCCAACAAGTTATTCATTTCATACGGATCGGTATTTAAATCGTACATGGCGTTTATCACATTGGAAGTAATGGTATAAGGTATCATTAATTTCCATCCATCCTTCAATACCATATAATTAGGCGTATTATCCCCATTACTGTCCCATTCTGTTACTACAAATTTCCCATGCACCGTATCAGTACCTTCAATCAATCCACGCAGGCTGGTTCCTTCAGATTCTTGTTCAGGCACATTCAGATAATCAAGTATGGTAGGATATAAATCAATAAGTGAAACATATCCATCCACTGTAGTCTGAGGTTCAATTTCTCCCGGACAATCAATCATTAATGGGATATGAGCCGATTCTTCATAGAAAATATTCTTCTCCCGCATGCCATGTGCACCTAACATTTCGCCATGGTCGCTGACGAAAATTATCATGGTGTTATCGGCAATTCCCAATTCATCTAATTTATCCAGAATAGTACCAACCCAATCATCTATTTCAGAAATTAATCCATAATATTCTGAAATCATATACTTAATTTTATCAGGATCAGCATATTCCGTTCTATTTTGCCGCCCATTCGAATTTACATAAGGTGAATTTTGCATGTTATCGTTTATGCTTTCCGGTGGAATCATCTCATTTACCGGATACATGCCATAGTAGGGTTCTGGGGCAAGCAAGGGTGAATGTGGAAAATGAAACGAACAGGTTATACTAAAAGTAGTATCTTTCAGGCGTTCAATGGCTTCCAGTGTTTGTCTGGCCTGAAAAGCCGTTAAGGTATGTTCCTTATCTAATTGTAATTTACCGTGTTGGTCGGGTTGAATATGCTTTAATCCCTGATTAATCAATTCCTGATAAGTTTTTCCGTAATAGCGGTCAAGCGGATTAGCCAAATAGGGCCAATGCGACATTCCATCCACAAATTCACCTTCGCCCGGATTGGGAATTGTTCCCACAGTTTCAAGGTAATCGCGCCAGATATGCGATTGTCCTCCGGGACCAAAAACCGAGTTGCCATTTTTTGCAGTCTGCACCGGATTTTCATATATTTCAGCGTGCGATGAAACGCTGTGCCATTTTCCATAATATTCACAACGGTAACCATTTTTGGCTAATACTTCATCAAAAGTGGGCATGGTCATGAGTCCTTCTTCCTGGTAATAATATGTTTTTCCATTGGTATTCACGCCATTGGTTTCTGCTGTTGTTCCTGTTAGAATGCATGA
>CAZVTW010000043.1:0-21918 GCA_964629805.1 uncultured Bacteroidales bacterium | reverse complement strand
AGAATTAATTCCCTGTTAAAATCAAAAAGTTGGGCTGATTTGACAGGAAAATGCTTATAAATATCAAAAAAAACCGCTCCACCTCCGACAAAGGGTTCAATGTAATGGTCTATTTCACCTTTGATTAGCGCCCCTGGGTAATAACACCTGAATTTTTCAAGTAATTGCGATTTTCCTCCTGCCCATTTCAGAATTGGGCGTGGATATGAATTTTTTTTCAATTTTTTTGAATATTTATCCTAAGAATCAAAGTTTTATTTTTTGCAAATGTATAAACTAAGATCTTAAACAGGTGTGAAAATAATATTTTTTTTGGAACATTCCTAAATCTAATACTTATCAATATCCACAACAACAATTGCATATGGTAATAATTCAATGCATTTCTGCTCTTCATTCAGGCTGAATGGTTTATCTTCACCAATAAACTGAATAGGAAGGTACATGGATTTTTCAACTGTTCTCTCATCCATTGTCCGGATATGACCATCACCTTTGATCCCTTTAATTTCAATGTTAACATTTCTGTTGGTATAATTTACGAATATCATCCTGTATCCAAATTCATGCTCCTGGACCAGCCCGTCAAATTTTAGCGGATTACCTGATACAGATTCGATTACACGGGCATTTCCATATTCATTGAGAATGCCAAATACATGAAAAACAGGATAAAATGCTCCGGCGCTGACCGGGAAGTTGTCCGGTTTAGCAGGATTGTCCTCGCCCGAAAAAAGACCTTTCATCCCTTTTGTTTCAAAAAAGGTTACTGACTCAGCGCCGGCAAAAGCAAGGGATTTTATGGAGCCAAGTGTCCAGCAGGCGCCAAAAAGAGACATCTGCCTCGAATCAATGTTTTCAGGTAACTCTCCACTGTTATCTGAATCTGAGTCTTCTGTTGCTACCGCATTAAAACGTGGCCTGAGTGTAACGGGCGAAATATATACCGGTTTCTCAAAACCCGCTTGTCTCAGACTCAAAACAGTCTGATGTTGCCCGGAAAGTGTGTCAATAAGGCTTTCATTATCAAAAGCATGCACTTGGGGAGTTACTGAATACGTTAAAAAATCAAGGATATCAGTATCAGGCATATTTCTGTTTAACTCAGCAAAATTAGCATCTGTACCACCACCAACGGCAATGTCATTCAAATGGTCTTTGATTTTCGGGATGATTGTGTTTGTTAATTCTTCAGTTGTTGTGAAGGATGCAGAATCAAAAACCAGCATTTGTGCTTCCTGAAGATCAAAATCTTTTATCTGAGCAAGGAAGGTCTGCAATTCTGTGTGTGGATTTTCTCCAAAAAAAAGTGCAATTTCAGGTTTTAAGTCTAGTTCTATGGATTCTTTCATACCTGATTCCAGGACTTGTTTCCAATTGTCAGTATTAAAATGAATATCTATCCTGTAATGATTAAAATTCAATTTTCGAAGGGACTGAATTTCCATAGCTGTAAGGCTCGGAAATTCCGTTGATTTTTGAATTCCTGTTTTAGGTAAATCAAAATACTGTCCATCGCTTTTTACCTCGAAAATATCCCTGTTTTCTTTTTCACTGTTCGCTAAAGGTTTGTCAGATTTTACCGTCAGAATAATTTTCTGTCTGAATGACTGACCTTTCTTTACTTTCACCGGAAACGGTTCGCTCAGGGGTGTTGAATAAGTTTTAAAAGAGTCATCAGTCCAGTTACGCTGGTCTTCTGTTTCAAAAACATCACCGGAAAATTCAAGTTTAGCCTGAATATTTTCCTGTGGCGTCCAGGTCATTTTCCTGACATTCCGAAATACCTGATGCGGACTGATGGCTTCAGGAATTTTTTTGCTATGCGACTCTCCTTCAGCTGTTTCAACAAGGCAATTGATGCCAATGCATTCAGCCGTTGGGTGTAAAACATTAAATCCGATACGGTTTTTAAGGAAATCTGTTTTCGCAACACCGGTCATTTCAAATATCAATGAATTATCATCATTACCAACAATGCTGAAATCTGCTTCAAAGTTGATGCTACTTTTTTGAAAAATAGCTTTATACCTCATACAAAATGACTTATTATCAGCAGAACAAGAGAAATCATAAAACATTGGCCTGACTGTCCCCCAGTTTTTGTCTCTGACAGCGGGATAAACCAATTTTAAAATACAGGTGCGACCAATACAAATATGACGCAGACTTCCTTCTATATATTCAAGGCCTATATCCCCTGCGCGTAGTTGTTTTGTATCCGGCAAAGTGTCACCATTTCCGTAATAATATATCTCTTTGGGAATGTTTTGATGTGTATTTTGCATTCTTTTGTGCTCATTAAAAACAGAATAAACTTCAAAAAATATTCCACAGATGACAGAAAAGGAATCTTTTTTGAGGAATTGGCCAAATTTAATGTCTATTCGTAAATTACGAGTTTTAAAATGAATACATGAATCTAAAATCAAAAATATCCGCAACATGAAGGTGGGCTTTAAGAGAGACACCAGCATATAATTTGTTACTCATTTTGTAATAGAGGTAATAGCGCTCATATATTTTTGGAGCATCAGGCGAAATCAATAAAAAGTTGATATTTTGTCCGAATATAAATTTCCCTACAAGCAATTCATGTCCAAGAAATATAGCGGCTGAAAAGAGAACAGGATTTTTATCTTGTAGTATCAAATCTTCACCTGAATTTCTCTCATAAATCATTTCTATTCCGCGGCGCCAGGCATAAAATTTTGAAAGTTCGGAACTATATGATCCTGAGAAGCCAATAATCGGTACCAATTCTTCATTTTGATAATCATTATCAGTCACTTTCCTCAGACTCCCGAATATATCGAGATTAAACCGTTTATTCTTATGTTTGGAATCCCGGGAAAATGTTTTGTGATTTAGTTTTTTTGGTTCGTATGGTGAGAAAATAATTCCCAATGAAAAAGTTGGAAAATTCATGCCTTTATTTGGTGCACTAATTCCACCATTGGAGATATGATTGTAGCAGAATCCGGCATTTAATAAATGATTCCCTGATAATCTGATATAGGTTTGGAGCTGTGTAAAAAGCAAAAAACTCAGGTGAGAACCAAAAAAAAGATTTTTAGGGTTGGTCTTCGGATCATAGGTAGTAGTCAGATAAGTAAGACCTATTCCATTTTTAAATGATATACGAAAATACCTGTTGGACACAAGAAATGGCTCATAAAAGGCGGAAAGATTCCACGCCGAACCGAGAATGTCCTCGTTACCAAAATTATAATAACTTAAAGAAAAACCTGATAGAGAATTACAGTTACATCGGTTGAGGGCCCTGTCTGACATAAGAAGCCAGGCGAAATCAATATCAGCGCCATAGGGATTTGAACCTGAAATTGGTTGTATAGATTTTGAATGAGGAATGATAAAACCATAATGCAGCCTGAAGCCAGGATGAAATAAATTATTTTGTTTTGTGCTGTCACTTCCCCATGCTTTTGCATTTAGTAAAAATAGAAGCAAAAGCCAGGAATATTTATGGACAAAGAACATAAAAAAAAATTACATTTTTTCAACCAATTGTTGTAACCACTCTTTAAGTTCACTTCCAATTTCATTGTTTTTAAGCCCAAGCCAGACATTTGTTTTGATGAAATCCAGTTTATTGCCTATATCATGCCTAAGTCCTTTAAAATGATATCCGTAAATGGCCTTATCATTGAGCATAGTACGTAAGGCATCAGTTAATTGAATTTCATCATTATAGCCGGGTTTAGCGTTATTGAGATATCTGAATATTTCCGGGGACAGAATATATCTGCTTGCAATGGCAAAGTTGGAAGGAGCTTTATCAATATCAGGTTTTTCAATAAGATCATTCAGTAAAAAAATCCTGTCATCAATTTCCCGGCCATTAATAATTCCATACCTGTTAACAATGTTTTTATCTACCTCCTCAAGAGCAATCACAGATTCATTATATCGTTCAAAAACATCAATGAGTTGTTTTGTGACCGGTTTTCCGTTAGATTCAACAATTGTATCACCCAATAAAACAGCAAAGGGTTCATTATTGACATGGTATTGTGCATATCTGATTGCATCTCCCAGTCCGTTTAATTCTTTCTGCCATACAAAATGGATATCGGCAAGTTTTGTGATTGAGCGAATTTCATTCAGCTCATCTGTCTTTCCTTTTTCAAACAACTGATTTTCAAGTTCAAAACTTCTGTCAAAATGTTCCTCAATGGCCCGTTTTCCCCTTCCGATTATCATCAGTATATCTGTTATTCCTGATTTGACAGCTTCCTCAACAACATACTGGATTGTCGGTGTGTCAACAATGGGGATCATTTCTTTGGGCTGTGACTTAGTAACCGGTAACAAACGTGTCCC
This sequence comes from uncultured Bacteroidales bacterium, assembly GCA_964629805.1. Lineage (GTDB taxonomy): Bacteria > Bacteroidota > Bacteroidia > Bacteroidales > CAZVTW01 > CAZVTW01. The sequence goes on along the minus strand of CAZVTW010000043.1, from coordinate 17,574 downwards.
AAACCCTGCAGCAGGTATAACAGCTTTTTTAATCATAAAGTTCTCATTTTAAATATTTCCTGAAAAACAAAAATGGAAAATAGAAACGGCCACAAAATTAATATTTCAGCCTGTTATGAGAAATTTTAGTTGGGTGATTTTTCATCCTCCCTAACTACGACCTTTCTCATCTTCCCCCTTTCTCCTCTTCTCCCCTTCTCCTTTCTCTCTTTTCCCTTAATAATACAACCTGAAATTCTGCTTTGAAAGCTCTTTTTTAAAAAAAACAATTCCCATTCTGAACAAATCAATACTTACAGTGACATCAGGATGATGAATGATCTCTTTCCAGGCAGCATACATACTCTCAGACCAGCGAATATCATCAAAAATAAATATCGTCTGATTATTTCGACGGGCTAAACACTGTTGAAAATATCTCAGGGTTGGATTCTTCCTGTGATTACCATCAAAAAGAACCAAATCAACACTATCAATTTTTTGTAGCAAATACGGAAGTTCATCATCAAAATTACCATGGATTAGTTTAACATGAATGAATCCACTTTTGGCAGTAATATGTTGTGCCCGCTGAAATAATTCATGATCCCCTTCAATGGAATAAACCTTTGCCCTGGAATTTCCTGCGGCTAAATATGATGTGCCGGCACCAAGACAAGTACCCAACTCGATGATTGTTGAAGGTTTAAAATAATCCACCAGGTGGTATAAAAGTCGACCGTATTTTTTTCCTGAGCCTGATATCTTAGCAATTGATTTAACTGTGCGTCTTTTCTGTGAAAAATGTTTTGAACCGGCGCCTAAATCTGTTACCGGAATTTTTTCTTTCATTTTTCGTAAATCAGCAATATGACGCTCAATTAGATCAAGAACCTGAATCTCCGGCTTTTTTTCCAGAACATTTATAATAAATTCATAGACAAAAGGAGAATGTATGCCATGGCCACCTCTATGTTTTTTTCTTAAATGGTAACAAAAATATTTGAGCCCTATATGACAATTACGACGTATCCGGAACATAAAATAAGAAAAGATATAAGGCATGGAACGGGAAATCAGTCAATTTGGTATTCTGCCAGGGCTATTTTACGGCTTTTATGATGAGAAACTGATTTTTAGAAAAATCGTTTTATATTTTAACAAGTCTATTCAATAAACTTTTTAAATCTATTATGGAGACATCAATTTATTTAATCCGGAGAGGTATATGCCGCAAATGTTTTTGATATTGTTTTATACTTGCTATAGTTTTTAACAAAATGTTTTTCAAAATCCTTTATTTTGTCTTTTAACATGTCTGAAACCGGTTGATCAAATTCCTTTGCACATAGCCTGTAGAGTTTAAAATACATTTTCAGGCCATCTTTGGTGCCTTCATATTTCAAAACCTGGTAATCGCTCATCAGGGCGAGTTCTGTTTCGTTGTCACTCAAATTATTAAACACATCCCTGTTGTTTTTAAGCGCTATAGTGGCATTATAAATGTCGCTGCGAAGGAATTGCAGTCCGAGTTGATCCTTTTCAGTCAGAACATAATCATCAGGGATGGACGAATTGATAATTTCATCTGTCAGTAAAATCTGACATTCTTTAAATATTGTTTCTGCTTGCTGATCCGGAACAAATATCCTGTTTTTAATAAACATGACATCCTGAGACAGGCCAGTCATACCTGTAATTATCAAAATTATTAGAAAAGAAACACTTGTTTTCATAACGATAAATTATTGGTTCACAGATTTGTAAAAAATACATTTAAATCATTGTTAATAATTTATTAATCATACGTAAACACACATAAATTTGTTTAAAGTTTTTGACTAACAGCTAAATAACTTTGACAAACATCACTATTTGAACCATTTATTTAGATTGATTATAGAAAAAACAAATGCAATAAACCAGTTATAAACTAACCAAAAAAAAAGTGGCATTCCAGATGGATATGCCACTTTTTTCCAAAATAAAATGTTTTCGATACTATTCTTCCTGTGTTTCATCAACAAAGGTTCGTTGTTTCATCTCCCTGTCAATCATAAATAAACCATTGCCTTTTCCTTCAACCATTCTGAGGTTATCAATGATTTCCTGTGCATTGGCTTCTTCTTCAACCTGTTCGTCGATAAACCATTTGAGCATACTGGCAGTGGCATGATCTTTTGCATCAAGTGCTACTTCATAAAGGTTATTAATGAGTGAGGTAACCTTTTGTTCGTGCTCCAGTGTGGCTTCAAAAGCCTGCAAAGGTCTGTCCCATTGCTGTTCAACAGCAGCGATAGGTTGTAAAAGAACACGTCCGCCACGATCATTAACATAGTCAAAAAATTTCATCGCATGGGTAATTTCTTCCTGCCATTGAATTTTCATCCAGTTTGCAAAGCCTGCCAGCCCCTGAGCTTCAAAATAGGCAGACATTGACAGGTAGAGGTAAGCAGAATGTAATTCCGCATTGATTTGTTTGTTGATTTCTTCTTCAACTTTTTTATTAAGTGCCATAATATTAATGTGTTTTATGATTAATTAATGTGTGAAAAATATTCAGAATACAAGTTACTTTCAATTTAACAACAAATGGCTGTTAAAGTTCATCAATCATCATATGACTCTATATGCCGGCAACATGTTTTTTCAATCCATTCTCAATTTCATCCATAAATTCCTGAGTTGATAAGTAATGATTCGTCTGTAAATTACTCCCGTGAATAAGTAAAGCGAGGTCTTTGGTCATTTTTCCTGATTCAACTGTTTCAGTACAGACCTGCTCCAAAGCATTGGCGAAATCAATGAGTGCCCTGTTTTTATCAAGATTTCCCCTGAATGCGAGACCACGTGTCCAGGCAAAAATGGATGCAATTGGATTTGTAGATGTCGGTTTTCCCTGCTGGTGGAGCCTGTAATGTCTTGTCACTGTACCATGAGCAGCTTCAGCTTCCATTGTTTTACCATCAGGAGTTAACAGAACTGAAGTCATCAGGCCGAGTGAGCCAAATCCCTGGGCAATACTGTCAGACTGGACATCTCCGTCGTAGTTTTTGCAAGCCCAGACAAACCCTCCGTCCCATTTCAGGGCAGCAGCAACCATGTCGTCTATAAGCCGGTGCTCATAAGTAATACCTAGGTACTGAAATTGTTCCTTATAGTCAGCTTCATAAATTTCCTGGAAAATATCTTTGAAGCGGCCATCATACTTTTTCAATATCGTATTTTTCGTGGACAGGTAGAGTGGCCATTTTTTATTCAATGCCTGGTGAAAACAGGAATGAGCAAATCCTCTGATTGATTCATCAGTATTGTACATAGCCATAGCCACACCATCCCCGTCAAAATCATGAACAATGTGTGATTGTGGCATACCATCATCAGGTGTGAAGGTAATATTCAGCTGACCTTTTCCCTTAATAAGAATATCAGTCGCCCTGTATTGGTCTCCAAATGCATGTCGACCAACGCATATCGGTTTTTTCCACCCCGGAACAAGCCGTGGAATATTTCTCATCATAATTGGCTCTCTAAAGATTGTTCCGCCAATAATGTTTCGCAATGTACCATTTGGGGAGCGGTACATTTCTTTCAAACCAAACTCGTCAACCCGTTTTTCATCAGGGGTAATGGTTGCACATTTAATCCCGACATGATGGTCTTTAATAGCATAGGCAGCATCAACAGTGACCTGATCGTTATTCCGGTCCCGGTTCTCAATACTGAGGTCAAAATATTTAATGTCAATATCAAGAAAGGGTAAAATGAGTTTGTCCCTGATCATCTGCCAGATGACCCTGGTCATTTCATCACCATCTAATTCTACAACCGGATTTGTAACAGTAATTTTTTGTTTCATTTTTAATTCATATTATTGTGAATGTTATACTTATTATTTTTTCAACACTAAATTGTATGCATATTATTCTTTTCAAAAAAACTTTTGCAAACAGACATGGACACTTCCTCATGCTACTCATTTTCAGATTAATAATTATACCTTCTTTCATCCTCCTGAATCTTGTATTCAACACCTTCAAAAACAGAAGATTTTATATAAATCCGAAAGTTATAACTTTGAATTCTGCCAAATGGAATCCAGTTGAAATCCATCGCCCAACAATGTAAGTCACGGGATATTGAGACAGACGTGTTTGAGAATTTATTCATTCTAAAGTCATACCCGGATCTCACATTAATTTTCCACTTGTCCGATAAACTCACATTCCCGTTTGCTGTAACACTCTGGTTGACTGTTGGCTCAAACTTTTTTGTTTTTGAGTTAAACCTGGAACTCCAGTTAAAACTATAGTTCACATTTAGCCCCCAGGGTATATCAAAATCAGCATAATACATCTCACCAAAATACGGATCATAGTAATATTCATCATGTTTAATTTCTCTCCCTTTCTTATCTGTTTTTGGCTTAAAATTATACCCTGTTGTAAGACGAATTGAGGTTAAACGGGCAAGCTGACCTGTTTGTGAAAAAAGCGAATGGGATACTTTTCTGCCGTTTTCCGGATCATACCCGTACTGGTCAAAACTCCCTGAAATATTCACATTCATAGATTTTAACAACCTCGTACTGGCGCTAAAAGAAATAGGAGACCAGCGCAGCGAATCTGCAAAGATATTATACCTGGTACTGAAATTCAGCCTGTCAATGATTTTCACTTTGGTAAATTCTTCAGTTGTATCTTTCCTGTTTTTCACTTTCATTTCGAGATTGTTATCAAGCGCGAAACTGACTGAACCGGATTCTTTGGTCCCTGAGGGTAAGCCATATAAGTCAAATCCCTGGTATGGGTTATATGTATCGGTATTTCCGAGTGAATCAATTTGATATTGCACTTCCCTGTATTTCGAATCATCAATAAATGATTTTGGTTTATAGGAGAAAGAAACGGAAGGGTTCATAACATGACGGATTGCATGGATACGTTGTTTTATCCATTGGGGTTTAAATGAGAACATACCATAGAGGGTAGGCTTGAAAGAAAGTGAAACTGAGGATTCAAGCTGATGGAGGTATTGAATTCTCTGCACTGTATCTGTCACCACCCTTTTGAATTCATCTGAGTAATCTCTGTCCAGTTTTTTGGTATAAATCATCCCTGAATAATTCATATTCGGACTTAATGTAAAAAATTTCCCGAGTTTAATTGGCAGGGATACCGGTACCCTGTGTTGATAAGCTGTTTTAAAAGAATCAGGCCTTAACACTTCTATCAAAGTTGAGTCTTTTGTGTTTATCAGGTTTTTCATATTTGATGAATAGCTCAGTGTCAGTTTTTCGTACCATTTTGGTCTGCCAACAGCCTGTTTTTTCTGTAAGGGATAAATACGGTCCATATTAAAACTGACCACCGGGAGGCTCATATTAACTTCATGTGTTTTGGTGTTTTGACGTGCATCCATATTTGCAGTCAGGTTAAAGGGGGCATTTGGCCATTTTTTCCTGAAAGAGATACTTGAAGATTGTTGGGTGCGTAAAAGATCATTATGATTATTGGCATTATAATCCGTATGTCCACTTGTTTCGAAATTCACAGAAGCTGAAAAGCTACTGTATGGATTTGCCTTTGGGTCCTGGCTGTGCGACCACCTGAGCGAATATGACTGATTTTTGGAATAATCTTCCAACCCTTTTTCGCTGATAACAACATTGCTCATCTGGAAATTCAAATTCCCGTTGTACTTGTATCGTTTTTTATATTGTGAACGAACAGTTGTTCCCCATGAGCCCTTTGTATATATTTCTCCTGTAATACCTAAATCCATATGATCACTCAGTGCAAAATAATATCCGCCACCACTCAGAAAAAAGCCTTTTCGTCTGTCCTCACCATATTGCGGAATAATAAAACCGGATGCCCTGCCTTTTTTTGAAGGAAAATATCCGAAAGGCAAACCAATCGGAAGGGGAACATCTGCAATAACAACATAAAGCGGACCTGAGATAATCTTATTATCTGGTCTGACCATGGCCTTAGTGAGGGCAAAGTAGTAGTGAGGATGTTCAGCATCACAGGTTGTAAACCGTCCGTCGGCCAGATGGATTTCACCGGTTTCATGCTTTTTGGTCATGCGTGCATGCAGGAAACCCTCACTTACTTCAGATACGATACCGCGAATTATGCCTTTTTTTGTTTTAAGGTTGTATATGATGGTATCAGAGGTGAACTCTTCATTTGATTCTTTAAACTCAGGTTTCCCGACAATTTTATTGGTGCTTGTGTCTTCTCTGCCATATGCGGTTACAATACTTGATTCGAAATCAATTTCAATAATGGCAGCTTTAAGTTCTATATCACCATATTTCACAATAGCATTGCCGTATAAAAATGCCTTTTTTTTAGCAATTGATATTTCACCTGAATCAGCGTTATGTGGGATTGGGACATCAAACAATCCTTTTCCGGCTGCAGTGGTTGTATCATTTGCATTGGCATCTATGCTATCCTGTTTTTCAGGCTTATCCTGTGCTACCCCTATATGAAAACAAAGAAGACAAATAGCTATACTAAAAAAATGTTTAATGAGTTTTTTTAGCAATATATATGTGTTAATTTTGCAATACGGACTTTTTTGAAATCTTTTATTCACTTAACCAATATTAGTCATTCATTTTTCTGTCATTAATTCATAGCAATTATTACGGAAAACATGACAGTTTTATTTTGAATTGTTAAAATTTAAGAGGGCGTAAAAATATGAAATTTTGTGAGAATTGTTAAAATGGTCGAAAAAAAGAAAATAAGATGCGTTGAACTTAATACATAGAAAATCGTTTATTTTAAAACATGATTTTCTCTAAAACGGAATGATTTTTATCTCAGTGGCTCTATTTTTGCAAGACAATTAATTAACCAAGACAATACTTTAATACATGAACATTGGGTCTATAACACATAGAAATTATTTGTTTGCAATACTATCAACTTTGATATTTTTTCTGATTCACCCCGTTTTGTTCAACCATACATGTCAAGCTGACGGAGGAGAAAAATACAGGTTGCGCACAGTTGTTATCGATGCAGGTCACGGAGGCAAAGACCCGGGCGCCATTGGAAAATACGCCAAAGAAAAAGACATTACCCTTAAAATTGCGCTCAAATTAGGTGGCTACATTGAAAAAAATTTTAGTGATGTCCATGTCATTTACACCAGAACAAAAGATGAATTTATCGCCCTGGATGAGCGAGCAGAAATAGCTAATTCAAATAAAGCAGACCTGTTTATTTCTATACATGTCAATGCAAATCATTCAAGGTCAATTCACGGGACATCAACTTATGTCATGGGTTTGCATAAATCAGAAGAAAACCTTGAAGTTGCAAAACGTGAAAATTCCGTCATCTCATATGAAAAAGACTATAAGTCAAAATACAATGATTATTTCTCTGCTGCCAACGAGTCACATATCATCATTTCGCATGTTGTCAACACATTTATGGATCAAAGCCTGCTGTTTGCATCAAAAATTCAGGAACAGTTTAATGAACGGGCAAGACGGCACAATTTAGGCGTTAAACAAGCCGGTTTGCTTGTTCTTTGGAATACAACGATGCCCAGTGTGCTTGTAGAAACAGGTTTTATCACCAATATCAATGAGGAAAAATATTTATCAAGTACCTACGGACAGGAAATAATCGCTTCTGCCATTTTTCGCGCTTTCAGGGATTATAAAAAACTCATTGAGAATAAAAGTAATTTTTATACTTCAGCAAATGAGGAGCCAGCAGATGAATTAACACTTAATACAGAAAAGGATAGTCAAAATCAGAATATCTCCAAAAAAGAATTGGAAAACTCTGAGGCTGAAAAAAAACACATCGAATTAAACAACAATACAGCTTTAAACAGTGATGACATTATGAATCATACTAAAGAATCCGAAATGGATAACACTTATTTTCGAATCCAGGTAAAATCTGCAGTAAAACCTGTTACTATCAATATCACTAACTTTAAAGGACTTCAGAATGTTGAAGAGAAAAAAATAGATGGTCTTTACAAATATTTTTATGGTAAGGAATACACGGTTGATGATATTTTACGTTTACAAGAAGAAGTTAGAAAAAAGATATCAGATGCCTTTGTTGTTGCTTTTAAAAACGGAGAGTTAATCAGTTTTAGACAGGCCCTTAAAAATTTAAAGTAAACAAAACAAATTTTTGTATGAAAAAATCCTCGATTATTAAAATCGGTATCATAATAACAATTTCAATCGGAATATTTATATGGGGATTTAATTTTTTGAAAGGCACCAACCTTTTCAAGCCGGTCAATGAATATCATGCTGTTTATGACAAAGTAGACGGCCTGATTGTTTCCAGTCCGGTGATGGTAAATGGCTACCAGTTAGGTCAGGTTTCTGATATACATTTCACGGCAAATTATTCAGGAGAACTTCATGTATCATTAATTATAGATGACGATTTTGAAGTTCGTAAAGACGCAGTAGCCCAGATATACAGCATGGACCTGATGGGCACAAAGGCAATAAAACTCATCCAGGGTTCAAGTAATAAGCGACTAGAGTCCGGGGATACACTCATGGCTGATATTGAGGGAGATTTAAGAGACCAGGTAAGTATGACTGTTCTTCCCCTTAAACATAAAGCAGAAAAATTATTATCATCATTTGATTCTGTTCTTAATGTGGTCACTCTGGTCTTTAATGAAAAAACCCAGGATAATCTTTCAAATTCTTTTGCAAATATCAATAGTACAATAAAAAATCTTGAACATACATCTTTTGAAATTGACACCCTGATAACCAATGAACGTCGAAAAATCTCATCTATTCTGACTCACCTGAATTCGATAGTTGCAACAGTAGATGATAGTGATGAAGATATCCGCAATGTTATATCGAATCTATCAACTTTAAGTGATACCCTGGCTCAACTCCAACTAAAAGAGTCATTTGACAAGCTTGACATGGCTTTGTATGACATACAATCCGTGCTTAATGATATCAATGCCGGGAAAGGTTCTCTTGGAAAACTTGTTCAAAATGATACTTTGTATAATAACCTTGAAGTTGCCGTTTACAATATGAATAAGCTCATCCGGGACGTCTATGAAAATCCGAAAAGATATATTCATTTTTCTGCCTTTGATCTGGGAAAAACGATTTATGTAGAAGATGGAAAAGAACAAAAGAAAAAATCCGGCCGTCGAAATAAAAAAGATAAATGATTTCTTATCCATTTTATCACATTATTTTTTTATGATTTATTTATTTCACAATTGGGGTTACCCGTCTAAAGTTGGACACTACTGATATTTAATTCGTTATAATTTGTAAATTCGTGGAATCAGAAACAAAAAGATGTCCTCATTTCAACGGGTAGCCACAATTGGCATGTTACCGTTTTTAAAGTTATTAACAATGTAGTGTTTGCCGAAAACAATTCATATTTTTCAACATTTATATTTATTAAAATAAGAATAAATAAAAATTAACAATTATTTAATGCAAATTAAAATATTCTATTCAATTGATACCATATTCATAAAAAAAAAACCAGATTAACGATGACAATAAGTATCTTAAAAATTCCGGTACAAAAACAGATTAATAATTACAAACATTTATTATAGAATACATTACAAAATATTATCAATAGTTTTGTCCAGTATATTTGGAAAAATGTCTATAATATTTTTCATTACATCTGCAAAAAAATTTATTAATAAAACACCATATAAGGGAATTAAAAAATGCAATATTATAAACAGTTAACTCACAATTTCTTATCTCAAACGATTGATTATCAAAATATTGAAAAATAATTAACAATTGTTTAAAAATTAATTAACTGATTGATTTGACAATATACTTTTTTTGAGAAATCCAACAAAAAAAAAATTTTTTATTACATTTTTTTTTATGACTTTTACTCTCGAAATAAAAAAACAGGGTTAAAAATATCAAATTATGGTTACTCAAATGCAAAAGGATCACAAACAAATCTGGGAAAATTGTCTGGATGTGATAAAAGACAATTTGTCGCCGAGAAGCTTTCGTACTTGGTTCGAACCCATTGTCCCTCTGAAACTTAGTGATAATGTTTTAACAATTCAGGTTCCGAGTCCTTTCTTTTACGAGTATCTTGAAGAACATTTTATTGACATTTTGAGAAAAACTTTACGTAAAGAAATCGGTTCAGAAGCCAAACTTGAATACAATGTTATTATGGACAATGCAAATCAACTCAATTCACCTTATACGGTAAAATTTCCGGGAAAGGGAAAAAACAATACAAAAAACAAACCAGTTTCAATGCCCTTTCCTGAAAATAAAGAAATTAAAAATCCATTTATCATTCCGGGGCTTAAAAAAGTTCAGATTAATTCACAATTGAATCCGGAATACAGCTTTTCAAATTTTATTGAAGGCGAATGTAATCAATTGTGTAAATCTGCGGGACTTGCTGTTTCAGCCAACCCAGGCAAAACAGCTTTCAATCCGCTTATGTTTTATGGGGAATCCGGCCTTGGTAAAACACATCTTGCCCAGGCCATTGGTATTGAAATAAAAGAACGCTTCCCTGATAAAACAGTATTATATGTGACTGCAAACAGATTCCAAACGCAGTTTACAGAGGCTATCAGGAACAATACCAAGAATGATTTTATCCATTTTTATCAAATGATAGATGCACTCATCATTGATGATGTGCATGAATTTGCAGGTAAAGAAGCGACACAAAACACATTTTTTCATCTTTTTAACCATCTCCACCAACAAAAGAAACAGCTTATTTTGACTTCGGACAAAGCGCCGGTCGAACTCAAAGGCCTTGAAAACCGGTTACTCTCCAGGTTTAAATGGGGACTAATCGCTGATTTACAAGCGCCGGATTTCGAAACAAGAGTCAAAATTTTAAAACATAAAACGTACAAGGACGGAATTGAGTTAAAAGATGAAGTGGTTCAATACATCGCTGAAAACGTTACTTCCAGTGTTCGGGAACTGGAAGGAGCGCTGATTTCGCTGCTTGCACAGGCTACACTCAACAAAAAAGAAGTGACCCTGGAACTAACCAGGAAAGTGATTGAAAAAATCATTCAAAACACCAGGAAAGAAATATCTGTTGACAGCATTCAAAAAGTTGTCTGCGAATATTTTGATATTGAGGTTGAACAGGTACAGTCCAAAACACGAAAACGTGAAATTGTCCAGGCAAGGCAAATTGCTATGTTTTTTTCTAAGAATATGACCAAATGCTCCCTGGCTTCTATTGGAGCGCAGATAGGCGGAAAAGACCATGCAACAGTCTTGCATGCATGTAAGGCTGTAAAAAACATGATCGACACAGATAAGAAATTCAGAATGTACATTGATGAGATTGAACAAAAACTGAAACTTTAAAAGAGACAAACTTTCATTTCTGAACTCAGTAAATTCGAAAGATAAAGGCGCAAGGTATTGTTTAATCCCGGAGTCCCGACATACTTGATGTCGGGATGAGGAGTTAAACGATGCCCTGCAACGCATAGATTTCGAAAATTACTGAGTTCAGTATTTATCAACTATTCAAACGTAAAAGGCTGTCCACATGTTAGCGGACAGCCTTTTTTGTTTAGATTATTTACTTATAAGTAAAATATTTTACTCCCTGATAAATTTTTGTGAATAAATCTGACTGTTTATCTCCATTTTCATGACATACATGCCGGAGCTCAGGTTATTCAGATTGATTGTTGTTTCTGTCGAAGTTAGCCTCTTAGCAATCACAGCCCGTCCTTCAGCATTATATATAATGACTTTTGCTTCAACGTCAACAGGTTTTTTCAGCAGAATATATTCATCAGCAGGATTCGGATACAGACGTACATATTGATTATCTGTGTCTTTTATTGCATTTGTATCATCATCGTCGTCTCCGTCGTCACCATCATCATCTCCATCATCATCTCCATCATCATCTCCGTCGTCACCATCATCATCGCCGTCATCGCCATCATCATCACCGTCGTCGTCGCCATCATCATCATCAGAGACAATACTTATTATCTCACTATCAGAAGCAGCATTGTCGTCACTTACAACTGCCGAAACAGTGATATAACCTGATGTGCCAGTCATTAAATTCAATTGTCCGTTCGTATAGATAGTGGCTTCCACACCCTCAGGCATTTCAATGTTCCAGTTCACATTATTTTTCATCAATGCATTTTCTGGTTCAACTGTGCTTTCAAATTCGAGCGATTCACCTTCTTTTATGGTTGTCACACCATCTTTCGGTTCAATATCTATGCTTGTTGCCCTGACATAATTATAATAACCCAAAGATTTTTCTTCAAGCTCTGTTTTATTTGCATTGAAAGTGAGATACACAGCGCCATACTTTGGAACAGTAATTAACAATCCATCTTCAACAGAAACAGATTCTTCAATAATTTCAACGCTGAGTGCATTATAGCTTTCTCCTTGAATTGTCACCATTTTTCCGTCAGAGGCATCCCCTACTCCATCAGGCAAATCTATTTTCACAACTGCATCATTTTCAAAATCCCTGCTAAACAGAGCGATACCATATTGCCCCTCATTATGGTATGCATGAGCGCCAACACTTGGTAAATCTATTGGTGTACCATCATCATTGTAGATTTGATCTTTACTTTGATAATTGGTTTTCAATATTTCTCCGCCTTTACAAAAAGCATTGTAATACTTCACATGATAATATAAAGGTCTTTTATCCAGGGAAATCCGGTCTTCCAGCAACCTCCATTGTCCGCCTTCCAGGGCAAAAACATCAGGTAAGGTAACGCCGGTCTCCATACATGTGGCGTAATAATCAGTAAAAGTTACGGCCTGACCAACAGTACCATGATAATCATTTTTTGTCAGGTTACCTTCATACATGTATTGCGGAACTGTTCTGCCAAGTCTTCTGAGCATATCTTTAAAAATATTTTCCAGTCCTTCAATTTTGTCCTGGAAACTCTTGTAAGAATTCTTATGATAATCCAATTGTGACTCCCCGGCGGGAATATCAGGATCATAATTCAGGTTGCCTCCGAGATAGCCGCTTATTGAAAGCATATCCATTTGTCCGTCCTGGTTTTCAAATAATTTAGCATGCAGGCCATAATTCAAATCCGGGCTTCTGCCACTGAAAGAAACATACATTTTCTCACTATCAAAATACGGAGATGCTTTCATATAATTTTTTGTCATCTCTGCTGCCCATGATGAATATTTCACATAATCACCATCAAAGGCATCAGCGCCGTGAGTTTCGAAGCCCCATACTTCGTTCCCCATTTCTATAATAATTCCATTCAGTGTTTCTGTGAACGGTTGTGTATAGCCTTCAGAAATACGTACATCGCCCCAGGTTGTTCCTGCCGGGCCGTTTAAATATTCGATGAAATGTTCGAAAGTTTCCGGTTCTTTGTACCAGTCAGTATTTGAGTTAACGCCAACACAAATGAGTGCATATCCGTCGTACAATGAACTCAGATAGGCATAATCACCATATGTCATTGTTCCTTTCTGATACTGGCCTGTAGATTCGAAGAAATCATCGTAATTGGCACCAATAGCGCCCCACCTGACACCAGCCGGCTGAAGTTCATCAAGTATCTCCATACCAACGGTTGTAAATTTACTGTCCGGGTCATACCATTCTTTGATATGTAACTGAACATCATCAAGATAAACAACACCGAGTTTGTCAAATTTAAATTCTATTTTCCATTGGTTGCTGGCATCCTGGATACCTGGAAATTCAATTTCATAGGCTTTCCAGTCTGATTCTGTCGTGACAGTTCCCGAGGCTGCTTCGAACGTACCACCGACACTTCTGAACACCCGCCAGGATATTGTCCCACCGCTGAAACTTTCATCTGCCTTGGCAGCAAATTTCAGAATATAATTATATTGTGGAGACATGTCAACATAAGAAATACAGCGAAGCCACTGGTTTGCTGTTACTTCCAGTTTGGCGGCTTTATTCCCATGATAAACATCATCAGTTTCTACCATGTAAGTCAGACCACCAGATTTTTCTTTGGACACCGCTCCAAGTTGATTGTCGTTCATTTTATCTTTAAAACGGTCATCTTCAAAGGATGGATAAGCCACTTTATTCGAAACAAACACTGAATTCAGGCCGTAGTTTCCTTCAATGGCAAATCCCGTTGCCGGGGCAACATTTTCCAGGTTAACAGAGACCAGCCCAATAACAGATTCCTCATTCTCATCCTCCCAGTTAAATTCAGTTGTGGAAGCAGTGACAGAAGAACTTTTCTCAGATTCTATCTGGCTTAAATTCAGCGCGGTCACCTGTACAGAATATTCTGTTTCCAGTTCCAGGGATGATATTTTGTAACTTGTTTCCAGGACAGGCTCAGGGTTGTCCGGAGTTTCAGAACCATCAACATAAATGTTATATCCGTATATACCGGAATCATCATCCGATGCCTCATCCCATTCAACCGTAATGGTGAAAGGGGTTGACTGTACTGATTCAAGACCTGTTGGTGGTTCCGGCGGAGTCAGGTCTTCGCTTGTGGTTGATATATTGAGGATATTTGAAGGTTTGGAGTAGTTATTTGATTTATCAACAGCCAGCACAAAAATGCTATAAGCTGTCTCGGTTTCCAGACCTGAAATAACAGCGTTTGTATTATCCACCGGACTGTTGGTATAGGGTTTTCCGTTAACATAAACGATATAGCCTTCAACAGACTTATTGTCGCCGGCTTCGTCCCACTTTATGTTTAGCCTGTCTGTCCCTATTATCTCAGTTTCAAGATTTTTAGGCGACTCAGGTAACTCCTGGTCCAAGTCATAAAACAGATAAGGTTGTGTTATTCTTTGCTGTGTGCCTCCAGGATAAATCCATTCTACTTCTAAGAAAAAAGTATTGATAATCTCTTTGTGCATGGCTTCGAAATAGTAAGCTTTGCCAGCTTCCAGGGTAATAAAGGGAGATGCAGCATCCCTTGTGCAGGTTGGATTATCCTGTGGTGGTATGTTCCCGCGGGTATCATCCGTACTCAGATAAACATATGCGCCACCTTCGCCGTCACTGTCAGAGAAAAATTTATAATCTCCGTCAACAGGCGGAATGATATAGCCCCACATTTTCCCCCAGTGCAGGTCAACTTCGGGATCATCAGGAATATAAGTTTCTTCATAGATTTTTGGGTAGCCGGGCAGGAATACAGGGTCAGAATCATACGGACGGGTCTGCCACTGCGCTATCTGCGTCAGTCCGTAATTGACACCAAACGTATTGTATATACTTAATGTGATATCAAATGTGAGTTCAAAAGGATCGTTTCCTTCATCTTTATCTTTCTCATCAATCAGCGATATAGTAGCCGTAGCATTTCCGGTATTCCCCTTGTCTTTAAAATAGAGAATGGCAAAGTTGTCACCTTTTGTGTAAGAGAGTGAATCCACAGAAATCATATCAGGAGAATCCACAGTATATTCAAAAAACAGCTCCTGTTCAACATCCGGGTCGCCGTCAGTAACATCCGGTAGAATAACAATGTGTTGGTTGTCAGTACCAACATTGACATGAGTCTGTGAGGGCGGACCAAAAGTGGCAATGTCATTGACACCGGGCGTATCATCAACAAACTGGGCCAGAAATGTCACTTTTTTAGTGTCAGACTCATCTGAATATGAAACGCCCATATCATCTTTAATTTCTATTGTGATGACTGCCGCGCCATTGGTTTGTGGCGTATATTCGATTGTCGCCGTGCTGTCAGCTTTATTGAAGGTGACATCTATGTTTTGGTCAGGTATTACTGACTGGTCAGTGCTTGATGCTGTGAGAGTTAAATTCTCATCCCGGTCAGGATTGCCATCAGTAATACCTGTAATTGTTAATGTTTGTTTTCCGGCTGTAATGTTTTTCACAGGCGGATTGGTAATGTCATCACATTCAGGTGGAAAGTTGGGTTTTGCCGCAGCGCCGACCCTTAAATCATCAATGTAGAAATCATCAAATTCGATATTCGTGGTTCGATCAATCTCCATCACCAGGTATTTAATTTTAGAGGCATCCATACCCGCAAGTTTACCGTCCCAGTTCCAGATGATTTCATGGAACTCATTATCACGCGGGATTTCAGTGGTACGCGTATCTGTTGAATATGAAAAATTACCGTCCGAAGTCGGGGCATCTTCATCCTGGAGCTTTATGCCGAATTTTTGAATATTAAATCCTGATTCACCCTTTTTTACCTTCATTCGTACATCCAAACCACCCCCAAGCAGATTAAGCGACTCAGGAAAAGTAAACCGTATCCAGCCGTTTTTTGAGGCATCTTTTTCTATTCGCAACTGGTCATTTCCACTGTCATATTCTATGGTATATTTATTGGACCCACCCGAGTTGTTCCAATTACGTGCCTCCCAATTATCAACATATTCATCTGTTGAGAAGTCATCGCTAAATTCCTGGACACCGGCAACAGCTGTGACAATAACATCATAGGTGCGTTCACCTCCATCCTGTGCAGTCACTGTAATTGTTGATGGCGGATTTTGTAAATCAAATGTTGATGGTAAGTCTGAAGTGGCATACAGTGATAATTCATAGTCAAGCGTCTGAACTTCCGAATAACCTTCTGTATACTCCACTGTGACAGTATTATTCGTATTGTCGATATCAGCAGATTTTCCAAGCTCATTGAAATGTAAGGTAATTATTTTGTTTCCGGTTTGTATCGGACGTTTGTTGACAGAGATGGTATATTCTTTTGTGGTTGTGCCGTCGGGTGCTGTAAGGGTAAACACCTGTGGACTGCTGAAATCATATGCCTGTCCTCCTTCCGGTGAAATGGTAGTGTTGTAGGTTAGCTCAAATTCCGGAACTAAGTTTGTTATGTCTGTTGTGTAAGAAACAATAGTTGTAATGGTTCTTTTATCACTGTCTACTGTTTTAAAATACGGATCCTCAATATTCGTCAATTCAAAAGATTTGATATCTGCCAGTGATTCGTCAATAAAAGCCTCAGATGAAATATAATCAGAACCGACTATTTCAATGTTATCTATACCTTCCTCCCCGGGTTTTGTCCAGCCGACCTTACACCAGTCTCCGCCGCCATTTTCTTTAAAATATATTTCGAAATAATACGATTCGCCCTCGTAAAGGTTAACCGAACCTTTCTGGTCTTCATTTTTGTCCCAGGCATTGGTATAATTGTGGACATAAGCAACCCGGGATTTATTTTCAGGCGTTACATCAGAACTGAGCCAAAACTCTATTTGATCATCTGCCTGAACATAAAATGTATATTCACCTGTTTCATCAGGAATGATATATCCTTTAGCCACAGCCCCGTAATTGTCATTAAAGTTTCTGACAGGCAACTCCAAATTCGTGGATGATTGCGTTCCATCAGGATTCTCAATTGAATACAATGAAGAAATATCATCATTGAAACTCAGATAAAAATCCCACTCAATAGACCCGGTGGGCTGTGCCGGACCGAGCAAAGGAACAATAAGCCCGGTTAATAATAAAATCCAAAATGTTGTTATTCTTCTCATATGTTTATAAATTAGTATTAATTAGTAAATTAGTTAACTGAAAAATA
>CAZVTW010000042.1:8136-22036 GCA_964629805.1 uncultured Bacteroidales bacterium | reverse complement strand
AAAAACACAGAAGTATATATAAAAAAGGTTTTGGCGATGCCCTTGTCTGAAAGGAGAGACTCAATTTTGAGCGATTCATTTAAGACAAACAGAATGATGATAGAAGAAAATAATGAACTTCTCGGGCTTCAGCGGATGTTGACAACTTACCTCGCTAAATATAAAGTCTATAACAAAACTGATGAAATCAATCCTGATAAGTGTTTTGAAGATATAATTTCCGGTAAAGTATCTTTTAATAATCTGCATCCCCTGTATAAAGACAAAAAATTCAGAAAAAGATTGCTGGAATATTATTCAAAGCATGAAAACTATGAAATGTGTGCTCATATCATGAAAACTGAATAACAGGTATACTACACAATCCGTATTTTTTCGAGACGGTCAGCATAATATAAAAATCCCTGAATTTCTTTACTTGTCGTAACCCGGATGAGATTGACATATTCAGTCACCTGGTCTGTGTATGAATTTTCAGGTTGCCCGAACTTAAAGTCAATGACAATGACATTGTTTTCATTTTCTATGATTCTGTCAGGAATTCTGGCTTTACCCCCTTTTGTGATAATGGCCCTTTCATTGTAGACAAACCAGTCGGGAGAGAACCATTCTTCTGCAAAATTAACAATATGCTTTAGTTTGTTTTTTAGACTCTGCGAATGTTCAGGAGCTATTTTGCCATTAAACAGAACCTGGTCAACAACAAAACTGACATCATCAATAATCCGGATTTTTTTGAGCAACTCATGCATCAATATGCCGTATGTCCTGATATCAGCATCCATTGTTGTGTCATCAAAAGTTATGGTGGTTGTATCCTCTTTGCATACAAGTTTTTTTGTCCAGTCAAAACCGGAATAACTTTGCAAGACAGGCCCTTCATCTGGTGTTTCTGATTGTGTTGGTACAGTATGTTCTTTTACAGCCTCTAAGATAAACTCACCTGTTTTGGCCGAAAAAAATGAACTTAAAGTGATTTGTTTTTCATTTTCCTGATGCGTTTTATTCTGACAGCAAGCAAATTTGATGAGATCTGATACTTTTGAAAATGATTTATCATATCCTGCCGAAGTGATTTTAGGATTATCAGGGCAAAACATCACAAGATGTTCCCTGGGACGCGTAAATGCCACATAGAGCGCATTAAGAGCATCCATGTAGTTATATATTTTTTCTTCAAAATAATCCTTAAAAAAAGATGAATATCGCAAGTCCTGTTTGTATTTAACTGGTATAAACTCAAAATGGGTATTTGTTTTGATATCTTTTGTTGATGCCCATAAAACAGGGGCTGTAAAAAAACTTGTATTATCAATGTTCCAGTCACAAAATGGCGCTATAACAACCTTAAATGCAAGTCCTTTGGCTTTGTGAATGGTCAGAACCTGAACAGCATTACGATCACCACTGAGTTCAACATTGATCTTATCTGCCTGGTCATCCCACCATTCCAGGAAGGAATTAATATCACAGGGATCATTTTTGGAAAATTCGTACACGGTCTCCTGGAAAGTTCTCAGATTCGGAAATTCATACTGAAATATTCCAAGCTCAAATATTCTGATGATTTCATCTGTGAGTTCAATTATATTTTTTTGTACAAGTCCTGAGTAATTATCAAAAAATAAATGAGGCAAAACCTGACGGGATAATTGTTCTATATCTGCAAAATCAGTCAGGGTTTTATCATTTTTGCCATTGTGAAGTAACCGGTAAACATGCACAAGATTACCCAACTCCGTTTTATCACCCGGATGCATCAAAACCTTCATGGCGCTGATAATCAATCTCACTGAAAAAGAATTCGCGAGTCTGAGAGAATCAGCAGACATCACATTGTAGGTTATTGAGTCCGGGTTTTTCTGCTGATATTCAAATAATATGTCAGCAACTTCCCTGCCATCGCTGTTTTTTCTGACGAGGATAGCAATTTCATTGGGTGATTTTCCCTGCATGAGTAACTCATTAATCAACTCGGGGAGTGCGTGGTGAACCTGTTCGCGCCAGCTTTTTACCGACTGTCCTTTTTCGTTGTTGAAAAATTTTACATGCACGCTTCCGCCAGCCTTGTCATTTCCCGGCAAATTTTGTTGTACATCTCCATATGCATCAACAAGAACAGTATCCAGCTTATTGTTTTGAAAATACGCTGTATGTTTTCCATCATCAAATTCGCCGAGGTGTTGGTTAAATTGCTCCTGCAAAATCTCCGGCAGGACAGAAAACAGGGTATTATTGAATAAAACAATGTTTTCCCGGCTCCGCCAGTTGGTATCAAGGGTGTCAGACTGCACATTTGATTTGCCGATATCATCACTCACTTTTTTAAGCAGCAGCATCCAGTCACCACCTCTCCACCGGTAAATGGACTGTTTAACATCACCGACAATGAGGTCTGAAAAGCCCTGTGCCAATGAATTTTCGACCAGGGGTCTGAAATTGTCCCACTGAAAGCCTGATGTGTCCTGGAATTCGTCGATGAGAATGTGGTTGTATCTTGTGCCTGTTTTTTCGTAAATATAGGGCGCTTCGTTTTCCCTGATCATTTCACGAAGTAAATAAGTAGAATCGGAAATCATGAGTAACCGTCTGCTTTCCCGGTAATCAGGTAATAGTTGGGCAATATCAGCAAGCAGGCCAAAGGCATGAAAATTTTGTTGAATGGCTCTTGCAGTCACATAAGATTCAACATTTTTCCTGAAAAAATCATATACTTTCTTTAGAATATCATTGAGCTGAGGCCTGAGTGCATAAATCTGTGCTTTTATTCCGGACGGGGTTGATTTTGAATACCATTTCTCAGGGTCTTCCATTGCCTGCATGACAGTTTTCCCGGGAATAACATCTTTTAGAGAGCGGGATTCAGTTATTTTATTGGTCAGGTAATTGATGATGGTGTTAAAATTTCTGCCACCTTTTTGTTTCAGGTTCTCATTATTTTTTATTATATCTTCTGTCTGACGGCTATAATCAAGCATTTGTTTTTCAAAGGACTTTGTAACAATATTCAGCCAGGTATTTATTTCTTTTAACTCATCTTTTGATTTTGTTATATCGGACTGAATGTGCTGAAATCGCTCCTTGAAAATTTCACGGGACAGGTCTTCCAGGTTTTTCCTGAAATTCCAGCTCTTGCCCTCTTCAAGCCGAAAAGATGAATAATCGATAAGCCATTTGACTAGCTGATGGTTTTCGTGAAGTCTTTCCAGCAACATTTCCGTCACTTCGGAAATAACTTTCGAATTATCAAGTTCAATCCTGTATCCTGAATGAACGCCAATTTCAAATGAAAACGCACGAATAATTTTTTGGGTGAAGCTGTCAATTGTACTGATTGAAAACCCGGAATAGTTATGTAATATGCCTGTCAAAACTGCTTTTGCCCGTTCCTGTATCCTGAATGGAATGACCAGTGATTTAGAAATATTGTTAATGGTATCGTAATGAGGCGATTTTTCAGGATTTACTGACAGCAGAACAAGTTCCTCAAGCACACGGTTTTTCATTTCTTCTGCTGCTTTATTTGTAAACGTTACAGCGAGGATTTTTGAAAAATATGCCGGTTCGCGAAAAGCCAGAATTAAATATTCTTTTGTCAGGTTGTGCGTTTTACCAGAGCCGGCAGAAGCTTTTAATATTTTTAGATATCTGTTCATTTGTAAAAATCATCGTTGAATGAGTTGATTCAAAAATGCTATTTTTTGTTGGGATAAAGAAAAAAAATGCTATAATATTGAACTTTCCTGCATCATCATTCTTTATTATGAAGGTAAAAACCGGCGTATAGAATCGCCATATTACTGTTGTAATGCAATTTTACTGAATCCTGAAGATGTTCTTTGTAACTCAATCTGTGTTGTGATTCGTTCTTTTAAAGCCGGCACATGCGAAATAACGCCTATTGTTCTTTTTGTTTCCAGCTGAAGTTTTTCTAATGTTGTCAGTGCCAAATCCAGGGCTTCTTCATCAAGAGAACCGAATCCCTCGTCAATAAACAAACTCCTGATTCGGATATCTTTCCCTGCCAGGTCAGATAGCCCCAGGGCTAACGAAAGGCTTACCAGGAAGCTTTCTCCGCCCGATAGTGTTTGTACGCTCCTGCTTGTGTTGCCAAGATATGTATCAATAATATATAAATTATCCCTTGCTTTACCACTTGTTTTCATCAGTTTATAACGAGAGTAGAGCTGGCCAAGATGTTTATTCGCAAGCTTTGTCAGTTGATGCAGGGTCAGCTCCTGGGCAAATTTTGAAAACTTTTTACCCTCACTGTCTGCTATCAGCCTGCCCAAAGATTCCCATTTTGTATATTCTTTATGTTGTTGTTCTAGTGCTTTAGTGAGCTTTTTCTTCTGCTCCCTGTTTTTATTGTCCTCTTCCAACCTGTTATTAATACTACCAATTTCCCTGTTTGTGTCTTCCTGTTCTTTTTCCTGTTTGGCAAGTATTTGTTCCAGTTCCTCCGTCGATTTATCCATTTTTTTCTGTGCCTGAAGGCCTGTCAGTTCTTTTTCTTTTTCGAGTATTGACTGCTTCAGTGATGAGATTGTATGAAGAATTTCTTTTTCCCTGTTCCGGATTAATTCTGCTTCATCCGGTTTAAGAATATATTGTTGAGCTTCGGTGGCATTTTTATAGCCCAGTTCTTCCAGTTTGGGACTAATTATTTTACTTAGCGCATCTGTTTTTTCTTTTGTTTTTTCTGTCTGGTTGATTGTTTCGGAAATGGATTTCTCTGTCGCATCACGGTTAGAATTCGTCTTTATGAGTGTTTCTTTCAGTTTTATCACTTCATCGTTTAAATCTTTTAAATGATTCCTCATTTTTTCTTCCTTTTCATCAGGATTATCGTTTTCAAGCCTGGAGAATCTTTTTTCCCGGATACCTGTTCTTTCAACAGTCTTTTGTTCCATTCTCTTTTTCATTTCACCCATTTCAGTGTCCAGTTTTTTAATCGCTGATTTTTTTTCGCTCATGACTGAGGATGAGGTTTCAATTTTTTGTTCTGATGTTTGTTTTTTCTCCTGTAGACCGAGATATTTTTCTTTTAATTTGTTTAAAATTTCCGGTGCCTTTTTGAGTTCATCCATTTCATCGAGATAATCTGTATACTTATCCAGGAAAGACATTATTTCATTTTCGTACCGGATAATTTCATTCATATCATCAACAAAAACAGCCATTTGTTGCTTTTGAGTCTGAAATTTCGAAACTTCCCCGAGCAATTTTATTTGGTTGGCCAGTTCCTTACCTTCATTAACAATATTTTTCATTTTGTTTTCAATGGCTGTACCCCTGTCAATAGAATGCTCCCAGTCATTTTTACTATTCACACTGTTGAATTCCTGCAATACTGCCTGAATATCATCTTTCAGATTTTTTATCTGCGAGACATTATTGGCAATATCAGTTTCTATTCTAATAGACTGTTTATCTGCTATACTTAATTCTTTGTCCATCAGTGAAACTTCTTTTTCTGCATCTTTCAGTGCCTGTTCAGTCGTGTCCTTCTGGCTGACATATTGTTGTACGTATGGGTGTGACTTTGAGCCACACAAAAAGCATGGCTCGCCTTTTTTTAGCTTCTTCCTGACATTGGCATATTTTTCCTCAAGCAAATGCCGTTCATGCCGTGCCTGGAGTTCTTCAACCCTTTTAAGCAGGATTTCTTTTTCATGTTTTAAGCGTTGCTTGTCCGTCCTGATTTGTTCCAGGTTTTTCTTTTGTTGAATATTAATTTCATTCAGTTCATTGATTGTATTATTATATTTTTCAGATAACTGACATGATTTAAACTGTTCTTTTGCATCTGCATGTTGCTCCCGAAGATTAATAATTTTTTGGTTTAATCCCGGCAATTCCTCCGGCTTATGAGATAGTTTTGCTTCAAATGCTACAATCTCCCTGGTAATTTTTTCAATGCCGGATTGAATAAATGCCTGCTTATCCTGCCAGGAAATATTCTCCTCCATCTTAGTCCTGGTCTCTCCTTGTGGGGTCTCAGCAATTTTCTTTTGAATATTTTGTATTTCCTTATCCCGTGCAGAAAATTTTTCACTGATGATGCCTGATTCATGTATCAAATCCCTGACAACAAAATTTTTAGTGAGCCATTCAGTAGTTTCCTTAAGCTCTGACTGTGTCAGACGGTGTTGTTTTTCCAGTTTTTTAAGTTCATTTTGTAGTCCGCGTAGCTCTTTATCACGTAACGTGTAGAGCTCATTTTCTTCCCTGATTTTTTCATCAAGCTGCTTCATATTGTTATCAAGCTCTTTGACTTCCCTGAATACTGGAAGAAGCCTCCTGAGTTCAGAATCAGCGTCTTTGATATTTTTTTCCTTGCGGTTCAAGTGAACAGTTAACGCATTTATTTTTTCAGTCTGGGTTTTGAGGTCATTTTTTAATTTATTCGTTTTCTCATCCAGTTCATTGATAATGGACATCTTGTCTGAGTGTTCATCCAGTTCTGACTTAATTGCCAGTAAATCTTCATGATTTTTGAGTTTTTTTAGTTCGTTCTGAAATTCATTCCACTTATCATTTGTTTTATTATATACATTTTGCTGTTGGCGCTTTTCTCCGCTCAGTTTTTCAATTTGCTTATTGATGTTAATGGCTTTTACAGTTGCGTCAATATCCTTTTTTCGTTTAACAACTTCCTCATTTAATTTCTTCCTTTTCATATGCAATTCATCAATATTTTCTTTTGAAAGAATTTTGATATCCTCGCTTCTGATTTCAATTTCCGTTAACTTTTCTTTTTCTTCCTTAATACGCTGAAATGCCAGTATGCCAAGTTCACGATATACCTGCGTTCCGGTAATTTTTTCCAGCAATTCGCCCCGCTCATTCGGGTTTGCCTTCAGAAATCTTGCAAAATCTCCCTGCGATAAAAGAATGGCTTTTATGAACTGATCATAGTTTAAACCAATGATTTCTGCATTTTTTTGCGGCACTTCGCTTTTTTTCAAATCAAACAAGGCGCCATCCGGTAATGAAGCCAGCTCCATATGATAATCCTGGAGATTTTCTGTCCTGGGAGACTTATGAATTGACCATTTTGACCTGTATCTTTTCTCTAAAACTTCATATTCAATTTCAGCAAACGATTCAAATGTATTCCGTGTGATAACAGCCCCAAGCTCTTCTATCCTGCTTTTCGACAGGGTTCCTGTTCTGGGGGTCTGATTGAACAAGGCCAGTGTAATGGCATCCAGGATGGTGCTTTTCCCTGAACCTGTCGGGCCTGTAATGGCAAATATACCGGTCTGCGAAAGTGGTGGACTGGTGAAATCAATCGTATTAGTGCCTTTGAGTGAATTGATATTCTGAAAAGTGAGTTTAATAATGTTCATTGCG
Source organism: uncultured Bacteroidales bacterium (assembly GCA_964629805.1). Classification (GTDB taxonomy): domain Bacteria; phylum Bacteroidota; class Bacteroidia; order Bacteroidales; family CAZVTW01; genus CAZVTW01. Next base: position 14,677 of record CAZVTW010000042.1, on the reverse strand, counting down.
GTGTTGTTTATTGTTCGTAAGTATCCAACAGTTCATCAAAAGTACGCTTCAACATTTTCTTGCCTTCCACATTGTAGTACCCGAGCATTTTGTCAAATACATCCCTGACATTTAATTCAGTCAACGATTTGTATGTTTCATTATCATCTTTTTCGGTTGAAGGTTGTGATTCAAACAGAATTTTGTAATTCAACACCTCTACCTGTTCAACCTGCTCAATATACTTTTCGATTTCAGATATTAAACCCGGGTTAAAGTTTTTTTCGGTGATGACGATCTCTGCCCGGTCTCTGAGTTCGGATTTCTGCCGGTAACATCCGATTTTCTGTTGAACTGATTCAAAAGTTCCTGTAAACTGCTTCAATTCCCTGAATTTGGGGATGTCAACCTCGTTAATACTCATGCCCTGATTGTCAGATATTTCAATCACTATTACCTTTTTCTGATCATCACGTTCGCTGAAACTAAGGGGAATAGGCGATCCGGAATATCGAATTCGTCCCTCTTTATCTGCTTTCTGAGGACGGTGAAGATGTCCCAGCGCGATATAATCAAATTCCGGCGGAAAAATATCACTGTCAATATTGACCAGGTTACCAATATAGAGTTCTCGTTCACTTTCTGATGTTTTGGCTCCCTGAATAAACAGATGACCGGTTGCTATCACCGGTATATTCTTTTTATCCGTTAATTGTTTTGCCAGATCGCTGAAACCGGCATAATAATTTTTTAATCCTTCCCTCAATGCCTGCATTTTTTCTGCATAAGATTCGCCCGGGACAGAAGACCTGATATCTTTATCCCTTAAAAAGGGTATAACGCAAACAACACATTTACAACTGTCGTTTTTCCTGTTTCCCAGCGGGATGATCATATGTTCTTTATTTTCCATAGCTCCCCCGATGACATGAATATTCAGGTGCTGAAGTATGTTCCTGGGGGCATTCAGAGTTCCTGAGGAATCGTGGTTCCCGCCGGTTATAATAACATCCCGGCAGCACGTGTTTTTAATTTTTATCAGGGCTTCATAATATTGCTGAAGTGCGTTATTTGATGGATAAGCCATATCAAATACATCGCCTGATACGATCATTGCATCAATTTGATTTGTATGGATATATTGTGTCAGCCAGTCAAAAAACAATTGATGATCTTCATAAGTATCTTTGTTGTATAAGCGTTTTCCTATATGCCAGTCTGATGTATGAAGGATTTTCATGCTTTATTATTTTTTTTAAAAATGAAATAATTTCATCATAAAACAAAATTATATTTTCAAAGTTTACTTCATTTGGTGTAGATAGAATTGGACAAGAATTAATGTCTAATTTAGAATTCCCTCATAATCTTATTTTTATTACTGTTTAGACTCAGGAATAATAAACTTTCCTGCTTTTTGAACAATTTCGGTTTAAGAACAGTTATTCTCTTAATTAAATTTATTCTAAATAATTTTATAATTTCAATATTAATTATTTATTTTAAATCGTCATCAAAATTCCTTATATATGACTTGCACAAATACAAAAGAAACTGTAAAACAAATATTTACAGAATATCTCGAAAGAAAAGGCCATAGGAAAACGCCCGAACGGTTTGCCATTCTTGAAGAAATCTATTCACGGGATGGACATTTTGATATTGAAACATTGTTCATCTTTATGAAGAATAAAAACTACCGGGTCAGCAGGGCGACATTATATAATACCATTGAATTATTACTCGATTGTAATCTTGTCATTAAACACCAATTTGGAAAAAACATTGCCCAATTCGAAAAGGCACATGAATGCCGGCAGCATGATCACCTCATTTGTACCACTTGCGGAAAAGTAATTGAATTTTGCGACCCCAGGATACAGGAAATACAAACCACCGTTAGCACTCTCAAGGATTTTCAGATTGGGCACCATTCTCTCTATTTTTATGGTGAATGCAGAGACTGTGAAAGAAAACGCCTTGAAGAAAAAACGAATAATCAGAAAGTATTTACAGATCTCTAGTTTTTTCAGTCAGGAACAAATTCAAAAGCTGAATCCTTACACATTCTTTTCCAAAATAGGATAATTATTGTTAATTTTGCATGGCTTTTTTGAAAATCAATTTATAAGTCCTCTCCTAACAGGCATATTATTTATGTCGGCTGAATAGAGACAGGGCATTGCTTAATAGAGATTAACAATAAAGAGCTATGGCAAAAAACGGATTTTCAGAAATGGGTTCATTTTTCTGTATATAAAAATCATACTTAGGGGCTTGAAACGAAATAACAAGAATATTTTAGTACAGTATATTTCGCATCAGACCCCAGGCAAACAGTGAGAAACATGGAAGTTGATGTCATTTTAGGCCTGCAGTGGGGCGATGAAGGAAAAGGAAAAATTGTTGATGTTCTTTCCAAAGAATATGATATTATTGCACGATTTCAGGGCGGGCCGAACGCCGGTCATTCTCTGGAATTTAATAACATTAAGCATATCCTGCATCTTATTCCGTCAGGGATATTTCATGAGAATAAAATTAACCTGATAGGTAATGGGGTTGTTCTTGATCCAATCATCTTCAGAGATGAAGTGACAAAGCTTCAGGAGATGGGTGTTGATGTTGAAAAGCGCTTATACCTGTCACAGAAAACACATCTTATACTGCCGACGCATAAGATACTGGATGCCGCTTCAGAAGCAGCCAAAGGAAAAAGCAAAATAGGCTCTACCCTTAAAGGAATTGGTCCGACCTACATGGACAAAACAGGCAGAAACGGACTCAGAATAGGTGATATACTCTCACCGGAGTTCAAAACTACGTATAACAAACTTATCGGGAAGCATAAGCAACTGCTTCAAATATACGACTTTGAATATGATATCAACGATTTTGAAGACGAATGGTTTGAAGGCATTGAACTTATCAAAAAATTTAACCTGATTGACAGTGAATATTTTATAAACGAACAGCTCAATTCCGGGAAAAAAATACTGGCCGAAGGTGCACAAGGAACGATGCTTGATATAGATTTTGGTTCATATCCGTATGTTACATCATCAAATACTATTTCAGCGGGTGTTTGTACCGGTTTGGGAATCAGTCCGAAAAAAATTGGGGATGTTTTTGGTATTTTTAAAGCATATTGCACAAGAGTCGGTTCAGGACCTTTTCCGACCGAACTGCATGATGAGAACGGTAAGTGCCTGCAGGAACAAGGCCATGAATTTGGCGCTACTACCGGACGTCCAAGGCGCTGTGGTTGGTTAGACCTCATCATTTTAAAATATGCCATCATGATAAACGGTGTAACAAAGCTGATCATGACAAAAGCAGATGTTTTGGATTGTTTTGATGCCATACAAGTAGCCAATGAATACCGGGAAGGAGATAAAAGCCATTGCCAGTTGCCGTATGATATTGAATGTGATCTTCATCCTGTATATAAAGAGTTTAAAGGCTGGAGCGAAAAGTTGTCAGGTTTAAGGTCATATCAACAATTACCCTCTGAATTTCTCTCATATATAACATATATTGAAAAAGAAACCGGTATTGACATCGAATACATTTCTGTAGGTCCTAACCGCAATGCAATCATCAAAAAATAATTTATAAAGAATTTCGATTAGCTGCTATATCACTAATAATAAATCAACAACATACTCATGAACAGACTGATACTTATCTTTTTACCAATATATTTATTTATATCACAAGCCTATACACCGGATGTCATCAGAAAATCCTTCCGGGGGAAAATTGTCTACCAGGCTTCGATAGCAGACCAAAGTGATATAGATACGCTCATCCCTGAAATACCGGAAAAGATCACCTGCACGTATAAAGACGAACTTTTCAGAATTGAATATGAAACCGGGGCCGGTAAAACAATCATTTTTGGAAATTCAGTAGATAAAGCGCTAAAAATTGTGTTTGAGACAAATGAGAAGACATATGTAACAACAAAAACCGAAGACGAATTAGCTACCAGTTCAGAAAACAACCCGGAAATACTGCTGCGCTATGATGAGGAACAAAAGACAATCTGCGGATATGAATGTAAAAAGGTATCGGTTTTTGTTGATGATCAGAATTTCTCTGCTTTTTATACGGAAAAAATACAAATACCAAATCCTAACTGGCATAAACATTTCAAAGATATTGGTCATGTGCTTCTTCAATACAGCCAGGTGACAAACGGCATCAAAGTGACCTACACAGCGACATCTGTTTCTGAAGAACGCATTAAGAACAAAGCTTTTAACTTGCCGGAAAAATATGTTGAAGTTCCTTCCGCTGAATTTGATGGTTATCTTGGGCTTTAGGGTTTGCAGTTGCGCAGGGATTTTTCCGGGGGTTGCTTTAAGTTGAAAATTTGATCAACTTAACGGATTCACTTCAGACAAAAAAGCAGTGAGATGGAGTTTTTACTGACAGGTGGTGGTATAGTTATACGAAACCGCCATCAAGTTGATGAATATTAGCTTTATGGCTTGGTTGAGTTAATGCCGGCCGACTATCAATCATAATAAAAGAACCAACTGATATTTATTATGCTAATTGATAGCGGATTGGTATTATTAGCCAACAAATCATTAATTTTAATATGCCCTGGAATGCTCTTCCGGCAGTTCGTGGTTTCATTTAGGAGAAGACTCATAGAATTTTATTTGCTAATCTTATAAAGAAACTCACTCGTCCGGATGATTAAGGCATCATTTGCTATGGCTGGTGTAGCCCAAATTTGTCCTTCTAGTTTATTGTCAGATACTTGCTTGTATTTTTTGCCTTCTTTGATGACCAGGGTATTACCCCTTGTTGACGGGAAATAGATATATCCGTCAGCGTAAACAGGTGATGCATTGAATTTGCCTTTCACTTTTTCCGACCAGATTGTGTTTCCGGAATCGGCATCAATACATTCCATCATGCTTTTCGTGTCAATTGTGTATATCAGCCCATCAATTATTACAGGAGTCAAAAGTTGTAAGATTGGGGATTTTTTCCTCCAGATAATGTTTGTTTCTGTAATATCCCCGCTTCCTGCCGGGTCAACTGCTAATAATTCAGCATATTTATCATCATCGGGAGAGGTTACAAAACCGGTGTAAAAACAGACTTTCCCATTGTCTGTTACAGGCATTGATATTGTTGAATCTTCACCCTGAATAATCCGCCAGACTTCTTCTCCTGTTTCCGGATCATAGGCAATACATACTGCTGATCCGTTTGATATGAGCAAATCTTTGCCATTTACTGTGACAATATTTGGGGTTATGTAGGCTTTTTTGCCAATGTATGAAAGCGGCTCATAGAGTTCTTGCGGCCTTTCTGTTTTCCAGACGGTTTTGCCTGTTTTTTTATCCAAAGCAACGATAAACTGCATATCAGAGCCTTCGTAATGCAGTATAATAAGGTTTTTGTAGAGTATTGGCGAGGAGCCCGGTCCCTGAATATGTTCACAGGTGAAATCTGTTCTTTCCCATATCTTTTGGCCGGTACTGGTTTCAAGACAGGCTGTCCCGTACCTGCCAAAATGAATATATACAGCGCCTTTTTCAATACAAGGTGTAGGTGTGGCATAGCTGTTCAGTGCATGCTTTGATTTAACAGAATCAGGTTCAAACAGGGTAATATCATGTATAAAATCGCCGGTTTTAAAATCAATGCATACTGCCGACATTTTTTTTCCATCCTCTGTTGCTGTGGTTAGCCATATCTGATTATCAAGTATCACCGGAGAAGACCATCCTTTACCATGGAGAGGTGTTTTCCAGGCAATATTTGCAGAGTCACTCCATTTTACCGGGGGTTCGTCATCCGGGGCTATTCCGTCAAGGTTATTCCCCCTGAAATGGGTCCAGCCTGAAGGTTCAATGGTTTGTTCAGAGCAGGAAAATGTTGCTAATAATGCAAGAATGAGACAAATTGGTATGATGTGTATTTTCATGACAGATAAATTTTGTTTAAATATACAAAAATATCCCTAAAGACTTGTAACATTTGGCTGCCTGATTTCGGATTAAAAATGTCCTGTTATAGTTATTATTTATATGTTGAACGGGCATAACATGACTTTTAAAAACAACATAAACTGCTTATTTTCAGTCGTTTATTATTTTTTGAAAACATAAGTTATGCCCAGTCGAAGTATAGCTACATGCTAACAATTATTTCAATGTCTTTGCTTTTTCAAAATATTGCTTCGCCTCTTCTTCCTTTCCAATATCTTTGTGCAGATGACCAAGATACAGATAAGCCTGTTTCATGTCCGGGATTTCAACAATGCACTTTTGCAGAACTTCAATGGCAAAATCTTTTCTCTGCGCAGCTATATAAGCATTTGCCAGGTTAATATAAAAACTTCCTGTTTTGGGGTATGAGATGAGTTTTGTCTCGTAATATTCAACAGCTTCGCTGATTTTTCCTTCACTTAAATATGTCGCCCCAAAATAGTTCATCGCTTTAGTTTCTTTTGGATTCCGCTTGAGATAATCTGCTAACAATTCTCTTGCTTTTTGATATTCCTGCCCGAGTATATAGTGATTCGCCAGGCTTA
>CAZVTW010000042.1:0-8036 GCA_964629805.1 uncultured Bacteroidales bacterium | reverse complement strand
AATTCTCTTGCTTTTTGATATTCCTGCCCGAGTATATAGTGATTCGCCAGGCTTAGCCAGGCATTAACATTGTCCGGATTGTTTTTTGTCACATATTTCATGTAATCAGTGGTCAAACCGGTAAGATATTCTTCACTGAATGCTTTTGTTTTCTTATCACCCCTCATGACTGAGCAAATAACAGCATCATCAACTTTTACTTCATAAACTGTTTTCGGAAGGGGAAAAAATATTTTTTCCATCTGCTCTCGATTGAAAATAGAGGTATGAAGTATGGCAAAATGATAATCTTGTCTGTTATTTAAAATATGTGGTTTGTATATCGTTTTTACATTGTCTTTATGGTTTCTGAAATAATAGTCAATATTAAAATTTGAGGCTATGGTAATGGTATCCTTCAAAATAACTTCCTCAAGTTCCAGCGTGTCAATGAGCCATTCAGATGCCTCCTGGAAAGAATGATAATAATAATCTGTTTCATAGGATTTCCACATGTCGCTTACACCACCGGTTAATTCGTTAAAATAAACATACTCGTATGGATGATTCCTGAACATATGCCAAAGCGGATGAATGGAAAGAATAATGATACCCGTTAATACGAGAATTGAATTTTTAAGTCCCTTAATTTTTGCTTTCATTCGTACATGAATATATTGATAGCCAGTAGCAGAAATAACGACTGCAAAAGGATAAATAAACAGCATGTGTCGCCAGCCGCCATAAACATTTGAACCGGAAAAGATGACATAAATCAAAGGGAATAAAAAACAAAACAGACTGACATATATCCAGTATCTGTCCGGCCTGAAACGCTTGTCAAGTAATCCAATACCTGCTGATATCCAACCAATCATAAGGACTGAAGGGATTGTTATAACAAGGTATTTGGGCACATAATACCAGGGCAGGTCAGATGAAAAGATGAGGTCACCTTCAAACAATTGTTCGATAGCTACATTGTAATTGCGCATAAGCGATAGTGCTTTGAATGGTCCGGAAAAAGGATTTTCAAGAGCATATGGCCAGAATATGATCCCTATCATGTATCCTGATATTGATATGATGAACAACTGGAAGATTATTTTTCGTAGTTGTTTGATATTTTTGAAATCAAATTTTTGAACAAGTAAATATCCGATGGTGAATAAAAGCAGAAAAGGGATGAGTAATAATCCGCCGGCCCTGATTGCAATAGCAATTCCAATGCCAGCTGCCGGAAGAATTATATCTTTAATTTTGATGTTAGGCGCTTTTTTGGCATACATATAAATGTAATAGAGCGTAAAAATGAAAGCAAAAGCATATGGAATGTCTTTCAGGTTATTGAAACCATGCCCTAAAAACCTTGGTGAAATGACCAACAGGATGAAAGTAATCAGTCCGGCAGGATATCCCATGAGCCTTCTTGCAAAAAGTGATGTAATAAAAATGGCCAGCCAGGTTATGATGGCATTAAAAACATGCCGGGCCTGATATATCTCCTCGATATTAAAAAATTTGATTAACACAAATGCTATGTTATCAGGTAGCTGACCCTGATATTGCAGTTGTGTATCTTTAGGATTAAGGCAATCTCTGTTTTCACCAAGTGTTTTGTAGTAGTTATACACTGATTCTGCATGAGCGTGATGTGCAAATTCATCAGCAGAAATTCCTGCATCGGTTGATAAATAGATATTCACCGGTAAAAATAAAATGACGATGATATAAAAGACGAGTTTTTTTGCCATATGACTCATTGTTTATATTTGATTTTTGATTGAGAATATGAATAATATAGTTATATCTGTCAAAACAATTTGTTTTATTGATTTTTTAATGTGATTCCTAATAATTTATCAAAAGGTTTATCTCCTGAAGGATTTTCTGTTAATTCAAGATGCAGGAGACTGTCAGAGGGAGTTAAGGGTAATTCTCCACAAAAAGTCTGTGTTTTGTCTTGTAATCCAAAAGTGAGTTTTTCTCCTGATGATGCAATAATTGCAAATGTTGCACCTGATGATTGAAGAGAATCATATGTTAAATATACATGAAATGTTCCTTCTGATAGTGGTTTGATTTTATATTCAGCAAATTCGCCCGGGGTATCCCAGTCGGTGAGAAAATGGACTGTATTTTTCAGACCAGGACTGATTTTAAATGGTGCTTTGGCATATATTTCATTGACACGTGAATCAGCATGAATGTAAAACAGCGGCATCCTGAATGAACCCGGAGAGTGTTTTATTTCTTCAAACCAGTCAAACAATTGTTTTTTCATCTCAGCAGCTATTTCCGGTTCTTTGGTATATATGTTATTTTCTTCTTTCGTATCATCATTCATATCCACAAGGACAAAACCATCTTGGATTACAGGTGTATTGGGATATTTTTTTGGCTGATACATTAACTTGTAATCCTGGTTTTGGATTGATATGGCATAATAGTCTAAGGTAAGATTTTTTTTCTCTTCCGGGGTAACAGGCCTGTACTCTTCGAACCTGCCGGCAGGATCATATGGTAAATCGCTGGGCTGCCATCCAAAATGTGCATAATTGAATGATCGTTTCGTATCATTATTTTGTGTTTTTCCCTTCAATATATCAAGGAAAGACGTACCATCAAGTGGTAACTGCTTATGAGGATATTCTGCCTTCGCCAGGTTTGCAATGGTTGGATAAATATCGGTCACATCAATAAGCTGGTTGATTATTCCAGGTTCGAATGTACCCGGCCACCTGATAAATAATGGTGATTTTACACCATTTTCCCAGATGTTTCCTTTGTGCCCTTTATAGTTGTTTACATACCTGATTTCCCGGTCTTTGTCGCTTAAGGTTGAGAAATTGATGGCCGGCCCGTTATCACTCATAAAAATAATTACAGTATTATTTTCCAGGCCAAGTTCTTTCACTTTAAGAAGTAAACGGTCGATATGAAAATCAAGGTGTTCGACCATGGCATAGAGGGTTGCCAGGTTGTCCGAAAGTCCTTTTGCTTTGTATTTTTCTATAAATCCACCGGGCGCCCTCAGTGGCGAATGGCAGGTCAGGGACGAAATATAAGCAAAAAACGGTTTATTTTGGTTTTTTTGAATGAAACTGATAGCATAGTCAAAAATAACCCTGTCTGCCCAGTGTTTGTGCTTTACAATCTGACCATTAAGTTTACCTTCACTGTTTTCATGTTTATATAATTGTGCCATGTATGCCTGGTCAAAGCCGCGTTCCCAGGGGAAATACCCTTCAGCATGTCCGCTATGCCATTTTCCCCACATGCCTGTTGCATATCCGGCATTTTTGAGCACCTCTGCGATTGTTGTTTCGTCCAGATTAAGAAAGTCCTGGCCTCCATGTACATGAGCAACCCCTGTTTTGAGAAAATGTCGGCCTGTAAGCAATGATGCGCGAGTTGGTGCACATACAGGGTTCACATAAAACCGGTTAAACCTGACGGATTCTTTTGCCAATTCATCAATATGTGGCGTTTCAATAATCTCATTACCATGAAGAGAAAGATCGTCCCACCCCAGGTCATCTGCCTGGATGAGAATAAAATTCGGTCTGTCCTCTTCCGGTTTGTCTGTTTTATCACAACTCGTTGTCATATAGCCGGCGATACAAACAGATAATAGTGATTTTAATTTTATACCCACATTTTTCATTTTGTTTTAGTTTTATTTTGAGCATGTTTTTTTTATTTCCCAAAATAAATGAATTATCACGAAGCATCAAAATCAGATTTCAAATGATATTTGTCCTTAAATATCAGATTGAGTTACTTAACTTTTCAGTTATTGTTGAAATATTTATTACTTTTGTTCTTTATAATCAGCAATTCAATTTATATGCGTCAACATCGTTTGAGATTTTTTTTAATTCTGCTGCCCATTTTTCTATCTGTTATTTGCCATGGACAGGATTATGAAGTTAAGTTCAGGCATTATACCATAGATTCGTTAAGTGAAAAATATTCTGTCAATTCTGTTTTTCAGGATAGTCTTGGTTTTATATGGCTTGGTACGAATAACGGATTATATCAATTTGACGGATATTTTTTCAAACAATTTATACATCAATCCGGTGAAAAGGGGAGTATACCCGGAGATACGGTTCATGTTATATATGAGCTCAAAAACGGCACAATGTTGGCTGGTACAAATGCAGGTCTTGTTTCATATGACAAAAAAACCGGTCTTTTTTCTTTTTTTCTTAAAAGTGACCTTACCAGGAATTCAATAAACAGGACAGTTGTTCATAACATACTCGAAGACAGCCATGGAAATTTATGGATCGGGACAAATTCCGGGCTGTTGAAGTATGATACAACCAGTCAGAAAGCTGAGACTTTTTACTTATCAGAAGATACTACAATAAAAGAAAAGATAACATGTTTATCTGGAGCTTCGGATGGCGCTATTTGGGTTGGTTCAAAAAAAGGAGCTTACAGGATTCGCCCGGGTGGTGAATCAGTATCATCCCTTGAGAGAGAAACTGAAAATAATGAAAATCGGGCGTTTTTTTCGGTTCTGTCTATTTTTGAAGATAACAAAGGAAGAATATGGGCAGGCCTGAAAAATAATGGCTTATGGTTGTTTTCTGAGGAAAGTGAAGTTTTTGAAAAGGTGAATTTGGGAGAAAAGGGGACTTTTGATGGCAATTTGTCGAATATCCTAACTATTTCATCAGATAATAGCGGAAATCTTATTCTTGGAATAAAAGGTAAACTTTGTTTCTATAATCATAGAACCGGTCATTTAAGTTTAAATTGCCATACAATTTTAGATTCTGTTTCACAGGACAATATCCGGGTGAAATCAATTTTGAAAGATAGACAGGATGGTTTTTGGATTGGAATGAAAAATGCCGGTTTGCATTACTTTCATCCCGGGCAGTATCAATTCTCGCACATGAAAGAGACTTTTCTGCAGGCAAATATGGATAGTTTTTGCGTCAATGACATTGTTGTTCAGGAACAGTTTCACATACTCGCAACACAAAAGGGTTTGATTCTCTATGATACATTAAAACATTCCACCGCGCTGTTTAATGTTCCGTTTGATGGAAATAAAAAAACAGATAATCAGCAGTTTTCGTCAGTTAATTGTCTGTGTTTAGCTGAAAATAATAACATTTGGCTTGGTTCAGATGGATATCTTAGCATGTTCAATTATAAAACCAGGCAGATCAAACATTTTGAACTCACCGGAGAATCGAAAAAACATAAAAAAGATGAATCATTAGCTGAAACGGAAAATCTTATCAAAATAACCGCCATTACCCCGGACAAAAATGGTCATGTGTGGGTTGGAACTGACAGCTCCGGGCTTTTCAGGTTTAATCTGTCTGATAATAATTTTGATTTACATGTAGAAGAAAGAACAACCGGAGGAGTTGGTTTACCTCATATTTCTGTGGTAAGTTTATTATATGATTCAGAGTCGGATTTATGGATTGGAACAAAGAACGGAATAGCCAGATATGATACAAAAAAAGAACAATTTTACCCTGATATGATAGCCAAAAATCAGGATATTTCACCCTTAAACAGCCCAATCAATTGTATTTATGAAGATATGAATCTGAATATCTGGATTGGAACAGAAAAAAGGGGATTGTTTCTGTTACAGGATAAGCATAAGGGTAAATTTTTAAGATATTCAGTTGCAGATGGCATGCCTGGTAACACAGTCATGGCCATTTTGTCGGATAAAAAAGGCAGAATATGGGCCAGTTCACAACATGGAATTACCCGGCTGGATCCGGTTACTGAGAGAATTGTAAATTTTTCTCCAACAGACGGACTCCAGGATGATGTCTTTATCCGGAATTCAGCATTCAGCAGTGACGGGAAATTGTATTTTGGCGGTATTAACGGATACAATGCTTTCTCTCCTGCTCAAATCGAACCAAATACATTTCTGCCTCCGGTCTACATCACCCGGTTTGTTGTAGATGGAATTCCTTTACACACTCTCCATTCAGACAAACACAAGAAAAACATCAACCTGGCTGAAACCATCAGGCTCAGTCCCAATAAAAATTCCATAAAGATTGGATTTTCAGCGCTTAATTACCTGGCGCCTCATGAAAATCAATATCAATATACACTGGCCGGTTATGATTCAAACTGGAAGTATTGCAAAGGATGCAAATTGGTTGAATACCGGAACCTTGAACCTGGCACCTATTTTTTCAAAGTCATGGCTTCTAATAATCACAATTACTGGAACGAAGAAACCGCATCTGTCTTCATCATTATTGATAAATATTTTTGGCAGACATTTGTTTTCAGGTTATTGATCCTTCTTCTGCTAATTGTAGGTGTGATACTTGTATTTCATCTGTTGAGTCGAAAGAAGATATTGTCTTTAAAGTATCAAATTGAGAGAAATGAGAAGAAATTAGAAATCAACACCCTTGAAAAAGAGAAACAACAAATAAAGTATGAATTGGCAAAATCCTGGCAAGACCAAAAACAGATACAAAAAGATATCATTAAATTACCAGGACAAACCAGGGAGTCAAAAGATGAGCTTAATAAGCGTTTAGACGATCAAAAAAGCCTGTACATCAAACTTGAAGAGAAATCTAAAGAGATTGAGTACAAAACACTGATTGAAGAGATAAAGGAGTATGTTCATACAATTGGGCAACAAAAAAAACAAAAAAGCAAACAGGATATAGAATTTTTACGCAGAAAAACAAAAAGGCTTCTCCGAGAACTTGAAAACAATATTCGTGAAAAGATAAGTATTTATTTTCCTGAAGTTTCCTTTACTCCCGAAGAAATTGAGCTGCTTTCGTATTTCAAATGTAAATTGAGCCTCAGTGAAATATCTTCTTTTTTATTGATTGATAAAAGAAAGATTTTAGCAAGACGTAACAGGTTAAAAAAGAAACTCAATCTCAGCAATAAAGAGTTAAAAAGACTCATTGATGATTTGTAGTTGAAAGGTAATGTGATTTATTAACCGTTTTTTATCTTTTGTTGAAAAAAAACTGAATTTTAACGAACTTTCATAGGCAGATTTTCCGAATTGTCAAAATTATTACATTAATTTTATGAATTCTTTGATAAAGAAGGGAACAATTATTTTATTCGGAACGTATTGATCATTAAAACAAAGGTGTTTTCACATCTCTGTAAATAACAAATTTGTTATGGAATCAATGAATTGTTTTTATTTTTGGAAAAACAATGGTCTGCTCATCGGATATAAAACGATCTATAAAAACGTACACCAACATCCAAATCTTCAACTTTTTATCAGCCTCAACCAGGACCAACCGCTTTTACTCTGTAATGGATACTGGAAGAATTATAATTCTGTCATTGTTGATTTTGATGTTTTGCATCAATTTGACAGTCAAAAGCATTTTCATGCCATCCTGTTTATCGATCCTTTGAGTGAATCAGGCAGGAAAGTGAGGAAGTCGCAATTTCAAAATTCAAATATTCAATCTATCAATTTCGATGTTATTTCTGATTATATTGATGATCTTAAAAAATTCACAGATACAACTTTTGGCAAAGAGCGCTTTCATAACACATTTGATAAGATTGTGCAGGCTTTGATTTGCAAAAATCAGCCTGATGAGCCCTATGATGAGCGGATTGAATCTTCACTGAAAATACTATTGTATAATACCAGAAGCTACCTTTCTGTCAATGACCTTGCTAAAAGCGTTGAAATACCGGAAGTTAAATACCGCCATCTTTTCCGGGAACAGACAGGGGTGTCAATAAGAAGATATTTGCTGTGGCAAAGAACGATAAAAGCGCTCATTGATCTCAAAGCCGGTAAACTAAATCTTAATACCATTCATGAAGGATCGACTTTTTATGATCCGGAGCATTTTAAGCAAACTTTTGAAGGTATGTTTGGTATCATTCCAAATCAAATTCTCGATGATAATGAGTCGCTCAAAGTTGTCGAAGTAGAATAATGCTGCTGCTGAATCTTTATTTCTAATCAGTACTTTCCGGTTAAAATATCTGCAACTAAATCTCACTACAGACCTCAAAAACTAGTCATGAAAAATTGGACATTT
>CAZVTW010000041.1:0-22159 GCA_964629805.1 uncultured Bacteroidales bacterium | reverse complement strand
AACCATTGCGACTAAAAAAAGGGAAAAATGAAATTGTTATTGAAAATTGTGAATATGAACTTGGTAAAAAAATTGGCATAGACTTTTTGTGGATAAAAGAATAAAAGCAATTAAAATATGAAATATTTACTGGTTGTTTGGTTAGTTATCAAATTCGCGGCTGTCCAGCCCCAAGAGGTGGGTACTTTTACTGACATCCGGGATATGCGTGTTTATAAATGGGAAAAAATTGGTACCCAAACCTGGATGGACGAAAACCTTGCATACCTTCCCGAAGTCAACCGGGTGGATGATAGCCGGTTCGAAGGTAAATGTTATTATGTTTATGGCTACGATGGCACAATTCTATCGGAAGCCAAATCCAATGCTAACTACGAAAAATACGGCGTACTGTATAACTGGGAAGCTGCCTGCGAAAGCTGTCCTGACGGTTGGCACCTTCCCACCGACCAAGACTGGGCAGAACTGGAAGAACACCTCGGCATGGACCCCAACGAATCGGGCATACGTGAATGGAGGGACTCAGGGGATGTTGGGAAGAAACTGAAATCGACCCTGGGCTGGGAAACCGGCAACGGCACCGACGAAGCGGGGTTTAATGCTCTTCCCGGTGGCTGCAGGGGTTATCAGGGTTTTGGAAGCCTGGGACATTGCGGCTATTTCTGGACAGCATCGCCAGCCGGGGGAGATAACGGATGGCGGCGTGGTTTATGCGGCGACGACAACGGCTCTGCACGAGAAGAGGACCGCAGGTACTTCGGCCTTTCGGTCCGTTGCGTAAAAAATCAGCATTAGGCAAACAATAAACAGCAATTAAATGAAAGTAACAATAAACTATCTGTTTCTACTCCTAATGATTCTGCCGGAAGCAATCTACGCCCTAACCCAGGCCGCAGGAAAAGACCTCCGCCCCTTGTTTGAGAAATACGGGTTTGATGTTTACGATCAGGGAGAACGGAACACTTGCTCGGTTTTTGCCATTACCGGTTTGCTGGAATTCGAATATGCCCATACTCAAAAAAAAACAGAACCCTTATCCGTTGAATACCTGAACTGGGCGTCGAATAAAATTACAGGGGAATTGGCTGATGGCTCCTATTTTTCCGATGCGCTTACGGCCCTGAATAAATACGGGATATGCAGCGGTGAGTTATTTCCATACTATATCCGGAATTACAACAATAAAGTAGCGCCGTCGCAGGCTGCAATCAAAGAAGCAAAAAAAAGGCGGGGCGCCAACATTTACTGGATAAAAGAGTGGGACCCAACAACAGGTATGACGGAAGCGCAGACAGCACTGGTTAAACAACAAATTTTAAATGAACACCCGGTTGCTATCGGTTTCCGCTGGCCAAAAAAGCAGGACAGATACCGACGGATGGAAAATGGGATAATGGTTGTGCCCCCCGAAGAAGGCGTTTATGACGGGCACAGCATAATCATCGTAGGGTTTAAAGATGACCCGACCGTTGCCGGCGGCGGCTATTTTATTTTTAAAAACTCGTATGGTACCAGTTTTGGTGAAGAGGGCTATTGCAAAATGCCTTACCGGTATGTGTCCAGGTATGCAAATGACGGGGTGGCCATCCACCTGAAAAAATAATTTAACATTCAAAAATCAATCAAAATGAAGTACTTTTTTATTTTAATGATCGCCATTACTCTGGTTTTCGGTAACTATTCCTGTAGAAATACAGCTTCAGAAGTAGTTGGCGGGGCCATCCTCTCTGATCTCATCAGGCCGATTGACGGACAAAGCATGCGATCGACATCCACAAAAACGGATGAAAATGGCAAACCCATTCCGCATAATGCAGATAATTCGCGGGTAATGCCCGGAGAAACAAAAGTAGTACTGGAGGCAGATGGCCCGGGGGTGGTTACCCATTTGTGGTTCACTTTCCTTGGTCCCGGCAAACATCCATGGGCAACCAATGGTTCGGCGACACACCAGGAAATGCTGCTCAGAATTTTTTATGATGGCAAGGATGAACCGGGAGTTGAAGTGCCGTTTGGCGATTTTTTCGCCAACTGCTTTGGGAAACGAAGTGAAGTGATCAGTCTTCCGGTTGTTGTTGAAGATGCAGATTCCTATAACAGTTTCTGGCCGATGCCTTTTCAAAAATCTATTCGTATAGAAGTTGTCAACCAGAGCAGCGAAAAAAACATCAATCTGCTGTATTACAACATCGATTGGATAAAGAAGGACAAATTACCTAAAGAAACTCCTTACTTTTATGCCCGTTACAGACAGGAATATCCCACAGTAAACAACAAAGATTACCTTATCTTGGAAACCGAAGGAAAGGGGCATTATGTAGGGACAGTAATGGCAGTGCGCACACGCAGTCCCTCGTGGTTTGGCGAGGGAGACGAAAAAATTTATATCGACGGGGAAGAAGAACCGTCTATCTGGGGTACTGGGACAGAAGATTATTTTCTGTCCGCCTGGGGGCTGAAATCGGGGGTCAATACACCTTTCTTCGGCACAGTCTATTTTGACCAGTGGGGCATTGTCGGCGGCCATACTTCGGCTTTTCGCTGGCACATTGCCGACCCCATCGTTTTTGAGAAGAAAATAAAAGTAACCATCGAAACTTTCGGATGGATTTCGCCCGATGAGAACAAGGAGCGCAGGCCGCATAGCTGGAACGAACGCGAAGACGATTATGCCACAGTTGCTTTCTGGTACCAGGCCGGCATCCCCACATTCAACCCGGAAACCCCTCCGGCAGAAGAACGCGTGCTTCCTAACTTAGATGAGATTTTTATGGCTGAAAAAGCAGTTGCTAATAAATCTTACAGTGGCGGTACAGCAGAAATACAGGAGAACCTCCACCACTACATGAACGGGCAGTTGACTTTTGCGCCAACAAGCGATCAGGCCAAAGTGCGAATTCCTTTTAACGTAGAAGAAAAAGAACCCACCCGGCTTTTGGTGACCGTTACAAAAGCCCCTGACTACGGAATCTGGCAGGCTTACCTGAATGAAATAAAAATAGGATTGCCCATGGACCTCTACGATGAAGAAATACATGAATGGGAACATCATCTTCTTGATTTCTGGCCCGCTGCAGGCAATTATACCCTTGAATTAAGACTTGTGGGGAAAAATCATTTTTCTACCGGCAAAAAATTGGGTATCGAATCTATCCGATTAAGGGAGAGAAGGCCTAAGGTTACTACTTTTGCATTTGACAAAGACAATGATTGGAAACGTAATCCAAAGTTGTATCAATAAGAATTAACATTTAAAAAACCAGTAAATTTTTAAAAACGAAAATCATGAAAAAGACATTAACAATTATTTTATCGATTATTTTGTGTACATCCATTTCATTTGCTCAGGATCTCAGTAATGATATGTCCGCACTTTCAAAAATAAAAGAGGGTGTAAAATCAAAACGTGTTGGCAGTTACGATCGATCTGGTGGAAACAACGATCGATTAACACATATTAAAGATGGGGAAAAAGCCACCATCCTTGAATTAGATGGAGCAGGTATTATAAATCACATCTGGATTACCATTGCTCCATTGGCAGATAAGCTGAGCCGTAATGATATTATTTTGCGCATGTATTGGGATGGTAGTTCCTTTCCTTCTGTTGAATCACCCATCGGACCATTTTTTGGTAACGGGTGGGAGGAGAGTTATAATTTTGTGAGTGCCCCGCTTGCCGTTGCACCAACCGGTGGAAGATCGTATATAAGTTATTTTGCTATGCCTTTTGCGGAAGGAGCCAAAATTGAAATAGAAAACCAGTCAGGGACTGAAATCAGTGCCTTCTATTTTAATATCGATTATATTGAAGTAGACGAACTGCCAGAAGACTGCGGACGATTTCATGCGTGGTACAATCGCGAGATAACAGAAGCACTTCCTGAAGGGGAGAATGAATGGAGTACCCTCGGGAAACAGGGCAATAATCCAACCGGAGAAGGAAATTACCTTTTTGCTGATATAAAAGGGAAAGGCCACTTCATAGGCGTGAACTACTACATTAATTGCCCCACAACAATGTGGTATGGTGAAGGTGATGAAATGGTTTTTATTGATGGCGAAACATTTCCCTCAATTGTAGGCACCGGCACGGAAGACTTTTTTAATACATCGTGGTGTCCGAAAGAAATTTTTTATCATCCTTATTTCGGATATCCGCGAGTGAATAACGAAACAGGTTGGCTGGGGCGCACTCATGTGTATAGGTTTCTGATTACTGATCCGATCTATTTTGATGAGTCTTGTAAATTTACAATAGAACATGGACACAACAATAACCTGACACTGGATTTGGCATCAGTTGCTTATTGGTATCAGCAGAATGCAGCTCCGATACCCCGTTCGTTCACCAAAGAAGAACGTAAGCCAATGCCAGACATAAATCCGGCTAATATTCATATCTGGCGTGATGCATGGAGAAAAGCAAGAGGAAATGGCGATACGCTTTGGGGAAATGAAAAATGAAAAAATTAATATTTAGACTTATACTATTTGCCATTTTTTTCTGTCATCACTTGTTGAGTTTTGCAGATTATAAAGATGAAATATTGAAACTTACCCGAATTGATTTGCTGCCGCAATTCCAGGAAAACATTCTCTCGAAACAGGTATCAAGCTACGACACTACCGGTGGGAACGATGACGGCTTTTCAGGAAAATATTCTTTCATCCGTGAAGAAAACGGAAATCAGGTGATTGCCGAATTGAAAGGTCCTGGAATTATTCACCGCATTTGGACACCTACACCTAAAGATGATACCATTCAGTTCTTTTTTGATGGAGAAACTAATCCACGTATTGAAATGAAATTTATTGATCTTTTTTCAGGGGAAAAATATCCTTTTGAAAGGCCGGTAGTGGGAAATGAAATAGGGGGGTATTACTGTTATTTGCCCATTCCCTTCGAAAAATCCTGCAAAATCGTTTTTAAGGGAAAAATGCAATTTATCCAAATTCAATATAGTGAAACAGCTTCCGGACGTATTGATAAATCTTTCCCCAAACAATTTTCTAATGGAGAAATAGAGGCTTTAAAAACAGCTTTGAGTTTCTGGAGTAAATACGGGAGCAATATTTTAGATGCAATACCAAACTATGGTGAAGAAATTAAAACTTCATTAAAAAGTATAAATATTAAACCGGGAGAAACCAAGAACGTTTTTAGAATGAAAAATGGCGGCAGAATTACCGGGATAGAAATTACTCCTAAAGTGCAACTCAACACGCAATTCAAAGATCTGATTTTAAAGGCTAACTGGGATAATGAAAAGGTGGCTGCAATCAACAGTCCACTAATTGATTTTTTTGGTTATGCTTTTGGAGAACCGTCGGTAAAATCATTATTGACAGGAGTCAGAGAAGGTGTTCATTATAATTATTTTCCAATGCCTTTTGATAAAAATGCTACACTTGAACTACAGTTCCTGCAAGACGAATTTAATAATCTGACCGAGATACCTGTTGACGTAAAGATATATTATTCCAAAACTAAGCGTTCGGATAATGAAGGTAAATTTTATGCAGAATGGAGACGAGAAAAACCGGAAACTGGAAAACCATACCGGATATTGAAAAAGGAAGGTAGAGGACACCATGTTGGAACAATTCTCCAGTCACAGGCATTAAACTCTGGGATGACAATCTTTTTTGAAGGTGATGACAAATGTTATATCGATGGTGAATTGAGGCTGCATGGAACAGGATCGGAAGATTATTTTAACGGAGGTTGGTACGCACTTCCGGATCGATGGGATCAGGGGTTTAGTTTACCAGTTCATGGTAGTCTTACATACTCAATACCGTTAGCACGTACAGGTGGATTCCGGTTTTTAACCACCGATAAGCTTTCCTTTGAAGAGAATTTTTTGTTAACGATTGAACATGGTCCGGAGAACAACAACATTCCGGTTGACTATATTTCGGTGGCCTTTTATTACTCTGATACCCCTCCTGAATCAAATAAATTGCCTCAGAGAGAAATGCTTCGAAAAATCGAAACTCCACAAACTTTGGAATACTGGCTTCAGATGTTGCCGGTTAAAGCGTTGAGCCACAATGCCACTCTTACTCATGGTATTCATGAAGACGAAGTCACCGAACGAAATTATGATGTTTACAGGCTTGAAGTACGTCCCAATGGTTTTGTTAAGGTGGAGCTTGAAGTCCCAGCTAATGGCAAATACAAATTATACATGTCATATTTTAAAGCGCCTGAAAGTGGCATTTTTGATGTAAATCAGCGCCAGGTTCCGGTAAAACAGGAAATGAATGGTTATGCTGCCACGAGTAACTTCATTGAAAAGGAATACATCGGAGATATTTCTATTGAAAAAGGAACCAATACCATTACTTTTATGTTGAAAGGTAACCCCAAAAATCAGGAGCTAAATACGTTTTTGTTACACCGGATTTATCTTGAAAAATCAAACATGTAAAAAGGATGACAAAAAAAATTAAATATTTTGCCTGTCTTCTGGTGTCAGTTTTTATTTTCTGTCAAAGCTGTTCAAATAATAATCAGGAAATCCCTTCATGGGCAAAAAAATATGTTGCTGCAATTGATTATCAAAAATTAGGTAATAAAACTCCTGGGGTTCATTATTCTGTGGTAACGGAGAATGTTATGAAGGTGTCGGTTTTGTTTGAATTGAAAGATTCGATACACCAGGATGATTGGCAGGTAAATATTAATCTTGCCTTCATGCCTGATTTTCACTGGGCACCGCATCTTACTCCAACTGACGAACATATCATTGCTCAACATGCATTCCGTGCTCCTGCAGTTATAGTTGCTTCAAGTGAAAAGAAACTGACCCTTATTCCCGATCTCGATTTGTTACAAAAGAATCCTTCGGTGGACTGGTATATGGACATGGATGCCCTCAATAATAAAATTACACTGGGATTGAGCGAATCAGAAGTTCGGGAACACGTACTCTTTGTAAGAGAACCAGGTGCCATTTTTCCACCGGGGAAAATAGAATTTGGCTTTTTTATACTTGTTTCAGATAAAAAGGAAAGTATTATAAATCCCTTCAGAGATGCAGTTGCATTTCTCTGGGATAACTGGGGAAATATTGCTTTTCAGTCTATGGCTTCCGAATTTAATGATCTTGAAAAGTATGTGGAACACACGTACAGTTGGGCATTTGGTTCCTGGAAAGAAAGTGTGTGGCAGGAATTCAAACTGAACGGAAAAGAAGTGGGTGCTCCGGTGTTTATTGTCAATACCACACAGAGTCCCAATTACCCGGGAGAGGTAAATGAAAGAGAATTCCGTTCCATCTGGAACCAGGCTTGGTTCAGTTCTTTACGGTCTGCGTCCGGATTATATAGATACGCTAAAAGAACGGAGAATAATGATCTACTTGAATATGCAAATAAAACCAAAGAACTGGCATTGGCATTTCCACAGAATAATGGATTTTTCCCGGGGTTGATTGCTACAGAGATGGAACAGGTTGAAATCGACGGAAAAAAATACAACCGTTCAAAAGGATGGGATACTTATTATTTTGGGAATTCCAACCGGAACCCTTATACCTGGGATGCGCGTGTTTCTCCCTATCATATCCTTGATATGAGTTTTACCGCTAACCAAATGCTTTTGTGGTATTCAGAACTGGAGCAGGACCAGCACCTTCTTGACTACGCCATGCGTTACGCCGATGCCCTGACTGAAATACAATTTGAGAATGGATTTTTTCCTGGCTGGTTAGAAATGAAGACACTCAACCCGCTTGAACATTTAAATAAGTCACCTGAATCGTCCATGTCGGTTACTTTTCTCCTGAATCTTTACGAAATCACGCAAAATGACAAATACCGTCAGTCGGCGTTGAATGCTATGAATGCAATTATTGAGAATATTGTGTATAAAGGACAATGGGAAGATTTCGAAACCTATTGGTCCTGTTCGCGATATGGTTCGGAATATCTGGTTGGGAAAAAAGTTGAGAGAAATAATCAATTTAAGCAGAATACGCTTTCAATGTTTTGGACAGCAGAAGCTTTGCTTGAAAGTTTTAACCTTACGGGCAATCATGAATATTTGAAATTGGGAGAACGCACTATTGATGAGTTGTTGATGTACCAGGCTTCATGGCAGCCACCGTTTATTTATGTGAGAACTGTCGGAGGATTTGCAGTGATGAATGCAGATGGCGAATGGAACGATTCGCGACAAAGCCTTTTTTCTGAACTGATTATCCGTTATGGAGAAGAATTAAATCGTAAGGAATATATACAAAGAGGAATTGCCGCTTTGCATGCATCATTTGAAATGATGTACTGTCCTGAAAACATTGATACCAAAGAACAATGGGAAAAAGTATGGCCCTTCTTCAATGAAAAGGATTACGGTTTTATGATGGAAAACTACGGACATGGCGGAGTTACAAGTCCTGACGGAATCGGAATCGGTGAATTTACGATTTACGATTGGGGAAACGGAGCCGCATCTGAAGCTTATAATCGAATTATCGACCATTGGGGCGAAGATTATGTTGATAAAGTAAAATAAGATAAATAAAAGTGATGTAAGTCCCTAATACCCCATTTTTAAACTGAAAAACAAAAATATAGAAGTGTTTGAATAATTTTAAATTGTCATGGAATCAATCATTGCCAAAAAACGAAAAGTAAAAAACACTTTAGTCTAAATTGAAAAACGGTATTAACAGCGAGTATATGTAAACAGGAACATATAAGTTAAATTTTTACTAAGGTTGGGAATAAACCGCCTTAAAAGTCAATATTTATGTTTTTAAAATTTACAACTATGAAACAACAAAGAATTATTTTTTTGCTAATCTTGTCTTTTTTGTTTTCTTGTCAAGACAAAAAAGAGGAAGCTGAAGACCATACATTTAATTCCCTTTACAAAGGCGACTATTTAAATCGTGTGGCTTTCCCAATTGGAGGAATTGGTGCAGGTATGTTTTGCCTGGAAGGAACCGGGGCTATTTCCCATGTATCGTTACGGAACCATCCGGATATTTATAACGAACCGTTTATGATGGCCGCACTTTCAGTCAAAGGAATTGAAAATGGTGCAAAAGTTCTGGAAGGCCCTGTTCCGGATTGGAAAGTTTTTGGAAATCCAGAAACAGGCGATGGGGCGAGAGATAACGGATACGGATTTCCTCGTTTTGAAAAAGCTTCATTTGAAACCCGGTTTCCGTTTGGTAAAGTAAAATTGCAGGATAATGATATTCCAATGGAAGTTTCAATCACCGGCTGGAGCCCCTTTATTCCAACGGATGAAGACAATTCAAGTTTGCCGGTTGGTGGATTGGAATATACGTTTAAAAATACGAGCGGAGAGGAACTGGAAGCCAATTTTTCCTACCATGCCGAAAACCTGATGCGTATAGAACTACCAAGTGAATGGGGCGGACGTTATGAAAGTGGTCATTCCATCGAAGGAATGCAAAATGGTGTTTTATTCCGTCAGGAATGCCATTCTGACAAACCTTACTATAAAGGTGATTTTGCATTATTTTCCGACGACCCTGAAACTATAGTCGATTTATCATGGTTTCGGGGTGGATGGTTCGATTCCCGGACAATTTTGTGGAAAGACCTTTCGGAATTTACCTTTCAGAATGATACCACAACAATGAATTCACCGGGAGCATCACTTTTTGTGCCATTTAAATTGAAGCCGGGAGAAGAGAAAACCGTTCGGGTGATGATGGCATGGTATGCTCCGCATTCAACTCTGCGTCGTGGGTTGGGACCAGTCGACGATGAAGAGCTGCGACAAGACCTGGCAAAATGTGAACCTGGAAGCGGTTGTTGTGCCGATTTAAGTGAATTCTATTACGAACCCTGGTACTCAGGGCGGTTTAAAGATATTAACCAAACTGTAAAATACTGGAAGCTGCATTATGAAGAATTAAAAGAAAAATCAGGTCTGTTTTCCAAAGCATTTTACGATTCAAGTCTGCCGCCGGAGGTAATTGAAGCGGTAGCAGCAAATCTCACCATTTTAAAATCACCAACAGTGCTTAGGCAAAAAGACGGGAAACTTTGGGCATGGGAAGGTTGTCATGATGACTTGGGATGTTGCTACGGATCTTGCACACACGTTTGGAATTATGCACAGGCAATTCCGCATCTGTTTCCGGCGCTGGAGCGATCACTGAGGGAAACAGAATTTCAATACAGCCAGAATAATGAGGGGCATCAGACATTTCGGTCGAGTTTGCCAATCAAAGCTGACATTAACCACAGTTTTCACGCGGCTTCAGATGGACAGTTGGGTGGAATGATGAAAATGTACCGCGAATGGAAAATTTCCGGCGATACAAAATGGATGAAAGCAATTTATCCGTATGTTACCCAAAGTCTCGACTATTGTATTGAAGCATGGGATCCAAAACATAAAGGGGTATTGGAAGAACCGCACCACAATACTTATGATATTGAATTTTGGGGACCAGATGGCATGTGTACGAGTTTTTATCTTGGTGCTTTAAAAGCTACAGCAGAAATGGGAGCTGCAATTGGCGAAGATGTTTCGGTATACACAGAACTATTCCAAAAGGGGAAGAAGATTTTGGAAAATGAATTATACAATGGTGAATATTTTATCCAGAAAATACAGGTTGAGGGACTTGAGGCAACTGATCCGGTGGAGGCTTCAAAAGTTGGAATCAATATGAATTATACTCCTGAAGCCATTGAATTGTTACAAAAAGAGGGGCCGAAATATCAATATGGAAACGGATGCCTTTCTGATGGAATCCTGGGAGCATGGATTGGTAAAATGGCCGGAATGGAAGATTTCATTGATCCCGCGAAGGTGAAAAGCCATCTTTCGGCAGTTCACGAGTACAATTTAAAAACAGATTTATCAGACCATATTAATCCGCAGCGACCGGGTTATGGATTGGGGAAAGACGGCGGTTTGCTGCTTTGCACATGGCCTAAAGGCGATGCGCTGACGTTGCCCTTTGTTTACAGCAACGAAGTTTGGACAGGTATTGAATACCAGGTAGCCTCTCATTTAATGTCTGTGGGCGAAGTTGAGAAAGGATTGGAAATTGTTAGGGAAGTGAGAAAACGCTACGATGGCAGAATACGAAATCCTTTTAATGAATATGAATGCGGTCATTGGTATGCACGTGCTATGGCGAGCTATGGAATGCTTCAAGGACTCACCGGAGTTCATTACGATGCCGTTGAACAAAACCTTTATATAGATTCAAAGATTGGAGATTTTACCAGTTTCATCTCTACCGAAACCGGCTTCGGAAACGTAGGGTTGAAAAACGGTAACCCTTTTATCGATGTTATATATGGAAAAATTGAAATCAAAAAAGTGCTGGTTTCGGATATAGAAAGAAAATTTTCATAGGTTTAGTTTGGTTAAACACTGCCCGGGGAAAGATTAATTCAGACTCCGGGCAGTTTAAATTTTGTGATATGAAAGAATATTGTATTGGAATTGATTATGGCACCGATTCTGTTCGTGCATTGCTTGTAGATACATTTAACGGAGAAGAATTAGCCACATCTGTCTTTGATTATCCAAGATGGAAGAATAAACTTTATTGTGATCCTGGAAAAAATCAATTCAGGCAACATCCACGGGATTATCTTGAAGGACTTGAATTCACAATCAAAGATGTAATTTCTCAAGTTCCAGATGCTTCAAAATATACAAAAGCATTATCAGTTGATACTACAGGTTCCACCCCCGTTGCGGTCAATAAGCATGGAATTCCTTTGTCTCTGACACCTGATTTTAAAGACAATCCAAATGCAATGTTTATTCTTTGGAAAGATCACACTGCAGTTTCTGAAGCTGATGAAATAAATTATCATTGTAAAAACTGGGGAGGAGTTGATTATTCAAAATATTCTGGAGGAATTTATTCTTCTGAATGGTTTTGGTCAAAAATTTTTCATATTACACGACATGACAAATCAGTTGCTGATTCAGCTTACTCATGGGTTGAACAGTGTGACTGGATTCCGGCTTTATTGACGGGTAATACTAAACCTGAAGATATTAAAAGAAGCAGATGTGCTGCAGGACACAAAGCAATGTGGCATGAGGATTGGAATGGACTACCATCTGAAAGCTTTTTAACTGAAATTGAACCTCAATTATCGGGAATTAAAAATAGATTGTATTCAAAAACTTATACGAGTGATAAACCAGCAGGAGTAATAACTCAGGAATGGGCAGAAAAGTTAGGTGTGAGAAATGATGTCATTATAGGTGTTGGTGGATTTGATGCTCATTTTGGAGCTGTTGGTGGTGAAATCAAACCTAAATGCCTTAGTAAAGTTATTGGTACATCAACCTGTGATATGATTGTAATTCCTAAGTCGGAAATAAAAAACAAATTAATTGAAGGTATTAGTGGACAAGTAGATGGTTCGATTATTCCTGGCCTAATTGGTTTGGAAGCTGGCCAATCAGCCTTTGGAGATATTTATGCCTGGTTTAGAGACCTTTTATTATGGCCATTTGATACATTTTTTGATAAAAATCAATCAATCATTCAATATTCACAAATAGAATCACAAATTATACCTGAATTAGCAAATCAGGCGCTTAAAATAAAAGTTGATGATTCTGCACCAATTGCACTTGATTGGATGAACGGAAGACGAACGCCAGATGCCAATCCAAGATTAAAAGGTGTCATTACCGGATTGACTCTTGGTACTGATGCTCCCAAAATTTTTCGTGCATTGGTTGAATCAACTGCTTTTGGCTCAAAAAAAATCATTGACCGTTTTGATTCAGAGGGAATAGAAATTGAGCAGGTTTATGCTACTGGAGGTGTAGCAAAAAAATCAGGATTTGTTATGCAAATTCTTGCCGATATATTGAACATGCCAATTAAGATCATAAAATCTGAACAAACCTGTGCTTTGGGAGCAGCAATGTTTGCTGCCGTTGCAGCTGGCATATATAAAACTGTTGAAGAAGCCCAACAAAAAATGGGTAGTGGAACTGAGAAGGAATACATTCCCAATACTACCAATACAAAAATTTATAATTCGCTGTATATAAAATACTCTGAATTAGGAGCTTTTATTGAGAATGAAAGTTAGAGTAAAAAGCAGAATTAATGCCATTACTAATTACATAATCAGACAAAATATTTTGAAACAAGGCTAATCCATTTAAGTAAAAATCAGATACGCCTAATTAATTTTACCCATTATAAATCAATGGGAAAATGCAATGAAATTAATTTGTTGTTTAATAATTTTTATTTTATTGGTAATGCTTCTTTCTTGCAATTCAAAATATAACAGTTCCCAGGTTCATGTCTTCAACAGTCATTATGCCGGCAAGAGTCTTGATCAAATTGCATTTCCCATCGGGGGAATTGATGCAGAAATGTTTTGGGTGGAAGGTACCGCTGCGATTTCGCATTTAACAGATGGAAACTGCTCTGAGAAGATGAGAAAGGATTGGACATTGTAAGAGAATGCAGGAAAAGGTATGATGGAACAATCCGTAACCCTTTTAATGAGTATGAATGTGGGCACTGGTATGCACGGGCATTGGCAAGTTGCGGCATGTTACAGGGCTTGACAGGAGTATGGTACGATGCGGTGGATCGGACGTTGACTATCGATTCAAAAATAGGCGATTTTAAATGCTTTATTTCCACCGAAACAGGTTTTGGAAATGAAGAATGGCGAATCTTTTATTGACATCGTTTTTGGAAATATAGATATTAAAAAGGTAGTGGTATCTGGCACAGAAAAAGGATTGTTATAGTTTAGTTGGATGCTGTCCGGGGAATATATACCCCGGACAGCTTTATCTAACACTTATGATTAGAATTTTATATTTATCAGAAGAGGAAGAAGTAGTGATATTATTGGCAATTTTGGAAAGTAAAGTTAAATTTCTACACATTTATGGAATTAGATAAAAAGATTGATAAATATGGAAGTGGAATTTAGATATGGAACAGAAGAATTTGGATTTCAAGTTCCTGAAACTTGTCAGGCTTTTAAATCCGGTTATGGTAAACGAGAAAAATCAATTAATGAATTGCTGTTTAGATCAATTTCAAATCCAATTGGAAGTTTGCCTTTAAAACAACTTCTAAAAAAAAGAAAAAGGGGAAAAGTTGTTATCGTAGTTTCTGATATCACACGTCCCATTCCCTATCGTCTTTTTTTACCTGAGTTTATTGACTTTATTTTAAAAGAAGGTATACATGAAAATGAAATTATTATTCTTGTTGCAACAGGAATGCACCGGCCATCTACTTTAGAAGAAAAGGTATTCATGTTTGGTGAAGACATAGTTGAAAAATTTAAAATAGTTGATCACATTGCTGAAGAAAATGATGAACTGGCAATAGTGGAAGGGAAAAGCTGGTCTGGGGCAGAGGTAAAGTTAAATAAATACTATGTTGAGGCCGGATTCCGGATACTTACAGGTTTGGTAGAACCACATTTTATGGCTGGTTTTTCGGGAGGTAGAAAAGCGATTTGTCCCGGATTGGCCTCCCTGGAAACAGTTCAGAAGTTTCATGGATACAAATTTCTCAGTCAACCCAAAGCAGCAAATGGTATTTTAAAAGATAATCCATTACACCTTGAAGCAAGCTCCATTGCCAGTTTATGCCCATCTGACTTCTCTATCAACGTAGTATTGGATCAAGACAAAGAAATAAATACGATTATTTCAGGAAACCAATTCACATCGCATGAAACTGCAGTTGAGTATGTAAAAGAAAAAAGTTTTATTACTGTTCATTCCCCGGTTGATTTGGCAATCACTTCTTCTGGTGGTTATCCTTTGGACGATACTTTTTATCAATGTGTAAAAGGATTTGTGAACTGTCTTCCAGCATTAAAAGAGAATGGAGAGATAATCGCTTTCGGTGGATGCAGTGAAGGAATTGGAAGCCCGGAATATAAATCATTAATGAAAAGGTACTCCTCTCGTTACGACGAATTTCTAAATGACATTGGGAATAATAGATTTTTTTCTAAAGATCAATGGCAATTCCAGATGCATATACGAACCATTAAAAAAATTGGTATCGAAAATATTCATTTTTTCACAACAGGAATAACACACGAAGAACTTAAAATGTTATCAGTTACCCCCTATTCTGTTTCAAAAGAAAAAATTATTAGTGCTATTCAAATAAAAATTGATGAAGCTAAACTTTCGGGGAAAAAAATAGCCATTTTTCCCGATGGTCCATATTGTTCACCTGTTTTGAAAAGTGAAATTTTTTAATACCATTAACTTATTTTCAGAAAGCATCAGATGTTATGAAAAATTTTGCTGATGCTGAAACTTATGCCGATATTCTAAGGGAGGACATTTTTTTAGTTTTTTAAATTGTATAATAAAGTTTGTTAAATTATTATATCCACATTCATAACATATTTCAGAAATATTCATATTTTCATTCTCAATTAACAATTTACAGGCATGACCGATTCGAATTTCATTTAGGAATGTCACCATTGTTTTATTTGCATGTTTTTTGAAAAAGCGGCAGAATGCCGTCGAACTCATATTGGCAACCTTTGAAACTTCTGATAAGTTAATATCATTGTGAAAGTTATTTAATAAAAAATCAAAAACTTTGTTGAGACGATCCAGATCCTTATCTTCAGCATTTTTAAGAAAACTATTACTTGAGAGAACTTTATATTCTGAATTCTTTGCGATATAATTCATCAGAGATAAAAAATTGATAATCCGATCTTCATTATCGCTTTTAACACATTTTATAACCATATTGGCAACTGTTTTTTTTGAAGATACCTGAATTTTAATACCCCTTTTTGAAAGTGTTAATATTTTTTTTATTGACTGCATTTCAGTCAGGTTAAAAAAATCACTGTCAATAAAATCACTGGAAAAATAGAGAACTGTTGCTTTTGCCTTTTTTTTTGAATTCGGATTAAAATAGTCTGGTTGATTTTTAAAAATGTGAGGTATATTAGGTCCTAAAAAAATTACATCCCCTTCAGAGAAACGACCAATGTTGTCTCCAATATACTGTGCGCCAGAACTTTTTTGAATCAACATGATTTCATATTGAGGATGATAATGCCAATATGAATAAAAATGTGAATCATTTACATTAAGGACTTCAAAGACTCCACTAATTCCCGCTCCAACTTTTTTAAGTGATGGAATCATGACATTAATTTTACTCTAATTTACAATTATAGTTAAAATATTTAAAATTGATGCTAATTCATTTAAATTAAATATGACTTGTAGTGTCTAAATTTGAGAAACTAATATAATAAAAATAACAAAATGAAATTAAGTTGTTTATCTGTCTCTCTTTTCCCAGCTATTATTAAAGATGAAATGACCATAAAAGAGTATGCCGGGATTTGTAAAAATCTTAACCTGAATGGTTTCGATTTAGGAATTGTTCAATTAAAGAATCATACTCCTGTTTACATTAATAAGTTGAAAAATGAAATAAGTGACGTTGGAATCTCTATTGCAATGATTACAACTTATCCTGATTTTACCCATCCTGATCCCCTTCAAAGGGAAAGGGAGTTTGAGTTTTTACGTCATGATATAGCGTTGGCCTCAAGTCTTAACGCTAAATTTCTTCGTATTACTGCCGGTCAGGCCCATCCTGAAATGGAAATAAATAAAGGGATTGATTTAGTCGTAGAATACTTCCATGAAATTGCTCCGGTTGCTGACAAGTATGGGGTAAAATTGGTTTATGAAGACCATTCCAAACCTGGTGCATGGGATTATATGGATTTTAGCAATCCCCCTGATATTTTTTTAAAAATTGCAAATCAAATAAAGGACACAAGTATTGGGATAAATTTTGATACAGCAAACATACTTGTTGCCGGAGAAGACAGAACTTTGGAAGTCTTGGAACAAGTTATTGATAATGTGGAAACAATACATGTTGCAGAAACAGCAACCATTGGTAAAATGGATCCTGTTCTGCTTGGTACCGGAATTGTGCCTGTCGCCGAGGTTTTTGCTTATTTAAAAAGTAAAAAATGGGACAAATGGCTTTGCATTGAAGAATGGGGGAGCATGGGTGTTGAAGGAGTGAAAAAAGCGGTTGAATTTACCCGGGAGACTTGGGACAAGGCTTAATATAATTTAAATAATTTTAAAGTTTTCCATAAAATAATAATTTTAAAATGGTATTTGGACTTCATTGGCTCGATCTTTCTATAATTGCTGCTTATTTTGCTATAACACTTTATATAGGAGTATATAGAGGTGGTAAAATGACAAAGTCGTTAGGAGACTTTTATGTTGCAGGTGGTAAATGGGGGGCTGCCATTTCCTTTATATTCATATTTGCCTCTGCCATTGCAGGGAATGAAGCAGTTGTTGTGGGTGGACAGGCTTATGAGAGTGGACTCTCCGGTGTTTGGTACTGGTGGAGTTTTTTATTTGCCACACCCATATATTTTTTGTTTTCCACTTATTTCAGAAGGGCAAGGGTTTACAATGTTTCGGAATTTCTTGAAATGCGCTATGACAAGAATGTTTCTGCTTTTTACTCAGTAATAGCCGGAATTATATGTATTCTGTTTATAGGAATGTTCTTGTTAGCAATTGCTAAAATAATCACCGGAATGACGGCTTTCTCCGTAAGTCAATGTGTCTGGATTATCACATTCATTGTCGCTGCTTATGTATTTACCGGAGGTATGATGGCAACCTTATTGACTGATATTTTTCAAGGTTTGTTGGTTTTGGTGATCCTTTGTTTTATCATGTTACCTTTTCTTCTTAAAAGCGCGGGTGGATGGAGTGCATTGCAGGAATACAGCATACAGAAACCTGAGATATGGAACCTGGTTGATCCGGAGAGTATGAATATATGGACAATATTGGCGCTCAATCTATCCGCGATGGTTGGGGGTATTGCTGCTCCCTGGATATACAATTGGATATCTGTTTCGAAAAATGAAAGGGCAGCAACACAATGTGCATGGGGCCATTTTTGGAAAAGGCTCATTACGCTCCTTTTTGCATTTTACGGAATTCTGTTTGCTATTTATAAGCCGGGAATTGCAGATCCTGAGACTTCATGGGGAATAGTAATGAAAGAAATATTACCTGTTGGGGTAATTGGTCTTTTAATTATCAGTTTTTTTGCTGCAGCTATGTCTTCTGCCGGATCTTTTGCTACTACATCCTCTGCAATGTTTGCGAATTATTTTTATAGAAAAATGTTATCACCTCTGCGTACCTTATCTCATTATCTTTTAATTGGGCGGTTTGTTGCCCTTGCCTCTCTTGTTGTTGCAGCAATTTCCACAGTATTCATAGGATCAATCCAGGAATACGTGAAATTATCACTTACACTTCTTTGCTTTATCGGTGTCCCAATTTTATTTGGAGTACTATGGAAAAAATCAAATTTAACAGGAATGTGGTTATCCTTAATTGGAGGTGTAATTGTTTATGTCGTTGTAGTTGCTGTTACGATGATACAAAATCAGATAAATTTTGTTGAAGCAATTAATCCATCATTTGAAATCGCTGTGTTTTCTGCAACTGCAGCATCTTTGTTGGGCATGTTACTTGGTAGTTATATAGGTAAGCCAACAGATCATGTGAAATTAAAGCGTTTTCATGTTATAATGAATACTCCGGTAGGTGATGAATCCCGGTTGGTGGCGGCTGGGATTTCATTGCCTGCTCTTATTGATGCCGGATTGATAAATGCTGAAAAGGAAAAGATAAATATAGATGTTTTGGAAGAACTCTATCATCAGGATTCAAAAGAAAAATTTTTTGGACCTGACAGCAATATTGAATTACGCAGGGAGAAAAAACTTGCCTGGTACTATCCCGGTTTTTTCCAGGTTATAGGAGCCTCGGTTGCATTGGTGGTGGGTACATGGTTAATTGCAAGAATTCTTTTTATATGGTAATGTCAAAAAAAATAAAATTATCCGTTGCGGTAGCTGGCAAAGATGCTTTACCCAGTGCATTTGTTGTT
Source organism: uncultured Bacteroidales bacterium (assembly GCA_964629805.1). Lineage (GTDB taxonomy): Bacteria > Bacteroidota > Bacteroidia > Bacteroidales > CAZVTW01 > CAZVTW01. The sequence continues at coordinate 3,182 of CAZVTW010000041.1, read as the reverse complement.
TTCAGAGGATTTGAAGATTCTATAAAGAAAGCAGCAGATTTAGGCTATGACGGAATTGAACTTGCTCTGAAAGCAGCAGATGAAATAGAACCCTTAAAATTATCTAAGATGCTGGAGAAGTCAAATATGGAGGTCTCCTGCATTTCTACAGGACAGGTTTTTGCCGATACCGGTCTTATGTTTACCGATTCTGATGTTGAGAAAAGGGAAAGGGTAAAAAAAATATTTATGCAGTTTATTGACCTTGCCTCTGGATTTGGACAAAAAGTAAATATTGGAAGAGTAAGAGGTAAAATAGGAAACGACGGCAAAAAGTTAGCCGAACAACGTTTTTTAAATATGGTCAGGGATTTATGTGACTATGCCATTTCTAAAAATGTAACCCTCGTTCTTGAACCCGTTAACCGGTATGAAATTAATTTCATTAATACGGTGGAAGATGGAGTGAATTTAATTAAACAGGTTATCTGTCCAAATATGATGCTAATGCCAGATGTTTTTCATATGAATATTGAAGATGTGTCAATTGGAAACGAATTGGCGAGGCATATTAAATGTATAGCATACATCCATTTGGCCGATTCAAATCGTTTGGCTCCGGGATGGGGGCACACCGATTTTGAACAAATATTTACACATTTAAAAAATGCGGATTATAAAGGTTGGTTGTCGGTTGAAATATTACCTGAACCTGAACCTTATGCAGCAGCCAAACAGGCTATCGACTACTTAAAACCCTATTTTGAAAAATATAATGGTAGTAATTAAAATTTGTATCAGATGAGATTAAATGTTTTAAAAGGTTTTGGATTCTTTTTAACAGTCCTGATTTCGATTTCTTGTTCAACAGAGAACAATTTCGTGGTTAAACCAGTGATTGAGGGTGAATGGTGGCAAGTTGCCGGAAATCCTGATTTGGGGGCTTATACTACTTCAAACCAACAACCGGTTGATTTTGGAATATGGCAGGCAGCAGACGGGACCTGGCAAATATGGAGTTGTATTCGTAATACCGACTGTGGAGGGAAAACCAGATTGTTTTATGGATGGGAAGGTCAGAATCTGACAGATAAAGATTGGAAACCCATGGGAATCAAAATGGAGGCAGATACCCTTCTCGGCGAAACAGAAGGAGGGCTTCAGGCACCTCATGTAATTCAACATGTGGGCATGTATTATATGTTTTATGGTGACTGGAACAACATTTGCCTCGCCAAAAGTGATGATGGGAAAAATTTTGAAAGAGTAATCAACAATAGTGGAACTCCAAAATTGTTTTCAGGGCCGATGAACAACACGCGCGACCCGATGACGCTAAAAATTGGCGACACATTTTATTGCTATTATATGGGACATTTGAGTAATAATGATACCTCAAAAATCAAATCGGCAATATTCTGTCGAACTTCGGACGATTTAAAGGAATGGAGTGAATCTGAAATGGTTTCAGCAGGAGGAATGGTGGCTGAGCTTGACCATTGGGGCGGAGGTGATGCTGAGTGTCCGTTTGTCGTACCCATTGAGGATATGTATGTTCTTTTTAGAAACCAGGTTTATTTACCTGATCATTTAAACACCCAGTACTGCTCACCCAACCCGTTGAATTTTGGTGTAGATAATGATAAATATATGGTAAGCCAGTTAAGGGTTGCCGCTCCTGAAATTATAAGAGTTGAAGATGAATATTATATCGCAGCATTAATGCCTGAATTAGATGGGATACGAATAGCAAAACTTAAATTTATTAAAGAAAAACTGACAAGGTAAAAAATGACATAAAGCAAATAAAAAATTGTAGCAATGAAAGAAAAGGCAATCCGGTTATTACATGAATTTAAAGGAGAAAACTATATTTTTGGTATAGACGTTTTAAAACAATTGGGAAATGAGGTTACAAAAATTGGCAAAAAAGTATCAGTTGTTGTAGATAGTTTAGGAGAAGAATGGGTTGTTCCGTATTTGAGAGATGCAGAAGAAAGTTTAAGGAAATCGGGTGTTGAATTTGCCGGGCCATATATTAAAGGTGCCAGGTCAAATGCACCCCGGGAAGATGTTGCAAATATTTCCGGTAAATTACAAGAACAAAATCCGGAAGTTGTAATCTCAATAGGTGGAGGAAGTACAATTGACGCAGTTAAAGCTGCAAATGCTCTTCTTTGTTTAGCCGATAGATATCCCAATATTGATGATTATTTTGGTAATGGCCAAATTAGCCAAATGCTATCGAATGAAAAAAGGAAACTTCTGCCTCATTTTGCGGTTATGATAGCTGCAAGTTCTGCTGCCCACCTTACCAAATATTCGAACATAACAGATATTCATACCAATCAAAAAATGTTAATTGTTGACGAAGCTGTCGTTCCATCAAAAGCATTATTTGATTATTCTGTTACCACTTCCCAACCTCATTCATTAACCATTGACGGAGCTCTGGATGGAATTTCTCATTCACTTGAAGTGTTAATGGGAATTCCAGAGTCAAAGCTTCAAAAAGCATTACCCGTTTGCCTTACGGGGATTGAATTAATCGTAAATAATATAAAAAATGTGGTAAACAACCCCAAAGATATAAGTGCCCGTGAAGCAATTGGCTTAGGTACTGATTTGGGAGGATATGCCATTATGATTGGTGGAACAAACGGAGCGCACCTGAATAGTTTTTCAATGACGGATATCCTTGCCCATGGTCGGGCTTGTGCACTAATGAATCCATACTACGTTGTCTTCTTTTCTCATGTTATTGATGACAGGTTAAAAAGAGTGGCGGAAATATATCAAAAAGCGGGTTACATTCAGGATGATATCGAAGGGTTATCGGGAAGAAATGTTGGAATGGCACTGGCCAAAGGGATGATTGGGTTATCGAAAGAAATTGGTTTCCCCACTACCTTAATGGATGTCCCTGGTTATACCGAAGCACATAAAAACAAAGGTCTTCAGGCAGCGAAAGATCCCAAACTGGATTCGAAACTAAAAAATATGCCGGTCCCTATGTCGGCTGCTGATATTGATGAATATATGGGATCTGTTCTGGAAGCAGCTGAAAGCGGAAATATGGAGAAAATAAAAAACTTATAAAATTGTATTGATTTAATTGGAAATGATGAATTAACAGTTTTAAAACAGTATTTCAAATGAATGTTTTGATTGCACCTAATAGTATGAAAGGAAGTTTATCAGCT
>CAZVTW010000040.1:0-22569 GCA_964629805.1 uncultured Bacteroidales bacterium | reverse complement strand
AAACTTGGCGAAGTAAAAGTTTTGGAGCTGGAGGATATATTTAGTTATTAGGCTTGATGTACCTTAACATGTATGAGTCTACTACTAAAAAGATGATTTTGTCTCGATTTAGATAACATCTTTGAATCCCTATTTGCCATCTTCCCTCTCCCGACTTTTTTCCACCCAAAAATTGACTTTTTAATTTTATTAATGTAAATTTGTATACTAATAAACTTTAATACAAACTGCAATGAAATATTTATTAAAATTATATAGCCTGCTTTTTTTTCTGCTTTTCATTGCCATGATAAATTGCGAGGATAAAGATTTGCAGCCCGGTTCAGGGCAAAATTTTTCTACTGACCAGACCAATATAGACTATGAAGATGGTACAAGTTCTGAATACATAGCCAACCTAAAAGTAATCGATAAGTTTAACCTGTTGGAAGATCAGGGTGTTGATGTATTTTTTGAACCGCAAATTCAATTCAAACATAAGGTCAACAAGATATATAGCGTTAATGAAGAGATTCAGTTCAGAACAAACATTAAGTATTTTACCATTAAGGATGAAACCGGTAAAATTGTTGATGGTGAATTAGTATGGGGTGCAGACAGTTTATCCGTTTCCTTTAAAGCCAGGGAAGCATTGCCAGAAAAACAAACCTTTAAAGTTGAAGTAAAAGCCTATGTTGAAGTCTATGAAGAAGGAAAATGGAAATTTTTTGAAGGGAAAGAAGAAGAAACATACGTATTTACTTTTAAGACTGATAAAATATGGACTTTAAAAGTACCACCGGTCAAAGAGCAAAAAACAATTGAACAGATAAAGTAAGATATTAACGCTGTTCTGCATTGTTTTCTTCTTTTTGCATCCGGACATATTTTGCCATCACAAATTTCAAATCACTGTAGGTGAATTCATCTCCCAAAATACCTTTTATCGGACTTAAGCGTGTTGTTTCAAGTTCCTCAGAGGCTTTAATGATAGGTTCGATTTTACTTTCTTCAACAAACTCATCTAAATCCAGTTCTCCTTTACCAACATAATGGGCAAGATGTCCTTCAATTGTTGTTATTGCGAGGGACCTTTCGCCGGCAATTTCTTCAATAGTTTTCCCGCTTTTATACATGTTAAAGCTGATTTCTTTTGTGTTTGGCTGATTTTTCTTATTCTCTTTTTTCTGCTTTTTGGTGTCAACAACATTTGTATCATTCTGATTTATTATTTCACTTCTTTCCTGGTGTAACTTCGAATCATTCATCGCCTCCTTTGATAATTCAGTTTTTTCAACAACTGCCTGAATCAATGCTTCCGATTTACGAATGATCATGAGTTGTGAGAAAAAAAGACGCTCAACATCACGAAGTTCTTTGACATACTTCTTGACACCCTTCTGTCCCTTCAAAGCATTAATGTGGCTGTATATTTTTTGTGAAAATTCCTTCAGCAAAGGTTCAAAGTATTCATTAGCAGCTTTAACACGTTTTTGAAGCATGATGATTGAACCATTTGCTTTTCTTTGGGTTATTTTTTGGAGTTGAAGTAAAAATTTGTCAGCAACTTCCTTCACCTGTTTTAATTCTGACTGAAGGTTGACAGCCCATTTACGGTATTGTTGCTTTGCAGATTTTTTTTCGTCTAATGTGTAGGTTTGCACATGCTGAAAATACAAATTCCACAATATATTAAAATTAAAAGCCCTCATAACATGGTCTCGCACATAAATATGCGATTCTTCTTCATATTCTTTTTCAAGTATTTCTTTGTCTTTTTGAGTTTTTGCAAATTCAAGAATGGCCTCTTCCTGGCTAAACATTTTTTTCGGAAGTTGTGCAGTCAAAACCAGTCCTTCCAGTGACACAAGTCTTGAAAGAGCAACATAAATCTGTCCCGGGGCAAACGCTCCCGCCACATCAATTACAGCTTTTTCAAATGTGAGCCCCTGACTTTTATGAACTGTAATTGCCCAGGCAAGCTTGATTGGGTAATGGGTAAATGTCCCTTTGATATGTTCTGTTATCTCATTTTTTTCTTTGTCTAAGGTATATCTCTTGTTCTCCCAGGTATATTTCTCCACTTCGGTGGAAGGCGTACCGTCATTGAATTTAACAACAATTTTATCAGATGATAAATCCGAAACGATTCCGATTTTCCCGTTAAAGTATCGATGTTCGCCGGAATAATCATTCTTGATGAACATCACCTGGGCACCCATTTTAAGTTTCAATTCGTAATCAACAGGATACAGGTATTCATCGAAATCGTCTTCAACCTCTGCTTCAAAAATATACATGTCGCCGGGAAGCTTTTTCAGGGCATTTTTATTAATATCATTTGCTTTGTAATTATGTGTTGTGAGATATACTGTGCCCGGGTCCTTTTTCGCGGGACTGTAACCGGGTTTATAATGATGGTTCAATACCTTTAAATCTTCTTCGGTTATTTTGTTGTCTCTTAAATTGTTTAGAATGGAAATAAATTTTTTGTCTGACTGACGGAATATTTTGTCCAGTTCAATATAAATTGGTTCATTATCCCGGAGTGCATGAGCTTCAAAAAAGTATGGGCTGTCATACCAGGGGTCCAGGTATTTCTTTTCATCTTCTTTTACCACAGGAGGAAGTTGATGCAAATCTCCTATAAACAGAATCTGTACACCCCCAAACGGGACATCCCGCTTTCTCCTGACATATTTCAACACATGATCGATAGCATCAAGCAAATCAGCCCTGAGCATACTCACTTCATCAATAATTAATAATTCAAATTCGCGCAACATGGCCTGTTTATCTTTGTTTATCTTCATCCCGCGAACCAGTGTATGTGGTGTGTTGAGCTGAACAGAAGTACTATCCTGGTTAAAAGGTACATTTGCAGGGATAAACGTTCCAAAGGGCAGTTGAAATAATGAATGCAGGGTAACTCCCTCTGCATTGATGGCAGCAATGCCGGTTGGGGCGGCAATAAGTGCGCTTTTATGAGTCTTTGCTTTTATGTTCCTCAGAAATGTGGTTTTTCCTGTTCCGGCCTTACCGGTTAAAAAAACATGCCTTCCTGTACTATTCACAAATCTTGAAGCGATGGCAGCAGGTGAATTGTCGGTTGTTATCATGAATAAATGTCTTTTGGACTGAGAGTTTTAAAAAAGACGCTAAAAATAATAATTTTTTAAGACTTGAAAAAATTCATCTCTCTGAAAAGTATGATTGCTTTGCAGATTTCAAAAAAACCGGCTTTTTCATAATCTTAGGTTGCTTCAACAAGGAATAACTAAATAATTCTGATATTTTTGCAGAACCAAATAAACAAAATATCCTTTTTGATACGTTAATGAAACAATATGATGAGGTCAAAATTCATTACAACACTTATTTTCATTTTTATTTCATTTTTTGTTGTTGCGCAAGACCCTCTGCCTGGTAATTCAACTGAAATTATTGCCACAGGAATCAAATTTGCAAAAGAGGGTAAATTTGAACAGGCAATACAAACCTATGCACAGGTTAACAGGAATGACAGTAATTATGCTACATCTCTTATAGAATCAGCAATTGCCCACAGGCAACTCAAAGAATATCAAAAATCAATAGACAAATGCCACGAAGCCCTTAAATACAGTTCTGAAGAGCAGGACCGGATTTACAACATCATGGGAGCTTCATACAACGATATGGGAAATTATCAACAATCTATTCTAATCTATAAGGAAGCCATTCATAAATTTCCTAAAAATTATTTGTTATTTTTTAACCTTGGGCTGACACATATTTATGAAGATGAGATTAACAATGCAGTTACCTGTTTCCGCTCATCAGTTGATTTGAATCCGTTTCATGCCTCAGGACACTATTTCCTGGGACTCTCAGCAGCCGGCCAGGGCAGATATGTGCCGGCTTTTCTCTCTTTGAGTATGTTTCTCATTCTTGAAAATGATAGTGAAAGAAGCACAAATGCCATCCAGGTACTGGAGGAGATGTCAGGTGGTTCATATGAAATACCGGTTGATATTGATTTCCCTGCAGACAGCTCTTTCAGGGAATTGTCAATGATTGTGCGATCACGAATAGCATTAATGGATGATTATGAATCATGGACAAGATTGTATGATCCGTATTTCAAACAAATGCAGGTTATTTGTGAGAAATTGCCCGGTTTAAAGCAAGTTAATGATTTCTGGCAATCAAATTATATCGATTTTTTCATAAACCTGGTGGAGCAGGATTATTTTGAGCTCTTTTGCTATAATGCCATAGCAAATGTTGGGAGTGATAAAGTCAGCAAATTCCTTGAAAAAAAGGAAAATAAAATTGACAAATTCTATTCTTTTGTCGAAAATGATATCTACCGGAATCTTTCCGATAAAGAAATGATATATAAAGGGAAGACCTTTCAGGCAGCTTACTGGTTGAATGAAAATAATGAACTGATTGCAGCCGGGAAAACTAAAAAAGACACTCAGGGAAATTTTATCAGGACAGGACCCTGGTTGTTCTTTTATTCTTCTGGCAAGCTGCATGTATCCGGCAGATATTCGGAAACAGGAGAAAAAACAGGACAATGGATACAATATTATCCTGACGGTAAGATAAAAGAATCAGCAGGTTATAAAAACGGCCTGTTAGACGGCAAATACACGTTTTACCATCCTAACGGGCAAAAACAATCGCAGAGTACATACACCGCCGGTCTTATTGACAGTATTTTCCATACATATTATAATTCGGGGGAAATGCAAACCTGCCAGAAATACAGGAACGGCGAGTTAAACGGGAAATATATTTCTTATTTTGAAAATGGTGATATAAAATCTGTCTATCACTACCGGCAGGGCAAGACGGATTCAATTGCCAGGGAGTATTATCCCAAAGGAATATTAAAAACAGTATATTATTTTAATAATGGTTTGTTGGACGGTCTGTCAAAACATTTCGAAAAAAACGGGAATCTACTTTCAAGAGGATTTTATAAAGATGACCAGGCAGTTGGACAATGGTCCTGGTTTTATCCCGACGGAACAACACAGTCTACCCTGAATTTTGATTCTGCAGGACAGGCTCATGGGCCTGTCAGAACATTTTATGAGAATGGCCAGGTAGAGAATGAATACCAATATAAAAATGATGACATCCACGGCGCCTGGAATTTTTATACTGAAACCGGAAGAAAACGCTCTCAATACAACTTTGAAAACGGCGTTATGAATGACCTCACCTGTTTTGATAGGAACGGAGATACATTGCATGATGAAAAAACACAAATGGGGGAGATTCATTTTTATTCTTATTTCCCGGAAGGACAAATAAAAACAAAAGGACAACTCAGCAAAGGACAAAAGGAAGGAAAATGGACGTTTTATTACCAAAACGGAAATATACAATATATTGAACATTATAAGAATGATACGCTGGAGGGAACTTACAGAGAGTTTTACAAAAACGGGGAAATTAAGTATAAGTACAATTTTGAAAATGGGCTGGTTGATGGTTACTACACCTACTACAGACTTAATGGTAACAATGGGTCAGAAGGGTGGTACAAAGATGATGAGGCTGAAGGTCAATGGCTTTTTTATACTCCTGACGGCTCAATTGATGACAAGAATTATTATCTGAAGGGGAAGTATGAGGGATACCAGGAATATTACCTGCCAAATAGTAATCTTTGGTTTGAAGAATATTATAAAAATAGTCTGCTTAATTACATCATCTTTTATGATACATTGGGTCTGGTTTCAGACACAGCCCATCTGAACAACGGGACAGGTAAAATTGACATCCTGGCATTTAACGGCAGAAAAAAGGCAACATTCAGGTACAAATCCGGCAAACTTAACGGGCCATTTTTCCGGTATCATACTAACGGGAAGATAAAAACCAAAGGATTTTATTGCAATGGCAAGATAGATTCAATCTTTCAAAAGTATTACGAAGACGGGAGTTTATTCTGTCAAGGGCATTACCTGCTTGGAGACGAAACAGGCACCTGGACCTGGTATCATGAAAAAGGGAAACCTAAAAAAACAGGGACTTATTATCTTGGTAAAAAAGTAGGAAAATGGCGATATTTTTACCAGGATGGTGGATTAAAAGAGGAAATTCACTATAAAAACGGGGAAAAACACGGTTTTTCAATATTATATGCTAAAAACGAATTGCCTGCTTATAGAAAAACATACCTTAACGGAACTCTCACAGGATTTTCATATCCTGACAGCGCTTATAGCTTTATGAAAGATATTCCTCTGCCGGGAGAAACAGGCAAAATTTTGGCCTTTTACCCAAATGGCAATAAATCAGTCACTGAAACTTATAAGTACGGATATCTCAATGGAGAAAGAGATGTCTTTTCGCCTGATGGAAATCTTATCCGCTCTGAAAATTATAAAGACGGACAACTTAACGGCACAGTCACTGAATATGATGAAAATGGGAGGAAAAAATCAAAAAAACAGTATTATTTTGATGAACTGAATGGTAAATGCAGTTTTTATTATTCAAATGGCAATGTGGAACATACAGAATATTACCTGATGGATAAAAAACACGGCACCTGGAAATATTTTGATGAGACTGGAACACTATTAAAAACAAAGACATACAGATATGACGAAAGATGTGATAAATAAATCTGCAAAATATAATCTTCTTTTATTTTTTATTTATTTTTCATTCGGTGCAGAATCACAATACCCCAATAAAGACATAGACAAGCTTTATGAAAAATATGGTAAGGCAGCCATATTTCTTCAAAAAGCAGAACACCTGACAATAGAAAATAACGGGAATTCTTTACAAATATCAAGCGACCATCATGTTGAAAAACTATTTCTCTCAGGAAAACATCATATGTTTGGAGATGAAGTGATTTATTATAATTCATTCATTCTGGTTGAAGATATCGATGCCTGGCTGAAAACGGCCTCCGGAAAAAAAAGAAAAATCAAAGATATCAGGACAAAAGATGAATTTGGCGGATCAAACTTTTTTGACGACGGTAAAGTTAAACACATCATATTTCCGAAAATAAATAAAGGAGACCGGACCATACTTGAGCATACGGAAAAACTATCTGATCCGCATTTTTTATCTGCATTTTATTTTTCTTCCTATCTGCCGGTCATCAGGTCGGAATTCAGCATCACATTTCCCAAATCAGTTGACATTGCTTATATTATTATGAATGACAATGCTAACAAGATTAAGAAATCAGTTGTGAAAAAAAGAAAAGAAACGACGATTACATTTACCGCAGAAAAATTACCATGGCCGGATTTTACTCATCAAAGCGTTCCTGCCGGATACACGAATCTACACATTATTCCTTACATCAAAAAATTCCGGACTAAAAACGGAGAAAAAAATATTCTGACAGGAGTTCATGACCTCTATGCCTGGTACAGGTCATTTATTGACAATCATCCCCCTACTCCACCCGCACCTATTCAGTTACTGGTGGATTCATTGATCACAGGGGCAACAAACAATGAAGATAAAGCCAGAAGAATATTTTACTGGGTGCAGGACAACATTAACTACCTGGCATTTGAAGACGGATATTCAGGATTCATTCCAGACTCACCAGGAAATGTTTTACATAAAAAATATGGCGATTGTAAAGGTATGTCATCCCTGCTTGTATCAATGCTACATGCTGCCGGGCTTCCCGGGTACTTTACATGGATAGGCACCAGAGACCTTCCGTATTCATATTCGGATGTGCATTCTCCCATAGTTGACAATCACATGATTGCTACGACAATGATAGAAGACTCGATTATTTTCCTGGATGCAACAGACAGTTATTCTTCTCTTTACCTGCCACCCGACCATATACAGGGCAAAGAGGCGCTTATTGGCATTAGCGATTCTGAGTATCTCATCAGGAAAGTCCCTGTCATTGAAAAAGAAAAAAATTTTTTTATGGATTCTGTCACTCTCAGGATAGATGGCACAACACTTAAAGGGCGGGGTGTTGCCGGTTTTGGCGGGTACAGAAAATCCTCGGTTGCCCGTCGTATTGATCGCAGCAAGAAATCAGAAATAAAGGAATATTTGTCTGCACTCCTGCAAAAAGGAAATAATAAATTTACACTAACTGATTATAATATTCTGAATCAATATCAAAAAGATGAAGAACTAAAAATCCGGTATAATTTTATGATACCTGATTATGCTCTCAATCTTGACGGAAAAATATATATTAACATGAATCTCGGCGGAATGAAAGCACAGACAGTTAGCAAAGACCTTGAAAAAGATACGATGATGTCAATTTCTCATAAATCGGTGACCTCTTTTTATTATGTACTCAAAGTGCCTGAAAAATATATCCCTGTCTCTATTCCCGGAAATGATTCTTTTGAGGGGGCTGTTGCCGGCTATGAATTGACATATAAAAAAAAGGACAGCAGCATTGTACATGCAGGGAAATTCTTTGTTGATGGTATTCTGCTCTATCAAAAACAAATCAAAGAAATGAAAGAGGTGATAGAGAACCTGCAGACAGCAACATTAAAAACGGTTGAACTTAAAAAACAATAAAAATATGAGTCGGGTTAGTTTGATTTTTTTAACACTACACTTTTTGTTTGCTCTTCGGGTATCAGCGCAGGAGTCCGGAAGTACTGACACCTTGTGGAAAAAAGTTCCGTCAGGTCACGAGCTAACAGCGAAGGAGCTGGAAGAACCATATGTGTACCTTTTCAACAACAAAACAATCGAATATCCTTCAGGTCTGGGTCTCAGAGATGAAATGATTGTTACGACTCATTACAGAATAAGAATTAATGGTGAAAAAGCAGTTAATACATTCAATAAAGTCTATGTTCCGCTCAAAGGCACAAGTGAAATTCTGGAGCTTAAAGCAAGGACAATCACCAATCAGGGCGACATTATTGAAGTTGATGAGAAAAACATGAAAGAAGTTGAAAATTTGGAGGACAAAGGTACTTACAAAATGTTTGCCTTAGAAGGTGTGCAAAAAGGAAGTGATGTTGAGGTTCTTTATGCAATTTCAAAACCCCGTAAACTATACGGCAATGTCTATCTGCATGATAACTATCTGATAAAAAGCGCTGTTGTCAAAATAATTTCACCATTAGAATACATTTTTACAGCAAAGCCATACAATTTCGAACCGGAAGTGCAGGATACTATTCTCAACGACAAGCATCATCTCATATATTATTATGATTCTGTCCCTGGGTATAAAGCTGAAAAATATGCTGATTATGTGGCCGGTTTTGTCAGACTGGAATACAAATTTTCATATCACACCGACCAGGCACATACAGAACATTACTCCTGGGATGCGGCTGCCCGGCAACTTTACACTGTTTTTTGCAATGCAACAGGAAAGGAACGGCGAAACATAAAGAAACTCACAAAACAAATTGGACTGGAGAACAAACAAGGAGAACAACAAATAATAAAAGCTGAAAAATGGCTAAAACGCGAAATTACAATAAGAAATGACCTTAAAAGGGAAAAATTGACTGATGTTTCAGCTTCAATAGAAGAAAAAACTGCCAGACCGGATGACATGGTAAAATTGTACACCTTGCTTTTTGATCATCTTGATATTGATCACCGCCTGGTCATCACCACTGACCGGACGAAAATCCGTTTTGATAAAGACTTCATTTCCTGGCATTATTTAAATGACTACCTGGTCTATTTTCCGGCATATGATTCATATCTTGCTCCCACTAACATGGCATACAGGTATGATATGTATCCGCATATTTACATGGATAATGATGCTTTGTTTCTTAAACCGGTAAATATTGGTAATATACAAACAGCAGTCGCTGAAATTAAAACCATTCCTGGATGCACAGACACAGGCAGCTACGTCCTTTCCGAGCTGGATGTCCGCCCAGGCGAACAATTTGCAACCACGACCATACATGCAAAATATACCCTGGCGGGTTACTCGGCCATGTTTATCCAGCCATATTACTTTCTTTTGAATGATGAACAAAAAGAAGAGGCTATCAATTCATTTACAAAACGTGTTGGGCCCGATACCGAAATTCTTGAGCAGGATGTCATTGATTATAACCATGAAATTCCGCCTGATAAACTTCCTTTTGTTATTAAAAGCAAATGCCAACTGAGTTCTTTAACAGAACATGCAGGGAAAAATTATTTATTCAGGATTGGACAACTCATTGGCGAGCAGGTTGAAATGTACCAGGAAGAGGACCGTCAGTCGGATATCGCAATCCCATTTCCGCATCAGCTTATCAGGAAGATACGATTTCACATACCTGAGGGCTATGAAATAAAAGGTTTGGATGCCCTGGAAATTGACAAACAGTATCCTGAAGGCCAGGAAAAAACAATGGGGTTTGTTTCAGGGTATAAAATTGAGGATAATATACTGATAGTTACTGTTGAAGAGTATTATAAAAACATCAGGTATCCGTTAAGCCGATATTCGCAGTTTCGCGAAATCATCAATACAGCAGCAGATTTTAATAAAATTGTGGTAATGATTACTGAAGCGAAATAATAATTATTATATTCATTGGTTTCCGGTTACTGTTGAGTAGATTCCTCCATCGAGAAACTCGGGGTATCTGGAGCATAAAACCAACAACACGACAAGTGTTGTAACAGAAAAGAGGTAAATTGAATATTTCCCGGTATTTTGTATGAACCCATTAAGGAATTTTTTCCCGCTACAGGAACGCAAGAACATAATAAGCGGAACAGCGACAACAGAATAAAAAAACAGGTAGAGGATAAACCACAGATGGTGCCAGCTTAAGTTTCCCGCAGGATAAGGTTTCATTTCGAAAACCGTTTGACAAAAATCAAGGAAAGACCCGAATTCCTGCCCTTCAAACAATCGCTCGAAATAAATCTGCGGGGGCACAATAACCAGCATGCCAAACAGGAGTGGTATGATGAGCCTGTTATGACGTTCTTTGATAAATTGCCAGTATGACCTTTCCCGCAGGGCAAACCAGGTGCCAACACCTGAGATAAAAAACAAAAGCGGCATCCTGAATTTAGACAGGAAAAAATTAAATTCCAGCCACAGGTAGCTAAGCTGGTCGTTTTTGATGTGCCAATCCCACTCTTCAACAAAAATCATGGCTGTGTGAAAATATAGCAGCAATATAATAGCAATAACCCTGAGCCAATCTATGTCGTATCTGCGTTGCATGATGAAAGAAATTTTTTTTAGATAAAAGTAATGCCTCAGGTTGCTTTATTCAAATCTTTTTGATGTTTGGCCAAAAACGCTGTTTATTTGGAACTAAATATATGATGTTTGGATAAAGGAAATGATATGAAATACTGTGCATGTAATGCAACTTGTCTCGGTGCTACTAACATAACTCAGTGTATGAAGAATTAAGGTTTTTTAGGAGTGTACTCATAAATATGACGCGAAATATATTTAAAATTCAAATCAGTGCTTTAATATTGTGTCAAATGCTTAAGAATAATAGTAATGAGGCATATTCGATTTGACTGGGGCAGCAAAAAAAATACTCAGAAATTAAGCAGATTTCGATACTTTTGAAGGTTTTCTCAGTGAATGATTGGTCTTGCAGGTTTACGTGGTGTTGGCAAAACAACATTGCTTTGGCAAACTGCTGAATGTATGCTCCACCACCATACAGAAAAAATTTATTTTTTCCATCTTGGGAGACTAAAAAACTACAAGGTTGGTATCAAAGAATTGCACGAGGGAATAGAAAAATATTTTGCAAAAAGAAACCTCTGGACATATAAAGAAAAAATCGTCCTTCTGTTCGATGAAGTGCATGAAGGTCCTAATTGAGCACAAGATTTAAAGATTCTGTACGATATGTTCCCGATCGCTTTTGCTGTTGTAACAGGCAGTTCGGCACATTTATTGCAATCAACCGCCGATTTGGTAACACGTAGGTTCATTCGGCATGTTTATCCTCTCAATTTCGGCGAATACATAAACTTTACACATTCAAATATTCTGGGCATTAAAGATTCCAGGCTGAATATGCAAGAATTTTTGTTTTCAGCAGATAATGCAACAACTCTATTTGATAAAATAAAAAATATTCAAAGGATTTAGACAATTATTCCATCCAAATTGATAATACAAAAGAACGTATTACATTGTATATCATAACATTATTCATTTCCTGCTGAATGATAAATTGCAGGTAAACTCAATTATATATTCCTTAGTCAGACGGTTAATAATTGAGGATATACCTAAGATACATGAAAATGCCGATCTCTGGTATGCCGAAAAAATAATAAACAGGCTTGCAGCCTCAGATGAAATACATTTGCAATTCTTAAGTCTGACAATTGGACAATCAAACCGTGTTGCAATTATATTCCAACAATCGTCCAAAAAATAACATTAACAATTATCACATCATCCTCATACTTGTTGAATATTTACCGGTTGAGAAATAAATTCCTTATTAATAGCCCTGAGGCAGGAAACACACAAACAGTCATCGTAATGCTGCGCTATGTATGATCGTGCTTCAGGGCATATTTTAACATGAATACAATCGCAATTCAGAATGTCATCATTTTTGCATTCAAAAGAATTGCCGCAAAAAGGACATATCTTCTGCATATTTATTTTTTTGCAACGTGAATTAAGTAATCCGGATCATCGTCATGATAGGTTTCCTTGAAATCGCCAAATGTTTTGACATCCATAAAACCCGTCATTGTTAATAAATTAACCACATATTCTTTACGTAAAGGATACATGTTAAGATGAAATACCGAATCGTCTTTAAATTCATACCGGAATATTGTCAAATCATTGTTGACTTTGATAGGTTCCGCTTTAACGCCTTCCCCGGCATAATAATAGGTATGTTTGGTTTTAAACCCCCTGTTCAGGATTACATCATAATTGCGCTGATCAATAACCAATGTCCCGTCAAATTTCAGGACAGAGTAAAATTCTGCCAGTGCTTTTATCCTGTCTTTTTCATCAAAAAGATGAGTAAATGAATTACCCAGGCAAATGATTGCATCGTATTTTTCATGGATGTCTTTACTTAGCCAACGCCAGTCAGATTGGATTGTACGCAATACAATACCTTGTCTTTTGGCATTTTCAAATGCTTTTTGCAACATGTTGGCATTTCCGTCCAGGCTGTGCACGCAAAATCCTTCACGTATCAGTGATACCGAGTGAAAACCTGTTCCTGTTGCAACATCCAGAATCTTTTTTGCCCCTGTTTCTTTTAGCGATCTGATAAAAAAATCACCTTCACTTGATCGACGGCTATCCCAGTCAATTAATTCATCCCATTTATCTACAAAAGATGAGGAATACTGTTTTTGATACGTTTCAGATTCTTTTTCGTTTGTAAATGTGTTGATAGACTCTACATTTTGTACCATAGGTTGATATTTTAATGATTAAAATAATGACCATTAAACGCCACGTCTCTTCCATGCAGTCCATGAAAGAAATACTTATTATTTCACCCCAGGATTAAAAAAACAGAATAACATTAAAACGGACATAACATCATTGAGCTTTTTACCCGAAAGTAATGACTATTTTGATTTGGCAGGTTTCCTGGCTTATCTCCTGTTCGGATACTGAACCGGCTTGCCGCCTTCCCATTCGCCTGCCGGCGAAAAGTGACCAGGGTATGGCAAACCTCAGGGAGAATTACAGTAGCGGGTACTGCTCCGGAGTTTCCGCAAATCAACGGTTCACCGGATTCCCTTTTAAAAAGCAATGTAAAACTCATTACTTTCACCAAATCACATTTACAAAACTATATCATATAATTCAATCATGCAAATTTAATTTGACACGATAGACTATTGAGCAAATTCATACTAGAAATCATGATTTTTTTTAATAATTTTGATGCATTTATAAGTTAACTCCGGTTTAAAATTTTCAAATGCCCCTGACAATTTATATGCACGGGGCAGCTCGATTTTGACAAAAATCATCCTTTTAGGAGTGGACTCATTTATGTTGAAAAAACACATCAAATAATCAATCCTATGCAAAAAGAAATAAAAACCAATTCGGTCTTTCAATTATCAGCCATTGCTCTTATTGCGTTTTTGGCTCACTCCTGCATTCGCCCGGAAGAAAATGAATCAAAACAACAGGAAAAGCCCAACATCATCTTGTTTAACATTGATGATCTTGGCTGGAAAGATGCAGGATACATGGGCAGTGATTATTATGACACCCCACATATCGATGCCCTGGCCAAAAGCGGCATGATTTTTACAAATGCCTATGCCAATGCCCCCAATTGCGCACCAAGCAGGGCCTGCCTGATGTCCGGGCAATATACTCCGCGTCACGGCATCTATACTGTTGGCGATCCGGCCCGCGGGCATGATGAAATCCGCAAACTGGTTCCCATACCCAACAAAACAGTCCTGGATACAAATATAACCACAATGGCAGAAGCCCTCAAAAACAACGGTTATTCCACTATACACCTCGGAAAATGGCATCTTGGAGATTCTGCCTCGGTCACTAAACAGGGATTTGATTATAATGTTGCAGGATATCACCAGGGAGGGCCTTATCTGGGTGGTTATTACAGCCCGTTTGATTACCCTAACCTGGCGGAGACTGAAGAAGGAACTTATTTAACAGATACACTGACATTTGAAGCAATAGATTTTATCAGGAACAACCGGAAAAATCCTTTTTTCATGTATTTCGCACACTATGCTGTGCATGTTCCGATTGAAGGACGAAAAGACCTCATCAAGAAATATGAAAACAAAAAAAAAGGGACACTTCATAACCATGCGGAATACGGAGCTATGGTTGAAAGTGTGGACATAAGCGTTGGGAAAGTTCTTGATGCTTTGGAAAAATTTGATCTGCGTCAAAATACAATCATTGTGTTTATTTCTGACAATGGCGGTGTTGCTCAATTTACATCAATGAAACCTTTACGGGGGCACAAAGGCACGATTTACGAAGGTGGGATTCGTGTTCCGCTCGTCATTTCATGGCCGGGAATGATTCAAACCGGCTCAAAATGCAATTTCCCGGTTATTGGAACAGATTTCTATCCAACTTTTTTGGATGTGACAAACACCCCTGATACGGAGCAAACTTTAGATGGCGTCAATATACTTCCTTTGTTGAAAGGCAAAGGAAAACTCAACAGGGATACATTATTCTGGCATTTCCCGGCTTATCTCCAGGGATATCACCCCGGCGACAATATGCGGATAAGACCATGTTCGGCAGTCCGAAAAGTAAAATATAAACTGGTGGAATATTTTGAAAACGGCAAGCTGGAACTGTATGATTTGAAAAATGATATTGGTGAATCAATGAACCTTGTTGACAGCCTGCCTGAGATAGCAAAGAACCTCCACAACATATTAAAATCATGGAGGCAAAAGACCAATGCTCCTGTACCAACAACATTAAATCCGGCATTTGACCCCGCAGAATTTAATAAATTGGATGAGACTTATGGCGAAGATTTAATTATTAAAAACTATTCTTTGTAATTATCCAACCTCAGGCAACGTCCAGGGTGAACGGTAATTAGGAACAATATAATTGTTTGCTGTCTCAGAATTAGTAAATCTGTTGTTTTTATCATCCCAGATAAGAACCGGTTCGCCTATCCTGGCAGAAATGTTCGCTACATGAACGTGGAGAGCGGCAACCCTGCCAACTTCAGGCGGACATGCAGGAGTGGTACGTGACTTGACACAATCAATAAAATTACGGACATGTTCGCTGTGTGATTCTTTTCCTTTGGTAAATTCTTTTGCTTCGGTCATATGTTCCTTTTTCTTATTGTCCCATTCCGGGATCAACTCATAACTGTTGCGGTTTGCTTTGATGGTTGCTTTATCACCAATAAAGGCAACGCCATACATCAACGGATACGGCCCTTCCTGCACACCGGCAGTCATATCATAATTAATGACATAATTTTTTGTCGGATAAATGACATTCATGGTGTCAAAAGTGTCCCGTTTCTTTTTGAATGAACTGTTATTTGTTGCAAAGGTCATGACCTGGGTTGGCGCTTTAACCTGGTCTTTTGCCCATAAGCCCATATCAACAAGATGAACACCCCAGTCAGAAAACATACCACCGCCATAGTTCCAGAAATGACGCCAGCTTCCGTGAAAATGATTTTCATTAAAAGGTCGTTTGGGAGCCGGACCAAGCCACATGTTATAATCAACACCCTCGGGAACAGGTCCGTCCATTGCCGGTGTAGCGCCTAATCCGTAATTAAAATTCGCCCACATATTCACCTTGCGTAGCGAACCAATTGTTCCGTTTTTAATCAGTTTCATAACTTCAATAAAAACTTCGTTGCTTCGCTGTTGCTGACCTACTTGTACAATTTTGTTGTAATAGTTGGCTGCTTTCACCATGATATTACATTCCTCAATGGTGTTGGCCATTGGTTTTTCAACATACACATCTTTCCCTGCCTGAAGTGAATAAACAGTGTTCAGACAATGCCAATGGTCTGGTGTGCCAACAATCACAACATCAATATCTTTCTGATCAAGCATCTTACGAAAATCTTTGTACAGTTTGGGTTTTTGATCATAATTTTTTTGAACTTCAGCGGCACGTTCATTCAGGATATTGTTGTCTACATCGCACATAGCAACACAATTAGTACCTTCAAAGTCCAAATGATTTTTAAGTATCCCGAATCCTTTGCTCCGGCAACCAATAAGGGCTACATTTAATTGGTCACTCGGGGGCACAGTGCCGGCCCAAATGTTTGAAGGAAGTACTGATACAGCGCCTAAGCCTGCTGTCAAAACTGTGGATTTTTTAATAAAAGAACGTCTGTTTACATTATTATCACTCATGGAATTAAAGTTTTAGTTTTAGTAAATTATTGATTGTTAGTATATTGATTTTGAAGATCAAATCATGAAACTGATTAGAAAAAATAAAAATAAGAAGTTTTTTTCAGAAATGGATGATTTTTCATTGCTTAATAAAAAAAATATTTATATTATATTTGCATGACAAGCAGTAATAATCAAAAATCAGCATCATGAAAAAACTAATATCTTTTATCCCGGCAACAATAATTTTGATTTCTTTTAACTTTATTTTATTTACCGTGGTAAAAGGTCAACATTCTTTCCCAGGTGATTCAAAATCAGGTATAATGATTTATTCTGAAAATCCATTTTATTGGTCATACAATAAAAAACCCGTTTTGTTGATTGGCGGATCCGCAGAAGACAATGTCTTTCAAATTCAGGATGTACAAAATCATCTTGATTTACTGGTTTCCGCCGGGGGGAACTACCTGAGATGCACCATGAGCAGCAGAGATAGCGGAAATGAAAAGCCATACACAAAAACTGATGGATTGTATGATCTGAACCAACCCAATCCGAAATACTGGCAGCGTTTTGTAAACTTCCTGGAATTTACCCGGGAGAGAAACATCATTATCCAGGTTGAACTATGGGCAACATATGATTTCTATCAGTTTCCTGCCAGTTGGGCAGAAAATGTGTTTAATCCGAAAAACAACCTGAATTATACATCAGAGGAATCTCACCTCCCCGAAGAAATCAAACATACAGCCCAGTTCAAAGTAAATCCGTTTTTTGAAACTGTTCCTGACATCAATAACAATGAACTTATGCTGAAATATCAAAAGCAGTTTATTGATAAAATTTTATTATATTGCCTTAATTATCAGCATGTTTTATATTGTATTGATAATGAAACCAACGCCAGACCTGAATGGGGTGTTTTTTGGGCTAAATACATCAGGGCAAAGGCAAAAGAAAAGGGTAAAACAATCTACATCACAGAAATGTGGGACAACTGGGATCCGACAGACGGGCATGTTGAAGGAGTCAGACAACAGGAGAAAGCGACTCATCCCTTCCTTGACCGGTCAAAAGTGGCAAACACCATTAATTCTCCTGACCTGTATGATTTTGTTGATGTGTCAAACAATAATGCACAGAACGGGGAAGTTCATTACAAGTCAGCGCTTTATGTGAGAAACCTGGTAAAAAAAACAGGAAAAATCAGACCAGTAAACAATGTTAAAATCTATGGCGGGACAATTTACGAGGAATATACCAAAGACTGGGCCGGTTCTTTTAAGGATGGAGAGGAAAGATTCTGGCGGAATGTATTCGCAGGTCATGCTTCGGTCAGGTTCCACCGCCCGCCGTATGGCCACGGACTGAGTCCTTTAGCTCAAAAACATATTAAGAGCATGCGAATGCTGACTGATTCCATGGATTTTTTCAATCATGTGCCTGCTAACGATTTTCTCATTGACCGGAAAAACAATGAAGCTTTTTGTCTTGCTGTGCCTGGTAAAGAATATGCTGTGTATTTTCCGGGTCAGGGTGAAATAAAGATACAGGCAGAACCTGGTATTTACAAAGCAAGGTGGTTGCACATCAGGTCTGCTACCTGGAGAAATCCACAGGTGCTGAAAAATCCTTCCCTCATCACAACACCGGATAATGACCAGTGGGTCGTTTTTTTGAAACAAAACCGGGATTAACCGGAATATCTGAAAAGAGGTTCAACACCATCTGTCATCTCTGCAATGTCGTTTTCACTGGGCGCTATGATGTCCTTATGTGTCCTGACAAATTCAATGGTTTTGCCGAAAAACTTTTCATCGCCGGCATGAACAGTAGATGTAAGGTCTTTTGACAATGTAAAACTGATAGCCCTGAACATTTTCTCTTCATTTTCAAAAGGAACATACCACATGTTTTTGTAAGGTTTTTCTTTACCTTTCGGAATAACAGTTTTTGCTACCGCTTTCAGGGCCAGGATGCCCATGTTTTTTTCTTTTGCTGTTGAATAGACTTTAGGCCCAAAATTTCCCTTATGCCAGCAAACACAATTGAGGGGGTAGAGTATCGTGTCAAAATCATACATGTCCATTGCTTTTAGAGCAACAGCCTCATCGTGAGCAGAAAATCCAATGAACCGGATTTTTCCTTCTTTTTTTGCTTTTTCAAATGTTTCAATAGCGCCGCTTTTTCCAAATATGGTCTTTACTTCACCGGGTTCGTTCAATGCGTGAAACTGGTATAAATCAATATAATCCGTTCTGAGTTTTTTGAGTGATTCATTGAGTTCCTGTTCGGATTCTTCTTTAGTTCGCTTGTTGGTTTTACAGGCCAGGAAGCAATTTTTCCGGTATGTTTCAAGAGCAGGACCTAATAATTCCTCGGCATTACCATAGGCTGACGCTACATCATAATAATCAATACCGTTGTCATAAGCTTCGGCTACAATTTCATGAGCAAATTGTTGCCCGTTATTTCGCAGCATAATCCCGCCAAGCCCGACAATGGATATTTTTTCGCCTGTTTTACCCAGTAGACGTTTTGGCATATCATATTTTACTTTGGAATAATCAATCCCGAGAAGGTTGTGAAATTGAAGGGCTGCTCCTCCAAATGCACTCAATTTGATAAATGTCCTGCGTTTCATCATTGATGGGGTTTTAAGTTTATTAACCATACAATTTACAAAAATTTTTATGATGAAACAACAGTATTTTTATACCCACCTTTTGCAAGGTATTATATATTTGATTTATTTTGCTTTCAGGATGAAGTGTATAATCTTCAAAAAAGATTTAATTCTATTTATTGCTTGTCCACAAAAAGCAAGTGTGAAAAGCTATGGTTAAACTGACCGGAAAAGGCGATTATCATATATTATCGAAAGAAATACTAAAAATTGAGATATGCAAAATAAATAGATGATTATAGCATAAATTTTTAGGCTTAATCATAATTATTCGTTAGATTTGAAGTACTAAATATTTAGGTTGATTATGAACAAAAATTTTTATTACTCAATCTATGAGAGATTGCCACGTCAGGGGCCCGGGGATGCAAAATCTACCATCAGGGCATTCAGACTATGCAAAGACCTGCCGGAAAAACCAAATATTCTTGATATCGGATGCGGAAAAGGAGCACAAACCATTGAGCTGGCAAAAGTATCTTCAGGACAGATAACGGCTGTAGATAACCATCAGCCCTTTCTGGAAACTTTGGATAAAAAAGCTAATCAGGCTGGTCTGGGTAATCAGATCAAAACAATAAAAGCCGATATGAATCAACTTCCCATTGAGGAGAATAATTTTGATTTGGTTTGGTCCGAAGGCGCGGTTTACATCATCGGACTGGAAACAGGCCTGAGATCATGGAAAAAACTTCTCAAAAAAAAGGGATATTTATCTTTGACTAATGTCACCTGGTTCTCTGATGATCCGCCTGAAGAATTGGTTCAATATTGGGAAAAAAAATATCCTTCAATAAAAACCATTGATCAAAACATTGATATCATAAACAATTGCGGTTATGCTCTCATTGACTGGTTCAAACTACCCTCTTCTTCCTGGTTAGATGATTTTTATAAACCCATGCAGGATGTAATTAATATTCTGAAAACCAAACATAAAAAATCAGGTGAAACATCGGTCCTGGAAAATTTGAAGAAAGAAATCAATATTTTTAAACAATATAATAAATTCTACGGTTATTCATTTTTTGTGATGCAACTAAAGCAATAGATGGTGCACCTCAGAAAAATAAAAAGGAAAAGGTATATTAAGATATTAAATATACTGTATTTATAAAATACTTAGTCGTTTAATACTCCTTGAAATATGATTCTCCACAAGAACAAAATAGGTGCCGTTGGTAAGTTCATGAGCATCAAATGATTTTCTGTAATATCCGGCTTCCATCAGGCCTTCATCAATATCAAATTTTGTTTTACCTTTGTCATCAAGAAGTTTAATATGATATTCATCAGCTTCGCGGATCAATAATTCAATATCGACAGCTACTTTTCCAGGATTTTGTGCTACTTTAATTCCGGAAATTAAATTATTGCTTTTAAGCCGGTTGCTGTGCCGGATATTACCATTATTAACGTGGATTAAATCATAAAGGTATCTTCCGCCCGGAGATATTTTCAATTTCATCATCTTTCTGAAATCTAATGCTTTCAGTGGTTTAAGATATTTTTTCCTAAACATATAAATCTAACAGCTACATAAATAAATCCAAATTTTCAATATGCTTCAAAGATATAATTTCGAAATTTGAATTCAAAATGAAATGAAATCCTTTTTATAGGAGAATTTTTTTAATTTCATCGTTTCGGTTACGATTCTTTTAAATATAACCAACAAGTAAAACGCAAATTTATTGCTACAATTATAAAAATATTGATTTTTTTAATTTAGAATATTACTTCAGAAAAGTGTCTATTAAATTAAAGAACTCATTTGAATTTATTGGTTTTGAAATAAAACCATCACATCCTGAACTGAGACTCTTTTTTTTATCATCCTGCATCGCATAAGCAGTTTGTGCGATAACAGGAACAGTTTTATTTATTTGTTTAATTTTTTCGGTGGCCTTCAGGCCGCTCATCCCGGGTAACCGTATATCCATCAATACAATGTCAATTTGCGGTATTAGCTCTATTTTTTTTATGGCTTCATCTCCGGTTTTGGCAACAATAATCTCAACCCCGGTATTTTCGAGTAACTCATAATAGAGTTCAATACTTACAAGATCGTCCTCCACAATTAACATTTTTTTGTCAGCCCATTTCTCACCTTTAACCATGGTTCGTTTTTGTTTTGATTCTTTTCTTTCTCCTTTCACATAGGGTAAAGTAAAATTAACCTTTGTTCCGTGACCTAAGCTTGATTCTAAATGAATCCTGCCACCCATTTTCTCAATAAGCGCCTTCGAAATTGAAAGCCCCAGGCCTGTTCCGCTTTTATTGATATCAGAACCTGCCTGGTCTCCATCCCTTCCAACCTGTCTGAATATTTCAAAGACAAACTGCTGCTCATCTTTTGGAATACCGATACCTGAATCTTCGACACAAAAATGCAAATAATTATCTTTGAGCGAATAACTTAATTGTATCTCACCGAATTCAGTGTATTTAATGGCATTTTTAATGATATTATTAAGTACCTGCTGTAGCCTGTCCGGGTCTGACATAATAAAATCTTCATTGTCAACAAAATAACATTGCCAGACACAACAATCTGTGAAAATTTATGCTGAATATTTCCCTGTAAAATCCTTCTTTTTTGTTCTCCTTATTTAAAAAATCATCAGTTTCGCAATATTTTTTAAATGAATGTAAAGCATTCTGAATTATTTTTTTCATAGTTCTTCATTGAATAAATATAAATGAATGGTTTATTGGACTGGTTAGGTCTCTTCGTATAAATTCCAAATAATCTCATATTTTTCAGAATATTGATTTTAAAAATCAATTAAATTGAGGTTGTTGAGTTTTGAGCTGATGTTCCTGTCAACTTCTGTGTGTAAATTTTTATCAGGAGAAAAAGAGTATAAAAAAAATAATCAAATTGTCCTTTCCAAAAAAAGGGACAAATGTCCCTTTTTTGATATATTTTTCTTCTATCTATGAGTCCACTCCTAAAAGGATGATTTTTGTCCGTCAGCTGGCGGATGAGAATTCATCTCTATTACATAGAGATAAAAAAACGAAGAGTTTGGCAATAAAGAACTTCTATGAGTTGACTCATCTATAAAAGATTC